>NZ_DATITZ010000369.1:0-6454 GCF_035467215.1 Thiocapsa sp. | reverse complement strand
CACGGCGCAAAGAAGGCGTTGCTCATGGCCTCCTCGCACTGGTTCCCGCTCTCCGTGGCGAGGCCCGGATCGGCCCCTTTGAGCCACTCCTCCTGTTCCATCTGACGGAGTTGACGTGCGGCCTCGCAAGCGGGCTCCTGCCAACAGGTGCGAGCGGCGCCGCACACTTGGAGCACCAACTGCTCGCAGGTGGACGCGCCGGTGATGCGTGCGCCGTTCGGCTGCTCGGCCGCGCCTTCGTTGGCTTCGACCGTTTCGGGCGATTCGGCATCGGATGTCGCCGCATCGCTCGGCGGGACGCTCGGCGCAAGCATGTCCGTCGTCGGGACCACGCGGCCGCCCTCGATGCGGATGACCGAGCCGTCTTCCAGCCGATGCACGCCATCCCAGAGCTGGGTCCGGCGACCGTCCTGATCGAGAACCGGGCGATTGGTACGGGGATCCACCTCGACCTGACCACCGCGTTGCAGGGGTGCGCTCCAGGGCTCGTCGGCATAGATGGGGGCGGCGCAGAGCAACAAGGTCGCCACCGCGGCGCCGAGGCTCGCTGTTCCGGGTTGTCGTTCGGTGTTGATCACGGTCACCTCCGCTGACCTGAAAGGGTGTCGTGCCGCCGTCGGGCAGCGCGCTCCGGCCGTTCTTCGGTGCCCTGGCGGAGTCGCGTAGTCTGCCTATACTTTACATTAGAACATTCTAATCTGCTGAGGGCGCCGGTCGACCCTTGCGCTTGCCGTCGGGGCCATGGGCCGGACTTCCGAGCACTACCGGGGGGCACCATGAAAGCGAAGCGCGGTTATCGTGTTCCTCGGTTCGGCCTGATCTCGCGAATCCTCTACTTTTTCGTCGATTCGCCGCTGACGCCTTTGATCGCGGGCGCGGCGATGCTGCTCGGTGTCCTGGCGATCGTACTCCTACCTCGGGAGGAAGAGCCGCAGATCGTCGTGCCGATGATCGATGTGTTCGTGCAGATGCCCGGATCGACCGCGGAGGAGGTGACGCAACGGGTCACGCGGCCGCTCGAAAAGCTGGCACGCGAGCTGCGGGGCGTCGAATACGTCTACTCGATCTCGAGCCCCGGCCAGTCCGTCACCATCGTGCGCTTTCTCGTCGGCTGGGACGAGGAGAAGGCGATCGTTCAGCTCTACCAGAAACTCTACGCGAACCTCGATCGCATCCCGCATGGTGCCTCCGAGCCGTTGCTCAAACCCAGGCGGATCGACGATGTCCCCATTCTCGCCCTGACCTTTCACGGGGGCGGCTACGATCACCATGCGCTGCGGCGGATCGCATCGGCGGTGGACGATTCGGTCAAAGAGATCGCCGAGGTCTCCGAGACCACGCTGATCGGCGGGCTTCGCCGCCAGGTCCGTATCGAGCTCGATGCGGCACGTCTCGGGTCATACAAGATCGATCCGACCCATGTGCTGAATGCCTTGCGGGCGGCCAATCGCCAGCATCGGGCCGGGAGCTTCCCCGCCGGGGATCAAGAGGTCCTGACCGAGCTCGGCGGCTTCCTGCGCGATGCCGCCGAGGTCGGCTCGGTCGTGGTCGGCGTGCACCAGGGACAGATGGTCTATCTGCGCGACATCGCACGCGTCTTCGACGATGCCGAGGAGGTCGAAGACTATGTCCTGTTCGGTCGCCCCGACCGCTCGTCGCAGCCCGAGTCGCTCCCCGTCGAGGAGCCTGCGGTGACCTTGGCCGTCGCAAAACGGACCGGGACCAATGCGGTACAGGTCGTCGCCGAGGTGATGCGCAAGGTCGAGACGCTCCGCGGCACGAGCATTCCGAATGGCGTCGAGGTCACGGTGACCCGCGACTATGGTCGGACAGCCGAGGAGAAATCCAACGAGCTCCTCTTTCACATGGGCCTGGCGGTTTTCGGCGTCAGTGTGCTCATCGCGATCGTGCTGGGCTGGCGCGAGGCCGGCGTGGTTGCGATCGCGATCCCCGTCACCTTGGCCCTGACCCTCGCGACCTTCTATCTGCTGGATTTTACCCTCAATCGAGTGACCCTGTTCGCGCTGATCTTCTCGATCGGCATCCTCGTGGATGATCCGATCGTGGATGTCGAGAACGTCGTGCGGCACTTTCGACTGCCCGCGAATCGGGGGCGGCCCCTCAAGGATGTGACGGTGGAGGCCGTCAACGAGGTGCGTAGTCCGTTGATTCTCGCAACCTTGACGGTGATCGCGGCCGTGCTGCCCATGGCCTTCGTGCAGGGACTCATGGGGCCCTACATGCGACCGATCCCGGTCGGGGCCACGGCGGCGATGTTGTTCTCGATGGCCGTCGCCTTCGTCGTGACGCCGTGGGCGGCGTACCGGATGCTGCGTTGGCATGCCCGCGGCGGCGGACAGGTCGCGGACCGGGAGGACGTGACGACCCGCGCCTATCGTCGGGTCATGGGGCCGATGATCCGTCGGCCGCTCCTCGGCATCGTCTTTTTGGCGACGATCACGCTGTTGCTCGTCGGCGCGGTCGGTCTGGTTGCGACCGGTGCGGTCAAGGTCAAGATGCTCCCGTACGACAACAAGAGTGAGTTGCAGATCATTGTCGACATGGATGAAGGAACAACGCTCGAGCACACAACCAACGTGACCCGCCGAATCGCCGCACGCTTGAGCAGGGAGCCGGAGGTGATGAATTATCAGATCTATGCCGGGACCTCCGCACCCTATAACTTCAACGGCTTAGTGCGCCACTATTTCCTCCGCCAAGGCCCGAACGTCGCCGACATCCAGGTCAATCTGGTCCCCGGGGACGAGCGGGAGCTCCAGAGCCATGCGATCGCCAAACGTATCCGCGAGCGCATTCGGGAGGTGGCACGCGAGGAGGGCGCACGCATCAAGGTCGCCGAGGTGCCGCCGGGACCGCCCGTCCTTCAGACCTTGGTTGCGGAGGTCTACGGGCCGGATTACCGGGAGCAGATCCGGATCGCCGAGCACATCCGAGAGCTGTTCGAGGCAACACCGGGGGTTGTCGATGTCGACTGGTACGTCGAGGCGGACCAGCCGCTGTTGATGTTCCGCTTCGACCATGAGAAGGGTGCATTGAACGGGATTACCGCCGATCAGGTGGCGGAGGTGATCCGCATCGCCCAGGCGGGCGCCGACGTGGGGCTGCTGCATGCGGGCGAGGAGACGGAGGACGTGCTGATCCGGTTGCGTCTGCCGATCCGTCAACGGGCGCAGCCGGCCGAGCTGCTTCCCATCCCGGTCTGTTCGGGCGGTCACTGTGTCCCCTTGGGCGAGGTGATCCGCGTCGAGGAAGGGGTCGGGGAGAAAAGCATTTACCGCAAGAACCATCTCCCCGTTGTCTACGTGACCGGGGACGTGGCCGGGGAAGAGGAGAGTCCGATCTACGCCATCTTCCAACTCAACGAGATGATCCGCGCTTACGTGCCTGACGGATATGATGCCCCGGTGGAGATTCTGAACATCCGCCAGCCCTTCTCGGTGCTTGAGCCATCCCTGAAGTGGGACGGCGAGTGGCATATCAGCTACGAGGTCTTCCGTGATCTGGGGGCGGCATTCGCGGTCGTCCTGGTTCTGATCTATGCCCTGGTGGTGGGCTGGTTCCGATCGTTCCGCACCCCGTTCATCATCATGGCGGCCATCCCCTTCTCACTGGTCGGCATCCTGCCGGCGCATTGGGCGATGGGGGCCTTCTTCAGCGCGACCTCGATGATCGGCTTCATTGCCGGCGCCGGGATCGTGGTGCGGAACTCGATCATCCTGGTCGATTTCATCAAGCTGCGCGTGAAGCAGGGAATGCCGCTGGCGGAGGCGGTCGTGGATGCCGGGGCCATCCGGTTTCGGCCCATGCTGCTGACCGCCATGGCCGTCGTGGTAGGCGGCAGTGTGATCCTGTTCGATCCGATCTTCCAGGGGCTGGCGATCTCGCTGATGGCCGGCGAGATCGCGTCCCTGCTGCTCTCGCGGATGGCGGTTCCGGTGATCTATTACCTGTCCATGCGCCGACAGCCGGAGGTCGCGGACGCGGCTGTATCAGGGGCGCAAGCATGACAAGGGCGACACGGCTGCGGGCTTCGTGCGCCGGCAATGATCGGAGTGTCACCGCGCGGCGCGTGGGGCAGGAGATCGCAGCGCCGCGCGATCCGGATCTCAAAGCCGGTTCTGCATGATCAGAAACCAGGGTCGCCGCGGCACGGGTTTGAGCCGTCCTTGGGCGTCGAGCTCGACAATGCTCTTGGAGACCGAGTTGCGGACGTTGCCGCCGATGGATTCCAGCGTCTGGCCGCTCTTGCCGACCACCAGGTCGCAGTGGGTCTCCGCGCCCTGGAGCATCGCGGCGCTGATGTAGCCGTCGAAGGCGCGCTCCGGCGTGCGGCCCCGCGGGGCACAGACCAGGTCGCCGGGGTTCGGGCTGTAATCCTGAACCCGTCGGGGAATAAAGTAGCGACCTGGATAGCTCGCCTCCTCGACCATGGTGGAGAGATAGACCCAGTGAGCACTCGCCGAGCGGAACTGGCTCGTCGGCACACCCGCACTCTGCATGACCCAGCTGATGAAGGCGGCCGACCAGGGCTGCCGGCAGTCCAGACCGTCGAGCCCCGGCTTGTTGACCGCCCGCCAGTAGAGGTTGACCCGAGCGGCATGGGTGTAGTCATCCTCCCAAGCGCCGACGTGGGGGATGCTCTCCTCGGTGCCCTTGAAGATGACGACCTGCCGATCGAAGTGCTCCCACTCGCGGGTTGCGCGCTGGATCATCGCCTGTTTGAGTCCCGGGTTGGGCGGGGGGGCTTGGCCGACGGGGCGTCCCGCCCAGGTTCCGGGTGCCTCGCCGGGCCGCGGGGCAGGGGCTCCGCAGGCGACCAGGGTCAGGCAGAGGGCGAGACAGGCGGTTCGGAGCAAGGCCTGCTCCGCCGCATGCGGCACGGAGGGACAACTCGGCATGGGACGGACTCCGTTTGGGTGCAGCCGGGCGTTGGTGTCGGGTGCCTATGATCCTAGATCTGGCAGTTGACCGCTTCATGCTTCATTCAAGGTCTCGACGGCCTTGACGATCGCGCTCGTCTGACGGCTCACCGGCTGGGTGAAGGCCGCTACGACCCCTGGAGCACACCCCGCGCGGCGCCCGACTGCGTTGCAACGCGTTGTCGTAGAACCACTACGCCGCCTCGTCGCGCCTTGCCGGACACCGCGCGGGACGCACTCCAGGGGCCGTTCAACTGCCGGATCTAGGATCATCGGTCGTCGAGATGTCTTGTGCTACCGCGGAGGGCGGACCGTATCGCGGAACCAGGGACGATACTCCTCCATGCGCGCACGCTGGTCAGCCGGCGCCCGCCTGCGACAGGTCGTTTCATCCGGGGCGCCGGGGGATGCGCCCCAACGCCGCTCCACGCAATCGTTCGGGTTGTAGGCGATCTCGAATTCGGTGCGGCGGTTGTAGATATCCCCGAGACTCAGCCGCCAGGGTTTGCCGTCGCTGCGGTTGTAGGTGACGAAGCGTTCGTCCATCCGTTGCGCGTTCAGGCGTTCGATGCGCGCGGCGGCATCGCTCGGCGAGCGTCCCTGCAGGACGAAGAGCTCCGGGTAGCGACGGATGCGCTCCGGCAGCTGGGCGAGCACCTTCATGGCGATCAGCAGACGCATGTCGCGCGACGGGGTGGCGTAATCCTCCCAAGGACCTGTGGTCTCGAAGATGGCCGGTCCGCTCGGCATCGGAACGAGGGTGCCGGGGCGGCTGCGCATGTATGCCTCGCCATTCTCGACCGAGGTCACGCGTGTTTCGAGCTGCTCCATCAGGGCGTCCAGCGTCGCGGCGTAGGCGACCTCGGGCTCCAGACCCCGCGGGCTGATGAGCTGCTGCATGCGGGCGTAGAAGTCGGCCGGCGAGAGAGCTGCCTGCTGGAGCGAGAAGGGCGGTAGACCGGATCGCCCGTCGAGTGCGCTGTTGGGCAGCTGGCGCACGCCGCCGCTGGTTTGAACCACCGGTCGGAACGCCTTGAAGCCCGGCCCCGCGCTCGGGGTTTGCGCGAACAGGAAGGTGCCCTCCCAGAAGCGCTTGCGCGTCACCGAGTTGTCCGGTTGGGCGTCGACCGCGAGCAGGAGACCGCTCTCGCGTCCGCGTTGGGGCAGCCATTTCACGATCACCATGATATGACCGTAAGGGTCGGCGAAGATGGTTCCGGGCCAGAGTGTCGAGCGATCGAGCGCGATCGGATAGACATCGGTCGCGTCGTCGCGCAGGGCGGTGCGTGCGCTGCCCGAGTGCACCGTGTCCATCATCTTTCGGCTGGCCTCTGCGAAGACCTCGGCAGACGCCCTGTTGCCGACGAAGCGCGTCTCGGCGACGGGAGCCTGACAGGTCGGCGGACTGCTCCGGCTCCCGCGTGTGCAGGGTCGGTAGGCGATCGGCAGGCCGAGCTTCCAGGCGAAATAGGTCCGCAGGAAGTAGGGCAGGTCCGCGCAGTCCGGCTCGACCG
>NZ_DATITZ010000368.1:0-17354 GCF_035467215.1 Thiocapsa sp. | reverse complement strand
GCCCATGTCGATCCCGGTCACCTCCGCACCGCGCAGCGCCATCGACTCGGAGAGGATGCCGCCGCCGCAACCCACATCCAGGACACGCTTGCCCGCCAACCCGCACGCCGCGCGCTCGATATAGTCCAGGCGCAGCGGATTTATCTCGTGCAACGCCTTGAACTCGCTGTGCGGATCCCACCAGCGCGAGGCCAGCTCCTCGAACTTGCTGATCTCGGCGTGATCGACGTTGTGGATGGTTTCGGTCATCGTCTGCGGCCCCGGCGGTGTGCTGTCGACATGTCAATGATGGCCATGTCGGTCTGATCGGGTCTCAATTCTACACCGCGAAGCCCCCGCGACGGATCAGCGTCGGACGCTCTCGGGCAAAAAAGTCGGGTGTGAGGATCTGCTCAAGCGCGTAAGGACAGGTGCGGGGAAAGGCTGTTTCGGGCAGACCCAATTCACGCGCGTTCATGCGCGGAATCCCGGACAGCCTGGGGATAGATCATCGCCAGCGCCGTGTCCAATGACGGACGTAAGCCCGGCATCGTTCGGTCCAGCCGAAGCGGCAGCCGGAATTCCTGCCGAGGCCGGTCGGATTTGCCGCCGTCGCTTCCCGAATCTATAGTCATGTCATCTCGACCGGTACGGATTCACGATTCTGGATCCGCAACGGCGACACCCCCGGGATAGTCGACTTGCAGTCGACCCGCGGGCCGAAAGGCCAGCGCACGATGTCGACTGCAAGTCGACTATCCCGGGAGCGGAGACCACCCCGCTCGAGACACCATCAAAGGACAGCGACGTGAGTACACCTCAAAGCTATGACAAAGACTTCTACGGCTGGCTGACCGACAACGTGGCCTTGATGCGCCGCGGTCAACTCGATCGGATCGACGTGGAGAACATCGCAGAGGAGCTCGAGGCCATGGCGAAGAGCGAAAAACGCGAGTTGTTGAGCCGCTTGGCTGTCCTCTTGATGCATCTCCTCAAATGGCACTACCAAGCGCCGAAAGGTTCGCGCAGCTGGCGTACGACGATCCTCGCGCAGCGCATGGACGTCTCCGAATTGCTGGAAGACAGTCCCGGCCTGCGTCCCTTCCTGATCGACAAGCTGCAAGCGGTCTACGAGAAAGCCAAGCTGAAGGCCGAGGACGAAACCGGGATCGATCGCCGGCAGTTTCCCGACCACTGCCCCTACGCGCTCGAGGACATCCTCGCTGCCGACTTTTTTCCAGGCGACGAGAGTGCTGACTAACCCGTGTTTCGCGCGATTTGATTTAGACATCCGACACTCCAGGGATCGTCGACTGGAAGTCGACGATCCCTGGACGGTTATCGCTCCGAGAGAGACCGATTCCGTTCAAACCCTTCCCTCCGCGGGATTGCCAATCCTCACGGCATACCTCACATAGCTTGCCCTGAGCGATCTAGACAGCGACGCTGGGCCGAAAAATCGATACACTGTGCGGCTTTGCGCCGCCTGGGGAACGAACGATGTTCGAGAAAAGCATGCAGATCAGCGACTATGATCCTGAGCTCTGGGGTGCAATCCAGAACGAGGAGCGCCGTCAGGAGGAGCACGTCGAGCTCATCGCCTCCGAGAACTACGCGAGCCCGCGTGTCTTGGCGGCTCAAGGCAGCGTCCTGACCAATAAGTATGCCGAAGGGTATCCGGGCAAGCGCTACTACGGCGGCTGCGAGTATGTCGACGTGGCCGAGCAGTTGGCGATCGATCGCGCCAAACAGTTGTTCGGCGCCGACTATGCCAACGTCCAGCCGCATTCCGGATCCCAGGCCAACGCGGCGGTCTTCATGGCCCTGTGCCAGCCCGGCGACACGGTTCTCGGCATGAGCCTGGCGCACGGCGGTCATCTGACCCACGGTGCCAAGCCGAACTTTTCGGGCAAGATCTACAACGCGGTCCAGTACGGACTGGATCCTGCGACCGGCGAGATCGACTACGCCGAGGTCGAGCGTCTGGCCTTTGATCATCGCCCCAAGATGATCATCGCCGGCTTCTCGGCCTATTCGCGGATCGTCGACTGGGCGCGCTTTCGGACCATCGCCGATGCCGTCGGTGCCTACCTGATGGTCGACATGGCGCATGTCGCGGGTCTCGTCGCCGCCGGCGTCTACCCGAGTCCGGTACAGATCGCCGACGTCACCACGACCACCACCCACAAGACCCTGCGTGGTCCGCGCGGCGGCTTGATCCTGGCGAAGGCCAACCCCGAGCTCGAGAAGAAATTCAACTCGCTGGTCTTCCCGGGCACCCAGGGCGGTCCCTTGATGCATGTGATCGCCGCCAAGGCGGTGGCCTTCAAGGAGGCGTTGGAGCCGAGCTTCAAGGTTTACCAGCAGCAGGTTTTGTTGAATGCCCAGACGATGGCCGAGGTCTTTCTCTCGCGCGGTTTCGACGTGGTCTCGGGCGGGACGAACGATCATCTCTTCCTGGTTAGCTTCATCGAGCAGGGTCTGACCGGTAAGGACGTCGATGCCTGGTTGGGTGCCGCCAACATCACGGTCAACAAGAACGCCGTGCCCAACGATCCACAATCGCCTTTCGTCACCAGCGGCATCCGTGTCGGCACCCCAGCGATCACCACGCGTGGTTTCGGGACCGACGAGGCGCGCGATCTGGCCGGCTGGATGTGCGATCTGATCGACGCCCGCGGCGATCAAGCCACCATCGATGCGGTCAAGACCAAGGTGCTGGCACTCTGCAAGCGCTTCCCCGTCTACGAGCGTTGAATGCGCTGCCCCTTCTGCGGCGCCCAGGACACCAAGGTGGTGGACTCGCGTCTTTCCGGTGAGGGCGACCAGGTGCGCAGGCGGCGCAAGTGCGTCGTCTGTCACGAGCGCTTCACGACCTTCGAGACGGCCGAGCTGAATCTGCCGCGGGTCGTGAAGCGCGACGGCAGCCGTGCGCCCTTCGACGGGCGCAAGCTGCGCTCCGGGATGATGCGGGCGCTGGAGAAACGGCCGGTGAGCACGGACGAGATCGACAGCGCCATGTGGCGGATCCAGCGCAAGCTGATGTCGAGCGGCGAGAGCGAGGTCCCGGCGCTGCGCATCGGCGAGCTGGTGATGGAGGAGCTGCGTCAGCTCGATCAGGTCGCCTACGTGCGCTTCGCCTCGGTGTATCGCAAGTTCGAGGACGTCGCCGCCTTCCGCGAAGAGATCGAGCGGCTCGAGCAGCAGCCCACGCCCGAGGTGAAACGCCAGCAGTTGGATCTGCTCCAGGAGCTGGAGCTCAAGCCTTGACGACCGGGTCGGATGACGCGCCGAGGGGCGGGGCGGCTCCGGGTGCCGACCATGCCTTCATGGCGCGAGCCGTTCAGCTCGCCGAGCTCGGGCGTTTCACGACCGACCCCAACCCGCGCGTCGGCTGCCTGATCGTCCGCGACGGTCACATCGTCGGCGAGGGATGGCACCGGCGCGCCGGCGAGCCGCATGCCGAGCGCCACGCACTGATCGAGGCGGGCGAGCGTGCCCGCGGCGCCACCGCCTACGTGACGCTGGAGCCGTGCTGTCATCAAGGCCGCACGCCGCCCTGTACCGACGGTCTGCTGGAGGCCGGGGTCGCTCGGGTGGTCTGCGCCATGGTGGATCCGAATCCGCTGGTCGCCGGGCGGGGGTTGCGACTGCTCGCTGAGGCCGGGGTTGCGGTCGAGACCGGCCTACTCGAGGCCGAGGCGCGCGCACTCAATCCGGGCTTCATCAAGCGGATGGAGCAGGGTCGTCCATACGTCCGATGCAAACTCGCGGCAAGCCTGGACGGGCGCACCGCGATGGCGAGCGGGGAGAGTCAATGGATCACCGGCGAGGCGGCGCGCCGCGACGTGCAGCGCCTGCGCGCCGGCAGCTCGGCGATCCTCACCGGGATCGGCACCCTGCTCGCGGATGATCCGAGCCTGAATGTTCGGCTCCGTGCAGAGGATCTGCCCGGGATGCGACCGGGCGAGGTGATTCGCCAGCCGCTGCGCGTGGTGGTCGACAGCCGCTGGCGCACGCCGCCGACCGCCCGCATCCTGACACTGCCGGGGACGACCCTGATCGTCGGTGCGGTCGACGACCCCCGGCGGATGGCCGAGCTGAAGGACGCAGGTGCCGAGGTGTCTCTCTGTCCAGGGGCCTCCGCGCAAGTCGACCTCGGTGCTCTCATGAGCGAGCTGGCCCGGCGCGAGATCAACGAGGTGATCCTGGAGACCGGGCCGACCCTCGCCGGGGCCGCCCTCTCTGAAGGCTTGGTCGACGAGATCCTCATCTACCTGGCCCCGCACCTAATGGGCGATGCGGGACGCGGTCTTTTCAGCCTGCCCGGACTCGATCGGATGCGCGATCGCATCCCCCTCGCGATCGTCGACGTCCGCGCCGTCGGCCGAGATCTTCGTATCACGGCCAGCCCCGATCCGACCAGCAGCGCTCGTAGCGCTCGTAGGTCGGGTTAGACGCGCCCGGTATGCGCTCTATGGATTTACTCCGAGGCTTAGGCGCGTCGTAACCCGACGTTTCCGGTCTGTCGAGACGCCGATCGTCGGGTTACGCTGCGCTAACCCGACCTACACTTGGGCCATTGAAAACATGTTCACCGGAATCATCCAATCCATCGGCCGGATCGAGCGGCTCGAACCGCGCGGCGGCGACGTGCGTCTCTCGATCGATGCCGGGAAGCTTGATCTTGCGCGCGCGGCGCTCGGCGACAGCATCGCGGTCAACGGCATCTGCTTGACGGCGGTCGAGTTGACGGGGCGCGGTTTTGCCGCGGATGTCTCGCGCGAGACCCTCTCGCTCACGACGCTCGGAACACTCGCGCCCGGCAGCGCGGTCAATCTGGAGCCGGCACTCACCTTGGCGACCCCGCTTGGCGGGCACCTGGTCAGCGGTCACGTCGACGGCGTCGGGCAGATCATCGAGCAGCGCGAGGATGCCCGGTCCTGGAGGCTGCGCATCCAGGCCCCGGCCGAGCTGGCACGTTATATTGCGCCGAAGGGCTCCATCTGCGTGGACGGTACCAGCTTGACCGTCAATCAGGTCGACGGCGCGATCTTCGAGCTGAACATCGTGCCTCACACCTTGACCGAGACCATCATCGGCGGCTACCGCAGCGGCACCCGGGTCAACCTGGAGGTGGACCTGATTGCCCGCTATTTGGAACGGCTGCTGTTGGACGATGCCGCTGCCGAGAGCGACCCGGCGAAGCCGGGGCTGACCATGGGGTTTCTCGCCCGGCATGGATTCGCGAGATCCAGCGATTGATCATCGGCTGCCGTAGTATGGGTAGAGCGCAGCGAAACCCATCCTCCGAACCGAGAGGGATTCGCCGACCGCTTCTCGGATCCTACTTTGCTAAACTAAACCGCTTTTCGCTCGGACGACATTTCAGTGATGGGTAATCCAGGCCTCCACACTACCGAAGAGATCATCGAGGAGCTCCGTGCGGGGCGGATGGTCGTGATCATGGACGACGAGGACCGCGAGAACGAAGGCGATCTGCTCATGGCTGCCGATCGCGTGACCCCGGAGGCCGTGAATTTCATGGCCAAGTACGGGCGCGGCCTCATCTGCCTGACCCTCAGCAAGGAGCACTGCGAGCGTCTGCGCCTGCCGATGATGGTCAGCGACAATCAGGCCGCCCATTCGACCGCCTTCACCGTCTCCATCGAGGCGGCCCGCGGCGTGACGACGGGCATCTCGGCGGCCGATCGGGCCACGACCATCCAGGCCGCGGTCGCGCCGGATGCGCAGCCGAAGGATCTGGTCCAGCCCGGACACATCTTTCCGCTCATGGCCCAACCGGGCGGGGTCTTGGTCCGGGCCGGGCACACCGAGGCCGGATGCGACCTCGCTCGGCTCGCCGGCTACAGTCCCGCCGCGGTGATCGTGGAGATCCTCAACGAGGACGGCTCGATGGCGCGCCGGCCCGATCTCGAAGCCTTTGCCGAGACCCACGGTCTGAAGATCGGCACCATCGCGGACCTCATCCACTACCGGGTACGGCACGAGAAGGCGGTCCTGCGCGAGTGCGAGTGCGAGCTGCGTACGGATCACGGGACCTTCCGCCTGGTGGCCTACAGGGATAGTATCGACAACGAGATCCATCTGGCCTTAACCCTCGGCGAGATCAGCCCGGAGCGCCCGACCCTGGTCCGGGTGCATCTGCAAAACACCCTGTGCGACCTCTTCGGTACGCGTCACAACGCCTGCGGTTGGCCTTTGCAGGACGTAATGCGACAGGTCGCGGCCGAGGGCGAGGGCGTGATCGTGGTGCTGCGCAACCGCGACAGCGCCGCCGACCTGCTGGCGCGTCTGAAGGACTTTCAGCTCCATGACGAGGACGACGTGGTGCCCGCACGCCGCCAAGATCGCAATGCCCTGCGGACCTACGGGATCGGCGCCCAGATCCTCTCGGATATTGGCGTGCGCAAGATGCGCGTCATGAGTGCGCCCAAGGCGATGCACGCCATCTCGGGTTTCGATCTGGAGGTCGTGGAGTACACCGGGGGGAGGACGGCGAGCGGTCCGGCGAGCTGAGCCTTGGCGGACGCCGAGACGGATAGCGAGAGCCGCAAAGGCGCAGAGGACGCAAAGGATGACGAGGTGGCGATGCAGGATTCGCCGAAACCGCGTCGATAAGAACAGCTTCCAAGAATTCGGTTTGAAACCCTTCGCGCCCCGTGCGCCTGTGCGGTTTGAATCGAGACGAGCTAACCGATGAGTATCAAGACGATCGAGGGCGTCATGCGCGCCGACAATGCGCGCTTCTGCCTTGTGGTGTCGCGCTGGAACAGTTTCGTGGTCGAGGCGCTGGAAAAAGGCGCCATCGACACGCTCAAGCGCCACGGTGCGACGGATGACGGGCTGACGATTGTGCGCGTGCCCGGCGCCTTCGAGATGCCGGTGACCATCGAGCGTATCGCCGCCAAGGGCAGCTTTGATGCCATCCTGGCGCTGGGTGCGGTGATCCGCGGCGGCACGCCGCACTTCGAGTACGTCGCCGGTGAGTGCGTCAAGGGCATGGCCCAGGTCAGCCTTAAATACGCCATCCCGGTTGCCTTCGGCGTGCTCACAGTGGACACCATCGAGCAGGCGATCGAACGTGCCGGCACCAAGGCCGGCAACAAGGGCGCCGAAGCGGCCATGTCCGCCATCGAGATGGTTGACCTCTTGCGGCAGCTCGATTGATGACGATCAATCCCCGCAGTCAGTCACGCCGCTATGCCGCCTTGGCGCTCTATCAATGGCGGCTGACCGGCGAAGATCCGATGGAGATCAAACGCCATCTCCTCGATGACCCCGAGTGGCTCGATGCCGTCGCCGGCTCGCTGAACGGGTCCGAGGACGACGCCCCGCCCGATTCCAAGGAGCGGTTCAATTTCAACATGGAGCTTTTGGATCAACTGCTCACGGGCGTTCCGGTCCATGTGACCGAGATCGATGCGCAGCTCGACCGAGTCCTCGACCGACCCATCAGTCAGGTCGATCCGGTGGAGCTTGCGATCCTGCGTCTCGGCGCCTTCGAGATCCTCTTCTCCGACTCCATTCCGGATCGCGTCGCCATCAACGAGGCGGTCGAGCTGACCAAGCTGCTCGGCGCCCACGAGGGGCACAAGTACGTCAACGGCGTGCTCGACAAGGTCGCGCGCACCCATGCGGCGGCGTCGGGTCGGCCGGTCTAGGCGCGCGTGACATTGCAGGATGGATGAAGGATCGCGATCCGAGTTCGACCTGATCGGTCGCTTCTTCGCCGATCTCGGTACGCCCCGCGCCGATGTCCTGCTCGGCGTCGGCGACGACTGTGCCTTGCTCGAGGTCCCGGCCTGCCTGAGCCTGGCGGTCAGCATCGACACCTTGGTCGCGGGGGTCCACTTCTTCCACGACTGCGATGCCGAGGCCCTCGGACACAAGTCCCTGGCCGTCGGGCTCAGCGATCTGGCCGCGATGGGCGCCGCGCCCGCTTGGGCGACGCTGGCCTTGACCCTGCCCGAGCGCGACGACGACTGGCTCGCGGCATTCGCGCGCGGCTTCGGCGACTTGGCCCGAACCTACGGGGTGCGCTTGGTCGGCGGCGATACCACGCGCGGTCCATTGAGCGTGACCGTGCAGGTCCATGGTCTGGTGCGCCACGGCGCGGCGGTGCGGCGCGACGGCGCCCGCCCCGGCGATCTCGTCTGGGTCAGCGGGACGCTGGGCGATGCCGGGCTTGCGCTCCGGCTCATGCGCGAGGGCGGTCCGGTCGATTCGGCTCTGCGGGAGCGACTGGAGCGCCCGGATCCATGCGTCGCACTCGGAACCGCCTTGCGCGGGATCGCCACGGCCATGATCGATCTCTCGGATGGTTTGGCCGGGGACCTCGGTCACATCCTTGCGGCATCCGGTGTCGGGGCCGAGATCGACCTTACGGCCTTGCCGCTGTCTCCCGCCGTGGCAAGCCGGATCGCATCCGAGGGCGATTGGTCGCTGCCGTTGTCGAGCGGCGATGACTACGAGCTGTGTTTCTGCGCGCCGCCCGAGCAGGCAGCGTTGATCGCATCAATGGCGGCGGGGCTCGGTTGCACGCTTACTGCCGTCGGCATCATCGGTGCGCAGCCCGGATTGATCCTGAGGGGGCCGGACGGGATCCCGACAAGCCTTTCGAGTGTCGGTTATGACCACTTCTCGAACAACACCTGACGGCACGCCCCGAAGCGGCTTCAAGTCCGGCTTCAATCCGCGACGCATCCATCACTGGATCGCCTTCGGTTTCGGCTCGGGATTGGCTCCGCTTGCGCCCGGAACAGTCGGCACGCTCGCGGCGATCCCGCTCTATCTGCTGCTCAGCCCTTTGGCCTGGCCCTTCTATGTCGGTCTGCTGGTCCTCTTCACTCTCGTCGGGATCTGGGCCTGCGATCGCACCGCACGCGATCTGGACTCGAAAGACCCCTCGGCGATCGTCTGGGACGAGTGGGTCGGTTTTCTCCTGACCATGGTCGCCGCGCCGGCCGGATGGCTCTGGATCCTCGCCGGCTTCGTCCTCTTCCGGCTCTTCGATATCTGGAAACCCTGGCCCGTGCGGGTCGCGGACCGCAAGGTGCCCGGCGGCCTCGGGATCATGCTCGACGACCTGATCGCCGGGGCGATGGCCGCGATACTCCTGGCTCTTGCCGCCGCGTGGATGCCGATCTGAAGTGGCAGCCCAAGCAACCGCCGGTGGCCGTGCTCTCGCCGACGCCGACCCGCGAGACGGGTAGCTGCCCGGCGTGAATCCAGGTTCAAGGCTCTCGTCTTGATCTCCCCGACTCCTGAGCAACGATTCAATCGCAAGTGATCCATCTTCGCCCCTCTCCCCTCGCGGGAGAGGGGTTGCGGAGAGGGGGAGAATGAACCGCGATGGCTAAGGTGTTTCTCAACCGTTACTAAACCGAGGCAGCGCCGACGGTGAAGGTCTCACCCGAGGCCCGACTCACCCGATGAACTCGTCAAGCACCCCGGCCGCGGTTTAGCCGGCCTCCTCGATCTTCACGCACAGCACGTCGCAGGTCGGGTTGCGCAGAACGGAGCGCGCCGTGGA
Source organism: Thiocapsa sp. (assembly GCF_035467215.1). GTDB lineage: Bacteria > Pseudomonadota > Gammaproteobacteria > Chromatiales > Chromatiaceae > Thiocapsa. The sequence continues at coordinate 7,819 of NZ_DATITZ010000368.1, read as the reverse complement.
GCCGAAAAGCCCCAAGAACCCGTGCCGTCCGCGGCTGCCGATGACGACGAGGTCGACAGCCAGCTCTCCCGCGACCTCGTCGATCGTGCGCCCGGTTGGACCGACACGCACCAGGCGATCGGCGATCGGCACATCCAGGCGTTCGCCCACGACATCGATCTCCCGCCGGGCGATCGCCAAGAGCTCCTCTTCCAGATCCAGGTTCTCCGGGACGGCGACGTCGCCGGCATAACCCACCGGCATGTACTCCATCGTCGGCGGGACGTGCTCGACGACATGCAGCAGAAAGAGCCGCGCACCGAGCAATGCTTTGAGCCGCTGCGCGCGTGCGACGACCGGCTCGCTTTCCTTCTCGAAATCCACCGCGAGCAACAGGCGTTGATAGTCGTGGTTGTCCATCGCATACCTCGCTGACGGGTTTAGGGTCGTTGCGGTCACCGACTGAAGTGTAATCGGCTTTTGCCCGTTCCGCTGGCCGTGGCCGGTCCCCGAGGGGGCGAGGAGCCCCGGTCAGATGCTCCGGAGATCCAAGCTCTCGCACTCGGCGAGAGGATCGATGTGATCCAGCAACTCAGTGCAGGCTGCCTGCAGCTGGGGCAGCTGCACGCGTGCGGCGGAAGTGTCGCCGTGCTTGAGACGTGCGCCGATCTCCTCGGCGATCCGGTGCGCGCGTCGATCGATATCGTCCATCACTTTGAAGTCCGGAAGATCGGCGTAGCGACGCTCGCCGATCCCTCGAGACCATTTGCTGAAGGGGCAATGCACGGCATCGACGATCTCGACGGCGTCGGCCCATCCGGTCTCGACCGCTGCGCTCAAGATGCGGAACCAGCGGCGGTGAATGATGCCGGCGATGACGAGTGTGTCATCGCAGTCGGTGCAGTGCTGCTTCGGCAGATCACGCCAGAGTCCGGCCGCGTGCCATGCGTCGACCCACGCCGGCAGGTCTTCGGCCGGCATCGGGCGCGCGATGCCGAATCCCTGGCCTTGATCACAACCGAGCTGGCGCAGCCCAAGCCAATCGTCCATCGTTTCGAGCCCCTCCGCGATCACGTTGCGGTCGAAGATCTTGGCGAGTCTGATGAGATGCTCGACGACGCCCAGGGCGTTCGGATCCGTCCACGATCGTCAGGAAGTCGGTCGGGTGAAGCAGCCCGCGCCCGGGGTGTTGCCAGCGGATCAGGGCCTCGGCGCCGACGATATCGCCCGTGCCGAGATCCACCTTGGGTTGGTAATGGAGCACCAGCTCGTTGCGCTCGATCGCGTCGCGAAAGTGTTTCAAATCGTCGATGCGGGCCACCAACGCTTGGTCTTGTGCGACATCGAAGAGATGGATCCGATCACGGCCGAGCTCCTTGGCGCGATACATGGCCTGCGTGGCATGCCTCAACAGGGTCTCCGAGTCGCCCTCGTCCTCCGGGAAGATCGTCAAGCCCAGGCTGGCGGAGATGCGGATCGCCTCGCCGTTGTCGATCATGGGTATCGCGAGCTGGGTCAGAAGGTGCTCGATGGCCGGAGATGCCGCCTCGGGGTGCGGGAGGGCGTCCATCAGGAGCGCGAATTCGTCGCCGTCGATGCGCGCGAGGGTGTCGCCGGGACGCAGCGTCGCTCGCAGACGCGATGCGATCTCGGCCAGGATCCGATCGCCGCGGGCGTGCCCGTAGCGCTCGTTGACGACGCCGAAGCGATCCAAATCCAAGAAACCCAACGCGAGATGGCTCTGATCGCGGCATGCGCGCAAGCGCAATTGCTCCAGACGTTCGAGCATCAGCGTGCGGTTCGGCAGTCCGGTCAGGGTGTCGTAGTAAATGGCGCGGAAGAGGGCTTCTTCATGGTCCCTCAGATGGGTCAGGTCCCTCCCGACCGGTCATCGCCAGCGCGGCCGGATTGGCGTAGAGAAAACGAGAGTCGAGTCCGCTCGTCCAGATCCCTTCGGCCGCATATAAAGTGATGCTGCGCAGGTCGTGCTCGATGCGCTTGCGATCGGTGATGTCGTGGCCGATTCCGCGCACGCCGATGAGCGTGCCGTCGGCATCGTGCATGGCCAGCTTGGTGGTCTCCAGCAGCTCGCGATGGCCGTCCCGAGCGAAGGTCACCCACTCCTCGCTCGTGCAGGGTCCGTCCGCGCGCATGGCGCGGCGATCAGCGCAATGCGATGCTGCGCCCAAAGGTCGTGCCAGCCGATCGGCGTCAGATGCTCGAACGGCGGCATCCGATTGGTCAGTCGACCCTCGTGCTGCATTTGCTCGATGACGCCGGTGCGGACAAAGCCGGCGTCCGCCGCGCCGGAGAGGACCGCCGCGATCGTGCGATCATGCGGCGCGCCGACGACCCTAAGATCGATCTGCTCCGGTCCGATCCCTCGGGCCTTCAATTCAGTCATGGGTGCGGCATAGCCGCCCAGGTTGTAAAGACCGCTCAGCGCGATGCGCTTGTCGATCAGGTCCTCCAGGCCGTCGATGTCGTCGCGGTCCTCCGCCGTAAAAATCACCCCGCCCAACACGGCCAGTGCGAGATCGCCCTCCCGCCGCACCAGGGTGGCGATTGCGCCGCTGAGGAGGTTATTCGAGCGGATGGCGATGTAGTGCGCCGGATTGGTCAAGACCAGATCCAGCTCGCCGCGCTGGGCCGCCTGCTCGAGAGCCTCGGGCTCGAGGATCTTCAGACTGATCCGGTAGCCGGGCAGCGTGCGTTCAAGATAGTCCGCGAGCGGGCGCCATTGCGGGAGCATGACCGCTTCGGGTCGGTACGCGGAGATCCCGAATGCGAGTGTCTTCTCCGCCGCCAGAGCGTGTGTGCCGGTGGCGCAGGCCGTCAGCACAAGCGAGAGCATCAGGCCGAATCCCATGTTCTGCAGTCTCAAGGTACCGACATCCTTCGCGGCAGATACTCCGCGCTGACCAGACGATCCAGCGAATCGGGTCGCTCGAGCAAACCCCGTCAGGCGTCTTTCTTCAGGAGATCGGCCAGCCCTTCGAAGGGGTTGTGTGTCGTCTGTTTTCCCGCCACGCCCGGCTTGGCGACCCGGCCGCCGGCCAGGGAGGCTAGGTGCTCCTCGTACTTCTGGTGCTCGTTGTCGTGGCAGTAGATGCAGAGCAACTCCCAGTTGCTGCCGTCGGGCGGGTTGTTGTCGTGGTTCATGTCCTTGTGATGGACGGTCAGCTCGCGCAGGTTCTCGCGGGTGAAGGTGCGTGCGCACCGCCCGCAGACCCAGTCGTAGAGCTTTAGCGCCTGCTCGCGATAGCCGGCGGCGCGATCGTCGCTGGCCTTGCGGGCGTCGGCGACCACGCGATCGAGTTTGGCGCTGTCGATGGGTTTGCCGGTCTTGCCGTGACGCGGACCGCTGCTCGAGGTCATCGAGGTGTTCTCTTCTGGCGGATTGACGATGTCGGCAATCTTAGCCTTTCTTGCCATTGCCGACATGACCCCGATCAGAAAGCCGGCCGCATGGGCGGTGGGAACGGATGCCCAGGCCGTATCGGTGAAGACGGCCCCACCGGTGAGACACTCGAGCATGATCTCGGCCGCGACGGCGAGGGCGAAGAGGATCGGGAGAGGGTCGCGCGGCTCGGCTCGCCATGCCGCAACCAATCCGGCTCCGACGATCAGATTGACGATGCCGGAGAGACCGCAATAGGCGGCGACGCGGGGCTCCAGCAGCATGACCGCTCCGAGGATGCTCGGCATGCCGAGCAACAGGAGCGTGGTCATCCGGCCTCGCAGCACCGGCTCGTACAGCCAACCGACCAGAAGGAGGCCTGCGACATCCAGGATGAGATGAGACGGGTCGCTGTGTGCGAGATGGGCCGAGAAGGCACGCCAGGGCTCGGCCGCGAGCGGTATCGAGCGGTCGAGGATCAGTTCGTCCGGAACCGGTCCGAGGATCAGATAGACGCCGGCAGCCGCGAGGGCGAGGGCGAGCGTCCAGGGCATCCTGGTTGTCATGACGGTGGCTCCGAGACCCCGTAGGTCGGGTTAGGCGCGCTTGGGATGAGTTTTCGGATCCGCTCAGAGGCTTAAGCACGCCGTAACCCGACGTTGGCAGGGGCAATGTCGGATGACGCTGCGCTGATCCGACCTACGGTCTTACGCGTTTGCGGGCCGGCGGCGGATCACGAGGATCGCGGCGACGCCCAGGTCGCGAACGGCGTCTTCCATGTCGGCGTCCGGGCCGAAGTTCTCGATCTCGCGCTCCATCTCGCGGATGCGGTCGTAGGCCCAGAGGCGCTCCAGCTCGGGGTTTGCGGTCGATTGGGCCGGGAAGGCGAAACGCCCGCGGTAGTGGGTCTCGGCGCCCGAGAGGCGACCGCTCAGGGTCAGCGTGGCTTCGCCGTCGCCCCAATAGTGCCCGAGGAACATCAGCTGCTGGCCGCGATAGAGCGATCCGGGCCGGGCCGGGGTGAGATCCGTCGTCCGCACCCCGTCGATCTCGAGCCGGATGCCGTGCAGGGCGGCATGGGTCAGCTTGCTCGATGCGGCGAGGATCTCGCCGACGTTCGCCACACCGTCGGTCACCAGGATGATGCCGCTGGTGCGGTCGGCGTCGACCCGATCCAGACCGAGCTGTAGACCGGAGTAGAGGTCGGTCCCGCCGTTGGGCTGCTCGGCGGCGATCCGATCGGCCCATTCGCGCACGCTCTCGGCCGTCGCCGGTACATAGCCGCCGGTCAACTCGCGTGCGCTGTTGTTGAAGGCGACGATGCGGAAGCGGTCGTCCGGGCGGAGCTTCCCGAGCGCCTGTTGGATCCCTTCGGCCAGGGTGCCGTATTTGCCCTGCATCGAGCCGGAGAGATCGAGCGCGAAGACCCAATCCGCGCCTTGGCTGATCGGCTGAAGGTCATCGCCCGGGGTGAGGGTCAGCAGAAAGGTGCCGCGACCGGTGGGATCGGGTTTATAGGTCACGAGATCGAGGATAGCCCGAGCGCAGGCGCAGATCGAAGCGGAAGCGATCCTGCACCTCGGTGCTCGCCCTCCAGAAGGCGAGCTTGGCCTCGTCCACGCCGCCTTCTTCCAGCGGATACACATAGCGCCCGATCCCGTGATCGATCGCGATCGGCTGCAGATAGACGAAGCGGACGCGCGTGTCCTGCCCGGCCCGCACCGGTGCGACGCGGATGTCGAAGGTTCGGTAGGCGTTCTTGACGGCGATGCCGGCATCGCGTCCGGCGGCGCGCTCGCTCCGGTAGACCTCCTCGGCGCGCTCTTTCGGAAGCACCTCGCCGGTGATGGGTTTGCCGTCGATCCAGACCGCGACCTCCGCCACCGTGCCCTGCTCGGGCACCGGGAAGGAGTAGGTCGCTTCGAGATCTTGGGCATGCGGGTTGTCAAAGACCTGCTCGACGGTCGTGACGGCGTAGCCGTCCTGAACAAGGACATCGACCTGGTGATCACGGATCGCGAGGGCGGGCAGGGAGCCTTCGCTCGGGGTCGAGAGCCCAGTGGCCTGACTGACCGATATCGTGAACAAGAGGACGGCGGCACCGACTCAGTCGATGATATCGGTGATCTTCCAGTCCGTGCCCTGCAGCGTCATCCGCACATGCGTGGTCGAACGGCCCAAATCGCCGATGCGGATCAGGAAGCGGTTGTAGGATTCGAAGAAGGCGAAGTCGATCCCGCCGAGCAGATAGGGCGGACTCTGGCCGGTGGCTCGCGTGACCGCGCCGCGTAGGGTGTCGCGCACCCAAGGCAGGGTGATCGCCTGCTCGAGCGCCGAGTCGCCGAGGCGGTCGACGTTCTGGCGGATCCAGCTCATGACGCTTTCCGGATCGCCCGAGGGGAAGATGCCGTCCACGCCCGCGTTGACCCGTGCCTTATAATTGGCACGGATTGCCGGCAGGTCCACCATGGTGGCGAGCTGAGCCGTGCCCTCTTGATTGATCGCCTCGTCGAGACGGAAGACCGTGAAATAGGGCCAGATGCCGTAGCCGATCAGCGCGAACAGGATCAGATATCCAAAAAGTCGCATGGTCTTCGGGTCTCAGGTGATGAAACGGACCGTGAATTCTACCCGCAAGCCTTTGCCCGGTATAATCCCGCGACAAGACAGACCGCACAGATGAAGCCAGCCTTGCACACCGCGCCCCCCGCTCGAGAGGTTCCCCGCACCCGCGTCGCTCTCCGCTCCGGTGCCGATGCGTTCTCGCGCGTCGGCCCCTCGCCGTGAGCGCCACCGAGGGTCTGCGGATCTATCTGGTCGGCGGCGCCGTGCGCGACCGCCTGCTCGGGCGCGCGGTCGGCGAGCGCGATTTCGTCGTGGTCGGCGCGACACCCGATGAGCTTCTCTCCCGCGGTTTTCAGCAGGTCGGCAAGGACTTCCCCGTCTTTCTGCATCCACAGACCAAGGACGAGTACGCCTTGGCGCGCACCGAGCGCAAGACCGCGCCCGGCTATCACGGCTTCGCGGTGCACGCGGACCCGGACATCACGCTCGAGGAGGACCTGCAGCGCCGCGATCTCACCATCAATGCGCTCGCCGAGGATCCATCCGGTATCCTGATCGATCCCTACGGAGGGCTTGCGGACCTCCAGGCGCGCGTCTTGCGGCATGTCTCCCCGGCCTTTGCGGAAGACCCGGTCCGGATCCTGCGTCTCGCCCGCTTCGCGGCCCGCTTCGACGACCTCGGCTTCCGTGTCGCGCCCGAGACCATGGCTCTGATGCGCGAGATGGTCGCGGCCGGGGAGGTCGATGCCCTGGTCCCGGAGCGGGTCTGGCAGGAGCTGGCGCGCGCGCTTTGCGAGGATCGACCCTCGCGTTTCTTCGAGGTGCTGCGCGAGTGCGGCGCACTGGTGCGGCTGCTGCCCGAGGTCGATCGACTCTGGGGCGTACCCCAACCGGCGAAGTGGCATCCGGAGGTCGACACCGGCGTTCACGTCATGCTGGTGATCGACATGGCCGCGCGGCTGTCCCCCGATCTCGGGGTTCGCTTCGCGGCCCTCTGTCACGACCTCGGCAAGGGCACTACGCCGGCGGAGATACTGCCGAGCCATCGGGGTCACGAGGAACGCAGCGTCGATCTACTCGAAGCCGTCTGCGAGCGTCTGCGTGTCCCCGTGCGCTTTCGCGAGCTCGCCCGCATCACGGCGCGCTACCACGGCCTCGTCCACAAGGTCGACGAGCTGCGCGCGACGACCATCCTCGATCTCCTGGAAGGCGCCGACGCCTTCCGTCGGCCGGAGCGCTTCCACCGGATGCTGACCGCCTGCGAGGCCGATTTTCGGGGCCGCACCGGCTATGCCGATCGCGAGTATCCGCAGGGCGAGACCCTGCGTCGGTTGCAGGCTGCCGTCGCGGCCGTGGATGTCGGCGCCGTCGCCCGCGCCGCACGCGAGCCGCGACTCATCCCGGAGCACATCCGCGCGGCACGCGTCTCTGCCTTGAAGATGGCCATGCGAAGCGGATCGGAAATCTCCCCCGGCTCTTCAATCCTTCAAGACGAGTCCGACACGAATGGGTAGAGCGCAGCGAAACCGGTCATCCCCGGGCGGCGTCGACTGAAGCGAGTCCACCGCCACTCAGTGCGGGTTTTCCAGCAGCCAGTCGGTGAAGAAAGACAGCGCCGCGTCTCTTTTAACCACTCTTCCTTTTCTCTGCGGCCTGCGGGCGCAGCGGCCCGGAGGGCCCATGCAGATTCGCCTCTCGACGCTCCTCACGCTTGGTCTGCTCTCCGGCCTGACGCCCTTTGCCATAGACATGTATCTGCCGAGCCTGCCGGCGATTGCGCGGGATCTGGACTCGACGATCGAGCTGGCTCAGCTCAGCGTCACTGCCTATCTGGCGGTCTTCGCGCTGGCTCAGTTGGTGATCGGGCCGGCCTCG
>NZ_DATITZ010000367.1:0-3132 GCF_035467215.1 Thiocapsa sp. | reverse complement strand
CTCGAGTATTTCGATGCCGTCAAGATCGGCCTTACCGCCACACCCGCACTGCACACCACCGAGATCTTCGGCCCACCGATCTACACCTACGGCTATCGCGAGGCCGTCATCGACGGGTATCTCATCGATCATGAGCCGCCGATCCAGATCAAGACCGAATTGTCCAGGGACGGAATTGCCTGGAAGGTTGGCGAGCAGATCCCGGTCTACGACACGCGCAGCGGCCAGGTAGCGCTTTTCACGACGCCCGACGCGGTCAAGCTCGAGGTCGAGCAGTTCAACCGCAAGGTCATCACCGAGTCCTTCAATCGTGTCGTTTGCGAGTATCTGGCCAAAGAGCTGGACCCCGGATCACGCGAAAAGACGCTCGTCTTCTGCGCCAATGACGCCCATGCCGACCTGGTGGTCGATCTGCTGAAACAGGCGTTCCGAGATCACTACGGTAGCCTGGACGACGATGCAGTGATCAAGATCACAGGAGCCTCGGACAAACCATTGCAGTTGATCCGGCGCTATCGAAACGAACGTCTGCCGAACGTCGCTGTGACCGTCGATCTACTCACGACCGGCGTGGACATCCCCGAGATCTGTAATCTGGTGTTCCTGCGTCGGGTCAACAGCCGCATCCTCTTCGACCAGATGCTCGGACGCGCGACACGGCGCTGCGACGAAATCGGCAAGGAGACCTTCCGGATCTTCGATGCGGTGCGGATCTACGAGGCATTGAAGGACATCACGGCCATGCAGCCCGTGGTGGTCGACCCCAACATCAGCTTTACCCATATAAGCGAGCTGGCGACGGTCAGCGAGGACACGCAACGGGCCCTGGTACGCGACCAGCTCCTAGCGAAACTCCAGCGCAAGAAGCGTCATCTGAGCGAGACCCTGACGCAGGATTTCGAGATCGAGACAGGCATGACGCCGGACGCTTTCATTGGCCGACTCAAAACCCTGCCGCTCGCGGACGCAGCTTCTTGGCTCGCCCGACATTCGAGCCTCGGCGAGATCCTCGATCGCAAAGACGCGGCCACAGGCGAGCCGATTTTCATCTCCAACCACACCGACAAGCTGCTCGCTGCGGAGCGCGGCTACGGCAAGGCCACCCGGCCCGAGGACTATCTCCAAGCCTTCTCCGACTTTATCCGCACCAACAGCAACAGCATCCCCGCACTCGTCACCGTGCTCACCCGTCCGCGCGAACTCACACGCAAACAGCTTCGCGAGCTGGCATTGGAGCTCGACAAGGCCGGCTTCAGCGAGACCAATCTAGCCGCCGCATGGCGCGAGATGACCAATCAGGAAATCGCCGCCAGGATCATCGGATACATCCGCCAGGCCGCAATCGGGGACCCGTTGGTTCCTTACGAGCAACGGGTCGAGCGCGCCCTGCACCAGATCCTCGCCTCCCGCGCTTGGACGACCCCGCAGCGCCAGTGGCTGCACAAACTCGCCGCCCAGACCAAGGCGAACTTGGTTGTCGACCGCGCCGCGCTCGACGACCCGGACCTCATCTTCAAGCGAGAGGGCGGCGGTTTCGGACGGCTAGACCGTCTCTTTGCCGGCCAGCTCGGGCAGGTTCTGGATGCGTTCAACGACGCACTGTGGAACCAACCGGCGGCTTGAATCACGGACAAGCTCAGGCGTAAAGTAAGGAATCCTTACTGAATCGGACTCACCAAGATGCTCGCCAAGATCACCGCCAAGAACCAGCTCACCCTTCCCAAGAGCATCACTAATGCCGTGGGAGCGACTGAATATGTCGAGGTCGAGGTCAAGGACGGTCAGATCATTCTGACGCCGGTGCGGATCCAACGCGCCGATGCGGTGCGCGCCAAGCTGTCCGAGCTTCACCTCACCGAGCAAGACATGACAGACGCGGTCGCCTGGTCGCGCCGATCGAGCCCGACGTCCGCGGAATGACGAGTCGCTGGCGCCTGGTCCTGGACACCGACGTCGTGCTGTCATCGCTGTTGTTCGCCAAAGGCAGACTGGCACCCCTTCGCGTCGCTTGGCAGGAGGCGCGCTTCCGACCGGTCGTTTCCGCGACAACGACCAAGGAGCTGGTACGCGCACTCGGCTATCCCAAGTTCCGGCTCTCGGCCACGGAGCAGCAGGAATTGCTCGCGGACTACCTCCCCTATTGCGAGACCCTTCTCATGTCCGCTATGCCGCCGGAAACCCCCGCGTGTCGCGACCCGTTCGACATCCCGTTTCTGCAGCTCGCCATCCTGAGCAACGCCGACGACCTGGTCAGCGGCGACAAGGATCTACTGAGCCTGGCCGACAGATCACCCTGTACAATCATCACGGCCGACCGGCTGCTCGATATGTTGTCGCGCGATTGAGGACCTGCGCATCTTGGACGGCTCCCTCGATCTGAATCGCCGGCGGATTGCCGCCCCCGGGCCATATCGCCGAGCCACCAGACTCGACCAAGGTTTATGCCAACGGATCCGTATCAGCAATGCAGACCGCTAAACTCTTCAAGAACGGCCACGGTCCGGCCATGCGCGTGCAGACGGAGCTCCGCTTCGAGGGCGAGGCATTACGGATTCGTCGCGATCCGGAGACCGGCAAGGTGATCCTGAGCCCGCTGAACGAGTCGTTTGCAGATTGGCTCGATCAGCGCGATCGGCTGCGGGCCAAGATGACGGAAGAGGAACGCAAGGAGCTGGACGAATTTCTCGCGGATCGCGACCAGGGCGAAGACGTAGAGCGCGCATTCGCCGGGGCCCCCGGCCTGCCCATTCAGGCCTACGAGCACGCATGACCGCCGTCACCCACGACATCGTCGCCGAGCTGTGGAACCTCTGCAACGTCCTCAAGGACGACGGGGTCACCTACCACCAATACGTCACCGAGCTGACCTATCTGCTCTTCCTCAAGATGGCCCGGGAAACGGGCAGCGAAGACCAGCTTCCCGAGGGCTATCGCTGGGCCGATCTGGAGGCCCAGCCCGCACCGAACCGGCTCGAGTTCTACAAGATCATGTTGATCCATCTCGGCGCCCACGGCTCGCGCCTAGTGCAGGAGATCTTCGCGAACGCCAGCTCATTCATCCGCAAGCCAACCACACTCTCCACGTTGGTCGCCGAGATCGATAAGCTCGATTGGTACAGCGCACGCCAAGAG
>NZ_DATITZ010000366.1:0-31341 GCF_035467215.1 Thiocapsa sp. | reverse complement strand
CGGCATCAGCGAGGCATGGATGTTCACGCAGCCGAGGCGGGGTGCTTCCAGCACGGAGACCGGCAGAAGCAGCCCGTAGGCCACGACCACCATCAGATCGGCCTGGAAGGCGGCCAGCTGCGCGACGGCGTCCGGATCCTTCTTGAGGCTCTCGGGTTGAATGACCGGCAGGCCGCGGGTGAGGGCGAGCGCCTTCACCGGGCTCGCCTGGAGCTGTCGACCGCGCCCGGCCGGTCGGTCCGGCTGGGTGTAGACGGCGACGACCTCCAAGGGCGGCATTCCCTGCCGCTCGCCGGGCGCATCGAGGAGCGCGGCCAGGCTCGGAACGGCGAAGTCTGGCGTTCCTGCGAAGATGATTCTCAGGGGGGTCATCGCGCCCGATCGCCGTGCGGACCGGCGGCCTTTCCGATGCGTGTCACAACACGCCTCGCCGTTGCTCGGGCTCGCTCGCGGCTTGCCGCTGCTCCTTTTCGAGCTTGCGGCGAATGCGCTGGCGCTTGAGCATCGAGATGTGGTCGACGAAGAGCTTGCCGTCGAGATGATCGATCTCGTGTTGGATGCAGACCGCGAGCAGGCCGTCGGCGTCGAGCGTGAAGGACTCGCCGTTGCGATCCAGCGCCTGGACGCGCACCCGCTCGGCGCGCTTGACCGTCTCGAAGAATCCCGGGACGGAGAGGCAGCCCTCGTCCATCTGCTCTTCGCCCTCGCGCGAGAGGATCTCGGGATTAATCAGGCACAGGGGCGTGTCGTGGTTCTCCGAGATGTCGATCACCACGACCCGGCGCGGCACGTTCACCTGGATCGCAGCCAGGCCGATGCCGGGTGCGGCATACATCGTCTCGAGCATGTCGTCGACCAGCCGCACGATATCGGCATCGACGCGCGCGACCGGGATGGCCTTGCGGCGGAGTCTTGGGTCCGGGAAGGTCAGGATATCGAGCTTTGCCATCGGGATGTCGTCTGGAAAATCTGTTCTGGGATGACTCGTCTCTCGGGGAATCTCGTCTTTCGCGTGATCGCATCTCTCGGGGAGCGTGTCCCGCGAGAGACCGGCGACGGAGACGTCGAGTCGGGAGCCGAGTAGAAGGGGTCGCATCGCATGCGCTAGTATCCGCAACATACTACACCCCGAATTGGGGCCGGGTGAATCCCGTTTCGAGCATCCGGGAGGTCCGATGCGTGCTGTGACCGTTCGTTTTACCCTCGGAGACGTCGTTTTCGGCGCCTTGATCGGTCTGCTCGCCATCGCCCCGGCGTCGACGGCGCATGCGCTCGAGCTTGCCGAGGACGCACCCGAGGTCTACGAGGTCCGCTCGGGCGATACCCTCTGGTCGATCGCCGGGCGTTATCTGCGCGATCCTTGGCTCTGGCCCGAGATCTGGCAGGCCAACGACGATCCGGGCAATCCGGACCTTATCTACTCCGGAGAACGGCTGCGTCTGGTGCATGTCGAGGGTCGGCCGCGGGTCGTGCGCGACACTGCGACAGGGGCGAGCGGCGACATGCGTGTCATGCGCTTGAGTCCGCGGGTGCGGGTCAGCGCGCTCGAGGCCCCGGTGCCGATGATCCCGGTCGCATCCATCGCAGCCTTCCTGACTCAGCCCTGGGTGGCGGAGTCGGATGAGATCAAGCGGGCACCCTACGTCGTCGGCTTCGCCGACGGTCGCACCATTGCCGCGCCGTCGGACGACGTCTTCGTGCGTCGCATCGACACGACCGCGGTCGGCGAGTTCGAGATCCTGCGCCCCGGCGATGCCCTGCGCGATCCGGACACCAACCGCATCCTCGGCTACGAGGCCACCTTCGTAGCCAATGCCGTGCTCAAGCGCGTCGGGGATCCCGCGATCCTGCGGGTCACGGGATCCGAGCGCGAGGTCTCGATCGGCGATCGCGTCATCCCGGCCTCGCTCGATGCCCCTCTGGAGAACTTCTTCCCGCGTCCTGCGCCGGCCGGAATGCGCGGTCGGATCCTCTCGGTGATGAACGGCGTCTCCCAGATCGGCCAATACGACATCGTGACCCTCAATCGCGGGTCGCACGACCGGCTTGCGCCCGGCCACGTCCTGGAGGTCTTTCGCGGCGGCGAGCCGGTTCGCGACAAGGTCCGCGACGGCGGCGTGAATTGGAACTGGAGAGGCGACGGACCCCGGACCAGCGAGTTCTGGCTCGGCAACGACTATTCGGTGAAGGGCTGGAGCGAGAGTCCGACGGGCTCGAGCGAGCCGATCCCCCTGCACGGGGTCATCGGTCGGGATCGCGCGAGCTATATCCGTCCGATGCAACGCGCCGGTCTGCTCATGGTCTTCCGAAGCTTCGATCGCGTGAGCTTCGCGCTCGTGCTCAACGCCAACCGGGCCATGAGCGTCGGCGACCGGGTCGCACCGCCCGCCCCTTGAGCGTCTCCTCGGATTCGATCGCGGACTGGGTCGTCCTCATCGCCGCGCCGGGCATCGGGTCGCGCACCGCAACCCGATTGCTCGAGCGTTACGGCACGCCGCGGGCGGTCGCGCAGGCATCGCGAGAGGATCTCGCCGCAGCCGGGATCTCGCCCGCGGCGATCGCCGCGCTCAAAGAGCCGGACGCCGCGGCGCTCGAGCGCACCCTTGCCTGGGCCGACCAGCCCGACGCCTTCGTGCTGACACGCGCCGATCCACGCTATCCGCCGTTGCTCGCCGAGATCCCGGATGCCCCGCTGCTGCTGTACGTGCGCGGTGATCCCGCGCTGCTCGCCGAGCCGCAGATCGCGGTGGTCGGCAGCCGCAATCCAACCCCGTCCGGCATCGAGATCACCCGCGACTTCGCCCGGCGGCTCGCCGCCGATGGCCTGCTGATCACCAGCGGCTTGGCGCTCGGTGTCGACGGCGCCGCGCATGCCGGTGCGCTGGAGACGGGGCGGACCATCGCCGTTCTGGGCACAGGTCCGGATCTGGTCTACCCCGCGACGCATCGGGATCTGGCCCGGCGCGTCGCCGAGCGCGGTGCGCTGGTCAGCGAGTTTCCGCCCGGACAGGGGCCGTCGGCGCGGAATTTCCCGCGGCGCAACCGGATCATCAGCGGACTCTCCGTCGGGGTCCTGGTCACCGAAGCGGCGCTCAAGAGCGGCTCCCTGATCACCGCACGCTTTGCCCTCGAGCAAGGTCGCGATGTCTTTGCCGTGCCCGGCTCGATCCGCAATCCACTTTCGCGCGGCAGCCATGCGCTGATTCGCGACGGTGCGAAGCTGGTCGAGGATCCCGGCGAGATCCTCCTCGAGCTGGCCCCGATGCTGCGCAATTTGCTTTCGGCCTGTGCCGGCGATGTGTCCGCGGCGCCCGACGAGGACCGCGCAGCGGTCGGTCGCGGCGCGACCGCGGCACTGGACGCGGACTATCGCGCCTTGCTCGACGCGATGGGATTCGACCCCGTGGCGCCCGACGAGCTGATCGCAAGCACCGGCCGCTCGGCGCGCGAGGTCTCGTCCATGTTGTTGGTCCTGGAGCTGGAGGGTCATGTATCATCTGCCCCTGGAGGCCGCTTTTGCCGGCTCGGTTCTTAAGCGGAGACTTCCGGGTTGCCCCGACGGAACGCCTGAATGGAATGCCCGTGAAGTCCGCTCCCGTCAGCCTTCGGGCTGACGCCGCCCACGAGGTTGGCTGATGTACGAAAACATGGTCGATGTGCTGATCTATCTCTACGAGAACTACATGGACGGCGAGGGTCAGCCCCCGGCCGATCAGGGTGCGCTGGAGGACGAGCTTGCTCAGGCCGGCTTCACCCGCACGGAGATCGAAAAGGCGCTGCTGTGGCTCGACGAGCTGGCTGCGGGGGTCGATGTCCCGCAGTATCACGACCATACCCTCGGCTCCATCCGTGTCTACAACGCGGCGGAGACGAGCAAGCTGGATGTCGAGGCGCGCGGTCTGCTGCTGTTTTTGGAGCAGAACGGGATCCTGGACCCCGTCAGCCGCGAGCTGGTGATCGACCGCTTGCTCGCGATCGATCATGCCCTGGTCGGGCTCGACGAGGTCAAGTGGGTCGTCTTGCTGGTCTTGATGAATCGTCCCGGTCGCGAGGATGCCTTCTCGCAGATGGAGGATCTGGTTTACAACGACGAGCCGGTTTACCTCCATTGAACCGCGTCCGTCGTGACCTGTTGAGTCGTCGTGTCGGCGCCGCGTCTCACGCGCAAACAGGCGTTGGAGTCGACGCGGTTCAAGTCTTTAGTATGACGATGATTTCTTCGTAACGTGCCCGAAGTAAATCGAGCACCGAATCTCATCGTTGTCGTTTTCGATTACGACAACGACAACGACAACGACAACGAGAATCGTGGCAAAGGCATTCTCAGGTCGAGCTGTTTTACTTGTTTTTGAACCGTCTTTTCGTCCTTTAGCGGAGCCGTGTCGTCGGAGTCGCCGGTCCGCGAGACGTTTCGTCCCGCGTTTTCCGGTCTCCGCCTCGGCTTTCCGAGACCTGAATTTCCATCCGACGGACCCTTTCGGCACCGCCCATCTCTTCGACTCCCCTTGACGCGCCGATGCGAACCGGGTTTACCCTAGAGACCCCGAATCGTTCGCTTCCGTATCGCTTGCAGACATCATGAATCTCGTCATCGTCGAATCTCCGGCCAAGGCCAAGACCATCGAGAAGTACCTCGGACCCGACTTCGAGGTGATCGCCTCTTATGGTCATGTCCGTGACCTGGTGCCCAAGGAGGGCGCGGTCGATACCGAGAACGGCTTCGCGATGAAGTACCAGATCATCGATCGCAACGAGAAGCACGTCCAGGCGATCGCCAAGAAGCTCAAGGGCGCCGACGCACTCTATCTCGCGACCGACCCGGACCGCGAAGGCGAGGCGATCTCCTGGCATCTCTACGAGCTGCTCAAGAGCCGCCGCCAGATCGGTAAGCGCCCGGTGTTCAGGGTGGTCTTCAACGAGATCACCAAGCGGGCGGTACAGGAGGCGGTCGCCAACCCGCGCGAGCTCTCCTACGACCTGGTCAACGCACAGCAGGCGCGTCGTGCCTTGGATTATCTGGTCGGCTTCAACCTCTCGCCGCTGTTGTGGAAGAAGATCCGGCGGGGCCTCTCCGCCGGGCGTGTGCAGAGTCCGGCGCTGCGTCTGATCTGCGAGCGCGAGGACGAGATCGAGGCGTTCGTCCGCCAGGAGTATTGGTCGATCGAGGCCGATGCCGCCAAGGACGAGCGGCGCTTCACCGCCAAGCTGGTCGAATTCGAAGGCGAGAAGGTCGAGCAATTCACCGTCGTCGACGGGGAGCGCGCCGCGACCATCCACGAGACACTCGAGCGGGCCGCCGCCGGCACGCTCAAGGTGGAGGAGGTCGAGCGCAAGCAGCGCAAGCGCAATCCCGCGCCGCCTTTCATCACCTCGACACTCCAGCAAGAGGCCGCGCGCAAGCTCGGCTTCACGGCCCAGCGCACCATGCGCGTGGCCCAGCAGCTCTACGAGGGTGTGGATGTGGGCGGCGGGCCGATCGGGCTCATCACCTACATGCGCACCGACTCGGTGAATCTCGCCCAAGAGGCGTTGGACGAGATCCGTGCCTATGTCACGGAGCGCTACAGCGCCGCTCATCTGCCCGAGCAACCGAGGTTCTACAAGACCAAGGCCAAGAACGCCCAAGAGGCGCACGAGGCGATTCGCCCCACCTCGGTCTATCAGGTTCCCAAAGAGATCCGCGCCCATCTCAGCGCCGATCAGTTCAAGCTCTACGAGCTGATCTGGAAGCGCACGCTGGCCTGTCAGATGGCCCATGCGCTCATCAACCAGGTCGCGATCACCCTGAGCGCGGGAGAAGGCAATCGCTTCCGCGCCACCGGCTCGACGGTCGCCGAGCCCGGCTTCATGAGCGTCTACCTGGAAGGTCGCGACGATGCCAAGAGCGCCGACGACGACGAGGAGCGCATGCTCCCCGAGATGAAAGCAGGGGACTTGGTGGATCTGCTCGCCATCCGCCCCGAGCAGCATTTCACCGAGCCGCCGCCGCGTTACTCCGAGGCGTCCTTGGTGAAGGCGCTGGAGGAATACGGGATCGGTCGTCCCTCGACCTATGCATCCATCATCTCGACCCTTCAGGATCGCGAATATGTGGTCCTGGACGCCAAGCGCTTCCTGCCGACCGACGTCGGGCGGGTGGTCAACCGGTTCCTGACCGAATATTTCACCTCCTACGTGGACTACGACTTTACCGCGCGTCTGGAGGACGACCTGGATGCGGTCTCGCGCGGCGAGGGCGAGTGGATCCCCCTGCTCGAACAGTTCTGGAAACCCTTCAAGGAGCGTGTCGACCACACCGAGGTGTCGGTCAAGCGCAGCGACGTCACCCAGGAGCGCATCGAGGAGAACTGTCCAAAATGCGGCGGTCAGTTGTCGATCCGGCTCGGACGCAACGGGCGCTTCATCGGCTGCACCAACTATCCCGAGTGCGACTACACGCGCGACATCAACCCAGACAAGTCCGAGGCGGATGCACCCGAGCTGATCGAGGGCCGCACCTGCCCGCTCTGCAACTCGGCACTCGAGATCAAGCGAGGACGTTACGGCAAGTTCATCGGCTGCAGCGCTTACCCGACCTGCAAGCACATCGAGCCGCTGGAGAAGCCCGAAGACACCGGCGTCACCTGCCCTAAATGCACGAAGGGGACGCTACAGAAGAAGAAATCACGCAAGGGCAAGATCTTCTATTCCTGCTCCACCTATCCCAAGTGCGACTACGCCGTCTGGGACGAGCCCATCGCCGAGCCTTGCCCCAAGTGCGGCTGGGCGGTCTTGACGATCAAGACCACCAAGACCAAAGGGGCCTCCAAGGTGTGTCCTCAAAAGGAATGCGGTTTCCGGGAGGCGATTCCGGAGGATCAGGCCGAAGATACGACCGAGTCGGCGTAGGTTGTGCCGAGCGGGAGCGAGGCACAACAGCCCAGCTCAGCCACCCGTCGCCGACATGAAGCGGATGATCTTCTCCGGCCGCTCCTTGAACTCGTGGCGCTCGGGTTTCAGCGCGATGGCGCTTCGCAGATGCGCGATTAGGTCGCTATCCCCGATCCCGTCGCGCAGCAGGGGCCGCAGCGCATAGCTATTCTCTTGGCCCAGACATAGATAGAGGGTGCCGTCGACGGTCAGGCGCACCCGGTTGCAGGTCTCGCAGAAGTGCTGCGAGATCGGGGTAATGAAGCCGATCCGTGTCTCGGTCGCGCCGACACGGTAATAGCGTGCGGGACCGCCGCCTGGCAGGATGTCGGGGATCAGCTCGAAGCGCTGCTCGAGACGCCGCCGCACGCTCTGCAGATCCAGGTATTGATCCTGAGCCCCGCGGCCGGTCGCGCCCATCGGCATGGTCTCGATCAGACGCAGAGTGAAGTCGTGCTCCGCGCAGTAGCCGAGGATGTCTTCGATCTCCTCGTCGTTCACGCCGCGCATCACGACCGTATTCACGCGAATCGGCGCGAAGCCGACCTCGCGGGCTGCGGCGATCCCGCGCAGCACCTTCTCGAGATCCCCTCCAGTAACCGCCTTGAAGACCTCCGGGCGCAGGCTGTCCAGGCTGACGTTCAGGCGACGCACGCCGGCGCGGTATAGCGGCTCGGCGAGCGCGTCCATACGGGTACAGTTGCTCGAGATGGAGAGGTCGTCGAGGCCGGGCAGGGCGGAGAGCCGTTCGGCCAGGTTCGGCAGATTCCTGCGCACCAAGGGCTCGCCGCCCGTGATACGGACATGCCGAACCCCGAGTGCCGTGAAGGCGGCGACCACCCGACCGATCTCCTCGAAGGTGAGCCAGTGCTCCGGCTCCTCGAATCCCTTGAATCCCTTCGGCAGACAGTAGCCGCAGCGCAGGTCGCAGCGGTCCGTGACGGAAAGCCGCAGATAGGCGATGCGGCGGCCGAACGGGTCGGTCAGGCTCTGCTCGTTCATGCGATGTGATCCGGTGGATGCGGGGGAAGGCGCCCGAGGTTCATCGCTCGGGCGCGGTTTAGGGTCATCGGGCCCCCGTCCCGGGGCGGCTTCGAATGAGCGCCAGGACACCCGCACCGAGGCAGAGGCCAAAGCCGAGCAAGGCCCAGTTCGCCAGAGACAGGCCAAGAATCAGGGCGCCCTCGTCCTCGCAAAAGCCCGTTGCCATGAACAGCGCCGGTGCCTGTTGGCCGAGCCACTCGACCCACTGCTCGATCAACCCGGGCGCGCCGGCCACACAGGAAACGCTCTCCGGCGGCTGCATCTGCAGCCAGCTCTGGTAGGCCGCGACACCGATCCCCGCGGCCGAGACCGGCAGGGTCAAGGCGCCGAGCAGGCGCCCGAGAACACCCGCTCCCGTGCGGCCCGCTCCGAGCGCGGCGCCGAGCGCCAGCACCGCGAGCACCATGAAGAGCAGGCGCTGGAAGATGCACAGATGACAAGGATCCAGCGCGAGCCAGTCGGTCATGACAAAGCTCGACGCGACCGCGATGGCGCAACCGCCGGCGATCGAGCCCAAAAGCAGGCGAGGGGACGGGCCTGTCATTTTGATGCCTTCCAGGCAAGGCAGGCGGAGGACGTCATCAGCTGAACCACCCCTCGACCGTCTTGCGATCCGGAACCCCGCCGGCATGCACCACCTGACCGTCGATGACGACGCCGGGGGTCGACATGACGCCGTAACCCATGATTCGGCCGAGATCCTCGACCTTCTCGAGGGCGATCTCGGCGCCCTTCGCCTTCGCGGCCTCTTCGACCACCTTGTAGGTCGCTTTGCAGTTCGCGCAGCCTGATCCCAGGATCTTGACGTCTTTCATATCGGTCCTCGTGTCGCTTGGTCCCGCTTCCGGGAGTCGTCCTAAGGCCATTGGCTCGCCATTCTACGCCAACAGGTTGAATCCGTAGCCGACCAGGATGAAGGCCACGGCCAGGATGCCCGTATAGAGCGCCAATCCGGGCCAGCGGATGACCTTGCGCAGGATGATCATCTCGGGCAGCGAGAGCGCGGCGATGCTCATCATGAAGGCCAGTGTGGTGCCGATCGCGACCCCTTTGCCGAGCATCGCCTCGGCAACCGGGATCACCCCGGTCGCGTTGGAATAGAGCGGGATCCCGAGCAAAACGGCACCCGGGACCGCCAGCCAATTCTCGGTGCCGCCCAGGTGCTCCACGACCCACTCCTCCGGGACGTAGCCGTGGAAGAGTGCGCCGACGCCGATGCCGAGCAGCACCCATTTCCAGAGACGCCGCAGGATCTCGTGGACCTCGCCCATGGCGTAGCGATGGCGCCCGGCCAGCGAGGTGTCCGGCTCGGGCATCTTCAGCTCACCCATGTGGATCTGCCAGACGTAGGGCTCGACCCAGCGCTCGGGTCTGAAGCGCTCCATGACGACGCCGCCGGCATAGGCGACCGTCAACCCGGCGGCGACATACATGAGTGTCAGCTTCCAGCCCAGGATCCCGAGAAGGATGACCACCGCGACCTCGTTGATCATGGGGCTGGCGATGAGGAAGGAGAAGGTGACCCCGAGCGGGATGCCGGCCTCGACGAAGCCGATGAAGAGCGGCACCGACGAGCAGGAGCAGAAGGGCGTGACCGCGCCCAACCCGACCGCGGTCGAGCGCGCCGCCCATTTGGGTTTGCCGCGCACATAGGCGCGCACGCGCTCGGGCGAGAGGAGCGCCCGGAACAGCCCCATGAGATAGATGATGATGACCAGCATGAAGAAAATCTTCGTCGTGTCCATGACGAAGAAGTGCAGTGCTGCGCCGAGATGGCTCGCGGGGTCGATGCCCAGCAGACGGTAGACGAGGAGATCGCCGAGTATATCGAACACCGATGTGCGCCTCTGCGGCGTTGATCATTGGCGTCTACTCTATACGATTTTCCGTATATGCGGATTGCGCGATGTCACGAGCAGCCGGATCCCGACGCTCGGGACCCCGAAGCTCGGGAACACGGCTTCCGGGTCACAGCTCTCCGGCCGCACCGCCTTCCATGATCGCCCGGATGGTGTCGCGGACCTTCAGCGAGGAGGCCTTGAGCTCCTCGGGAAGCTCCCGACCGCCGTGGATCATCATGTCCAGGTTCATGCTGTAGAGCGTCAGGCGCCCCTCCTTGTCTTCGACCAAGGCGATGCGGCAGGGCATGAAGCCGCTGTACTCGTTGCGATACTCGAGCATCTGTCGACCGACCCGGGCATCGCAGAAGGAGAGAAAGTTGACGTAGCGATAGGACTCGCCCGTGATCGCCTCGATCTGTTTGTAGAAGGGCGATTCGCCGACAAAGAGCAGGTTGCGCGAGACCGCGATGCTCTTCATGGACTCGATGACGTCGTCCGGGCTCAGCCCTTCCTCGACCGGAATCGCCCACATCATGGCTACGCCGGGATCGCCGGTCGAGAGCAGGCGCGAGGCGAACTCGCCGTAGACGCGCGGATATTCGGGGTCGAACTCGCCGAGGATCGGGGCGACGCGCCAAGCCAGGACGCCGACCCCGACAAGGGTCAAGAAGCCGATGACGGCCAACAGGTTGCGAACGATCTTCACTGCAAATCCCCCGTGATGATGTCGGCCGCCTCGTGAACGGCTCGATCCGTGATGTCGCGCCGCGGATGCGCCCGCCGTCGAGACAGGGCTCGGAGACAAGCGGTGCAGCGTCATCGCGCGCGGTGCGGGCAAGACGCGTCTTTACCGCGCGCACGCAGGTCTGCTTGTTTCCGACGTGTTACTCGGGGATTGTACCCATCGCCGGCCTGTCGGGCGACGTCCGGAACCGTTCGCCGCGAGGACGAGGGCGACGTCAGCCCGCTGCGACCGCCGTGCTGGCTTGTACCGTGCTCCGCTCGGCGATCGGGTCGTCGAACACGAAGGCCGCCAAGCAATCCAGCGATGGGATCAGGATGGTCCGCCGCTCGATCTCGACCAGACCGCGATGGGCCAGCTCATGGAGCTCGCGCGAGAAGGTCTCGGCACTGATGTTGAGGTTGGATGCAATCAGCGCTTTAGCCGCCGGCAGGACCACGACCGCGCGATCACCCGCATCGGAGCTGCAGCGTCCCTGCTTGATCAGGAAGTCGGCCAGCCGCTGACGTGCGCTCATCAGGCAGCAGGCTTCCAGATCATGGACAAGGCGATGGACATCCCCGGCGACCAGCTTGAGCATGACGGCCGCGACCTCGGGCCATTCGGCGATGGCCGTTTGGATGCGCTCGCGACCGACCACGAGGATCCGACTCTCGCAGATCGACTCGGCGAAGACCGGACAGGGCTCATCCAGCAGGATGGCCGCGACACCGAAGACGCGGCCGGGTTGGAGGATGTCCAGAACCCGCTCGGCCCCTAGAGGGGAGAGCGCGGCGAGCTTGATCCCGCCCTTCAGCAGACACTGAAACCCGCTCGGGCGGCTGCCCTTCTCGCAGATGATCTGCCCCCGCGTCGCCGTGCGCAGTTGACTTCCGCCGGCGATGAAACGGGCCGGCTCGTCGGCAAGCGCGGCAAAGTCAGGGACGTCACGCAGGTAAGGAAGGAAATTAAAGGCGCGGTCGATATCGTTCATAGCCGAAGTCTATCGGCCGCGGAATTTACAACAAGGCGTGGAACGACTGATCGGTTTGCCGGGAAATACCTCTAAGGTAGTACCGGTGGTAGAGTGTCAAGATATTGAGAATTATCGTGGTTGTTTCGATCCGAGGCGTGGTGTCCCGGGTTCGAAACGGTCATGATTCTTTGGAGGTATCCCCTTTCGCGGTGCGCGCGACTGGGCTGGAATGCGGGGGTGATCGATATGAGCTCTCTTCTGCCGCGTTCGTTCCATCGCTCGATCCTGCTCAGCGTGGGTCTGTTGATGACCCTCGTCGTCGTTCTGGCGATCCTCGGCATGTCGATCGGCAGCAGCGTGGGCCGGGCGACGGAGGGGTTTGCCGCGGCCGTGAACCAGGCCGGGTCGCTGCGGATGCAGTCCTATCGCATCGGGATGGCGCTGGCCGATACGCGTGTCCCGGCCGACCTGCGTGCCGATCGGGTCGCGGAATTGGCCGAGGAGCTCGAGAAACGTCTGGCCAGTCCGCGCCTTGCCGACATCATACCGCGGCGTGCCGGCGAGGAGATTCGCGCCGCCTACGAGGGTATCCGTACGGATTGGAACGCGCGCATGCGCCCGCTCGTTTCGTCGGACATCGCGCGGTTGCGTGCGCTCGATCCGGGCACATCCCGAGATCCCCCCGCGATGGCCTATCTGGGTGATGTCGATGGCTTCGTCGAGCAGATCGACCTGTTGGTCGGGGAGCTGGAGCGGATCACGGAGGCGCGCCTGGCCATGTTGCGCGTCGTGCAGGCGGTCGCCTTGGTCCTGACGGTGCTCGTGGTGCTCGTGACCATGGTCCTGGTCATCGGCCGGGTGATCCAGCCGCTCGCGGAGTTGTTGGAGTGCGCGGACGGGTCGCGGCGCGGCGATTTCACGCGCCGTACCCGATTTACCGGCAACGACGAGCTGGGCCGGCTCGGCGAAGCCATGAATCGCATGGCCGCGGATCTCTCGCAGCTCTACACGGACCTGGAGGGTCGGGTCGCCGAGAAGACCCGGGATCTCGAGCGTTCCAACCAGACACTCGAGCTGCTCTACGGCGTGGGTCAGGCGCTTCACGAGGCGCCGATCTCCATCCCCGTGTTCGAGCGCGTCCTGCAGGAGATCCGGGTCAAGTTGCGGCTTCGCGCCGTCACCCTCTGCCTGGACGAAGCGCCGGATCTCTGCCCGGATCCGGACCGCCATCGAAAGGACGGCCGCTCGTGTGTGAGGGCGAGAGCCGAGGGCGAGCACCGCTTTGTCTGCTCGAGCGACGTATGCCCGGTTTGTCGCGAGGCCGAGCCCTTTCATCCGTTGCTGCGCACGCTCGGGCGGGGCGAGCGTCGATCGCCCGTGTCCTTCGTCGTCGCGGAGCAGGATCGGCCCTTCGGTGCGCTGATCGTGGAGCTGGAACGCGATCAGTCCCTGCCGCCCTGGCAAGGACGGCTATTGGCCTCGCTCGCCACGCTCGTCGGCACCGCGCTCAGTCTGCACCGACGCCAGCGTGACGGGCGGCGTCTCGCGCTGTTCGAGGAGCGCGGCGTCATCGCGCGCGAGCTGCACGACTCCTTGGCACAGTCGCTCTCCTACCTCAAGATCCAGGCGTCGCGCCTGGATGCACTCCTCGGCGCCGGCGCGCAGACCGAGCGCACGCGCGCCGTGCTCGGCGAGCTGCGCGAGGGCGTCAACAACGCCTATCGTCAGTTGCGCGAGCTGCTGACCACCTTTCGGCTCAAGATGGACGATCGCGGCCTCAATGCCGCGCTGGAGGCGACCGTGGCCGAGTATGGCGCGCGCGGGACCACCGAGATTTGCCTGGACAATCGGCTCCCCGCCTTGCTGCTGAGCCCCAACGAGGAGATCCATGTGCTGCAGATCGTTCGCGAGGCCCTGTCCAACGTCGTCCGTCACGCCGGGGCGGCGCATGCCTTGCTGCGCTTGGCAGCCGGTGGCGCCGGGATCCGCGTCACCCTGGACGACGATGGCCGCGGCATCGATCCGCACGCCGTCCCGCGCGGTCACTACGGCCTGAGCATCATGCGCGAGCGCGCCGCCGGCCTCGGCGGCGACATCGAGATCGCACCCGGTCCGCACGGCGGGACGCGTGTTCGCCTGACCTTCCCGAGCCGCCGAGCCCGAGACATCGACGCCGAGGTCAGCGATGCAGGCGCCATCGACGCGGTGCAGACCTCATGACGACCGACACACGAACCGCCGTCGTCGTCATCGACGACCATCCGCTCTTTCGAAAGGGCGTGTCCGATCTCATCGCGATGGCACCCGAGCTGATCCTGGTCGGGGAGGCGGGCGACGGGGAGGAGGGCGTGTCCGTTGCGACCAAGTGCCGCCCGGACCTGATCCTGCTCGACCTCAACATGAAGGGGATGAACGGCATACAGACCCTGGAACGTCTGCGCCGCGCCGATCTGGACGCGCGGGTCGTGATGCTCACCGTCTCCGACAGCGAGCAAGACGTGGTCGCTGCACTGCGCGCCGGGGCCGACGGTTACCTGCTTAAGGACATGGAGCCCGAGGATATCCTCGAACAGCTGCTCGCCGCCGGCCGCGGTCGCCTGGTGATCAGCCAACGGCTGACTGAGCTGATCGCGCGGGCGCTCTGCCACGACAGCCGCCCGGTGAGTCCCGGTGAGGCCGGTCTGACGCCGCGCGAGCGACAGGTATTGGGTCTGCTCGCCGACGGACTGAGCAACAAATTGATCGCCCGGGAGCTGGATCTCTCGCTTGGGACCGTCAAGGTCCACGTCAAACACGTCCTCAAGAAGCTCAAGCTCAGAACCCGCGTCGAAGCGGCCGTCTGGGCCGTTCGCCAATCCGCGCCCGAAGATCTCTGACCCGCGACAGGCAAGGTAGGGGCGGCTTCAGCCGCCCATGGTGCTTGGTTGACGGGGGGCGGGCGACTGAAGTCGCCCCTACGTTGCCCTGCCTCGCGGGCGGGTCAGGGGCGCGTCAAACGCTCCTCGGCCTCGCGGTATTTGGCGGCGGTCCGGTCGATGATCTCCTGCGGCAGCATGGGCCCCGGCGGGGTCTTGTCCCAGTCGAGCGTTTCCAAATAATCGCGCACGAACTGTTTGTCGAAGCTCGGCGGGCTGGTGCCGGGCCGGTATTGATCGGCCGGCCAAAAGCGCGAGGAGTCGGGCGTGAGCACCTCGTCGATCAGATGAAGCCGCCCCTCGCTGTCGAGGCCGAATTCGAGCTTGGTGTCGGCGATGATGATGCCGCGCTCCAGGGCGTACTCGGCGCAATCGCGATAGATGGCGAGGCTGACATCGCGCACCTGAGCCGCCAGCGCGGGGCCGAGCAGCCGTTCGGTGTGCGCGAAGTCGACGTTCTCGTCATGCCCGCCGATCTCGGCCTTGGTCGACGGGGTGTAGATGGGCTCGGGCAGCCGGTCGGCCTGACGCAGGCCGGGCGGGAGCGCGATGCCGCAGACCGCACCGCCGTGCAGATAGTCCTTCCAACCCGAGCCGATCAGATAGCCGCGCACGATCGCCTCCACCGGCAGCGGTGTGAGCCGGCGCACCACCATGGCGCGATCGCCGAGTTGGGCCGACTCATCGGGGTCTTCGACCACCGCCGAGACCGGGATATCGGCGAGATGATTCGGCACCAGCCGCGCCGTGCGTGCGAACCAAAAGCGCGAGACCCGCGTCAGGACCTCGCCCTTGCCGGGGATCGGCTGCGGCAGCACCACGTCGAACGCGGACAGACGGTCGCTCGCGACCATCAAGAGGTGCTCCTTGTCGATCTCGTAGAGATCGCGGACCTTGCCGCGTCCGATCAGTCGCAGCTTGGCGAGGTTGGACTGATGGAGTGCGTTCATGGCGTGTGATCCGGGGTTTCAAAGCGCGAGAGTATAGCCCGTAGCGCACAACGCATGCCTCCATGTGGGGGGCATCGGGGCGAAGGGGCGTAGGGGCGTAGGGGCGACTTTAGTCGCCTCGCTAGAAGGTGGTCTGGGCGACTGAAGTCGCCCCTACAACCCCTACATCGCCTAGATCCCCAGATCCCCAGATCCCCCAGATCCCACCCTTGGCGCGAGGCCTGCGCTGCATTAGGCTCACGCCGATGTCGTCGGATACCCATACGCAACGGAGTCACCACATGCCAAAAAGCATCATCAAGACCGATCAGGCCCCGGAGGCGATCGGGACCTACTCTCAAGCGGTTCGCGTCGGCAGCACCGTCTATCTGTCAGGCCAGATCCCGCTCGTGCCCGAGACTATGGAGCTGGTCTCGGGCGACATCGAGGCCGAGATTCGGCGTGTTTTCGACAACCTTCGTGCGGTCGCCAATGCGGCCAACGGCAGTCTCGCGGATGTCGTGAAGCTCAACGTCTTTCTGACCGATCTGACCCACTTTCCTTCGGTGAATCAGGTCATGGCCGAATACTTCGAGGAGCCCTATCCGGCGCGGGCGGCGATCGGTGTCGCGGCACTTCCGAAAGGGGCGCGGGTCGAGATGGACGCGGTCATGGTCCTGGCTGATTAAACCGCGCCGACTCCAGCGCTCGTCAGGTCCGCCGGGGCCGATCCCATCCAAAGCCATCGCAAACCGCGCCGGGCGCGGTTTAACGCCACAATCACGAGCTAAATTCACCGGTTGAATTGCTTTACTGAAAAACTGCCTTACTATAGCGGGCACCGAATTTTTGTCCTGGATTGCCCATGCGTGTTGTTTGCTCGATCGCCGCCCTGCTGTGTTTGACCCTGATTGCGGGCTGCGGCTCCCAGTCCACTCGCCCGGGCGAGATCGCGGACGGATCCCCCTATCCGTCTTCCGGCTCCGCGAGGGTGACCGGTGATTTCGCAGGGTATCCCGGCGTCGAGCCCTTCATTCGCCGCATGCAGCAGCAGGGTTTCGCGCCGAACCAGGTTGCTGCCGTCCTCTCCGGTGCGAAGCGCGAGCAGTGGATCATCGACGCGATGGATCGCCAGGCCCCGCGCCCGAGCACCGGGCCGACCGGGGCCTGGATACGTTATCGCGCCAAGTTCCTGACCCCGGACAACATCGCCAACGGGGTGCGTTTCTGGCAGCAAAACGAGGCCGCGTTGAACCGGGCGAGCGCGCGTTACGGTGTGCCGCCCGAATACATCGTGGCCATCATCGGTGTGGAGACCCGCTACGGCGGCTATGTCGGGAAGACCCGTATCGTCGACGCCCTGGCGACGCTCGCCTTCGCCTATCCGCGCCGCGCGGATTACTTCTCGGGCGAGCTGGCATCCTTCCTGGTCATGACCAAGGAGGAGGGTATCGATCCTTTCGGTCCGCGCGGTTCTTATGCCGGTGCGATGGGTCTCGGGCAGTTCATGCCCTCGAGCTTCCGCGACTATTCAGTGGATTTCGACGGCGATCGTCATCGGAATCTCTGGAATCCGGCGGATGCGATCGGCAGCGTCGCCAATTACTTTAAATCCCACGGTTGGCAGGCCGGCGTGCCGGTCGCCGTGCGCGCCAACGTGCAATCCCCCGGGACTGCTCGCGCGATAAAGTCGGGCTTCGATACGCGCTACAGCTTGAGCGAGCTCGCAGGCCGCGGAATCACCCCGGCCGGCTCGCTCGGCGGCGCCTCTCAGGTGAGTTTGCTCGAGTTCGATGTCGGCACCGGCTACGCCTATTGGCTGGGGTCGCAGAATTTCTACACCATCACCCGCTACAACCACAGCAGTTACTACGCAATGGCCGTGCACCAGCTCGCCCGCGCGATCGCGGAGCGCAAGGGCGCGTAGCGCGGGGTGCGGGTCTCGTCTCTCCAGAGTCTCGGCTCGGCGGCACGGGTCCGAACGGACTTCACTCGCCCTGAATGGTCAAGGTGATCCGGCGCCGATGCCCGTGCGTGCGATGCTCGTAGAGATAGAGACCTTGCCAGGTGCCGAGCGCGCAGGCACCGGCACTGATCGGCAGCGTCAGCTCGACCTGCGTGAGGATGGCCCGGATATGGGCGGGCATGTCGTCCGGTCCCTCGTCGCTGTGCTCGAAGAGCCGATCGCCGTCGGGGACCAATCGCGCCATGAAGGCATCGAGGTCGCTCCGCACGGTCGGGTCGGCGTTTTCGCAGAGAATCAGGGATGCGCTGGTGTGATGGACGAAGACATGACAGAGTCCGATCCGGACCCCCGAGGTCTGAACCTGTTGCTGGACGCTCCGGGTGATGTCGTAGGTGCCCCGGCCATGCGTGGTGACCGTGAGTGACTCTTGATGGATCATGGCGTCTCGTGAAATGGGTGGGTTCGTGAACCGGTCGAAGGACGCGATGGACGGCCGAATGATTCCCGGTCCGAGACGCGATTGTATCGGACTTGCGCGCACCCGCGAGGACAGCGTCAAACCGTGACCGACAACACCTCGGGGTCGACCGAAAATCCATCGCTTCCGACCCCTTCGCTCGACAGCATTCCGGTGGAGCGGCTCAAACGGGTCGGTCCGCGCGTCGCCGAGCGTCTCGGCAAGCTCGGGGTGCGCACTGTTCAGGACCTCCTCTTCCATCTGCCCCACCGCTATCAGGACCGCACGCGTTTGGTCCGGATCGCCGAGCTGCGGTCGGGCGACGAGGCATTGGTCGAGGGCGAGATCCAGGAGGTCGAGCTCTCGGGCGGGCGCCGCCGTTCGCTGAAGGTTTGGGTCTCGGACGGCGGGTTCGGCGGGCTCATGCTGCGGTTCTTCCATTATTCCAGACAACAGATCGATTCGCTCAAGCCCGGCGTGCGGCTGCGCTGCTACGGCGAGGTTCGGCAGGGGCCGAGCGCCTTGGAGATGGTCCATCCGGAATACCGCATCCAGTCCGAGGAGCCGGGCGCGATCGAGGAGCGCCTGACGCCGCTCTATCCCTCGACCGAGGGCCTGCAGCAATCCTCGTGGCGCGGTCTGACCGACCAGGCGTTGGCGCTCTTGGCCTCGCAAGCGCCGCGCGAGTGCCTGCCCGAGGAGGTCTTGCTCCCCTTGGGTCTGCCGAGCTTGGTCGAGGCGCTGATCTATCTGCACCGCCCCCCTGTCGATGCCCACCCCGACGATCTGATCGAGCGACGCCATCCGGCCTTCCACCGACTGGCGTTCGAGGAGCTGGTCGCCCATCAGGTCAGTCTGCGACGGCTGCGTGCCGCCCAGCGGGCGATCCTGGCACCTGCGCTCGCGGGCGACGGCAGCTTGCGACGCCGGCTGCTCGACGACTTGCCGTTTCGGATGACCGCCGCACAGGAACGCGTCGTCGCCGAGATCGCTGCCGATCTGCAGTGCGAGCGCCCGATGCAGCGTCTGCTCCAGGGCGATGTGGGGGCCGGCAAGACACTGGTCGCCGCGCTGGCCGCGCTTCAGGCGATCGAATCCGGCGCGCAGGTCGCCCTGATGGCACCGACCGAGCTCTTGTCCGAGCAGCATCGACGCGGCTTCGCGGGCTGGCTCGCCCCGCTCGACATCGAGCCTGTCTGGCTGGTCGGGCGACACAAGGGTCGCGAGCGCGCCGGGTTGCTCGAGGCCATCGCGAGCGGTCGTGCCCGCATGGTGATGGGCACCCACGCGCTCTTTCAGGAGGATGTGATCTTCTCCGATCTCGGGCTCGTCATCATCGACGAGCAGCACCGATTCGGCGTGCACCAACGCATGCGGTTGCGTGCCAAGGGCGGCGGTGACGGCGGTGCGCCCCATCAGTTGATCATGACCGCCACGCCTATCCCGCGCTCGCTCGCTATGACCGTCTATGCGGATCTGGATCTTTCCGTCATCGACGAGCTGCCGCCCGGGCGCACGCCGATCGTTACGGTCGCGGTTCCGGACACCCGTCGCGAGGAGGTCATCGCTCGCGTGGAGCAGGCCTGTGCACAGGGCCGCCAAGCCTATTGGGTCTGCACCCTGATCGAGGAGTCCGAGGCGCTGGAGTGCCAGGCCGCCGAAGAGACCGCGCGTCAGCTGGCCGAGAGCCTTCCCGGCATCCGCATCGGCCTGGTCCACGGGCGTATCAAGGGGCCCGAGCGCGAGACGGTGATGGCCGCCTTCGCCGCCGGCGAACTGGATCTCTTGGTCGCGACCACTGTGGTGGAGGTGGGGGTGGATGTCCCGAACGCCAGCCTCATGATCGTCGAGAACCCCGAGCGGCTCGGTCTCGCGCAGCTGCATCAACTGCGCGGACGGGTGGGACGCGGGTCCGTCCAAAGCCATTGCGTACTGCTCTTCCATCCGCCTCTGTCGATCGCCGCACGCGAGCGTCTGGCCATCATCCGCGCCGCCGAAAGCGGTTTCGAGATCGCCGAGCGCGATCTGGCCATGCGCGGAGCGGGGGAGGTTTTGGGCACGCGCCAGACCGGCGCCGTGCAGTTTCGCGTCGCCGACCCCCTGCGCGACCAACACCTGGTCGCCGCCGCCCAGCAGGCCGCGGACCTGATCCTGGCGCGCCATCCCGATCGGGTCGAACCCTTGATCCAACGCTGGCTGGGATCACGCGAGCTGTACGGGAGCGTTTGATTCAATACCGGTAAGCCGATTCGATCCGCTCTCGGGTCAAGACGCCGTAGATGTGCGTGATCCCGGGCGCGATCATTCGCTCCACGTAGAGCGCCTCGGCGCCGCGCGTCTGCATCAGGTCGAGCGCCTCTTGAAGGGTCGCCTGCAGATGGATCGGGGCGAGCTCGAGCCGATTCCCCGGGATCGCGAGCAAGTCGATCTCCTGCGTATCGGGCGCCAGCGAAAGGGCGCTTGCCACGGCAATCCCGGGCATCAGGTAGGCCGGTCCGCCATCCTTGTCGACGATGACCCATTCGGGCTCGTCCCCGACGAGGCGCAATGCCTGGTCCCGGGTCAAGCGTTGTTCGTGCCGCGCAAAGCGGGTGTTCATCGCACCGCCGACGCCGCTGCGCCTGAGCAGGTGCACCACCGGGTTGGATCGGTAGTCCAGACCGTTCGCGCGCAAGGTCGTGAGGAAGAGCGAATCCCTGCCGAACAGCTCCTTGCTGGTCAGCGCGGCCAAGATGATCACCAACATCCCCGGCATAATCACGCCCGGACTGTGGGTCAGCTCGACGATGGCGGTCAAGGCCGCCAAGGGCGCCTGGAGACTCGCACCCATCATGGCCCCCATCCCGAGCAACGCGAAAAAGGCGACCTGATCGGCGTCGATCCCTGCGAAGGTCACCGCAGCGACACCGACCAGATTGCCGAGGATCGCACCCATGAAGAGCGCTGGGCCGATGGTCCCGCCCGGGATCCCGAGTCCCGCGCTGGCCGAGGTCGCGAGCAGCTTGAAGAGCAGCAGAAGGAGCAGGAAGCTCCAGGCCAGCGGCTCGGTCAGCAGTTTGCGCAAGGTGTCGTAGCCCAGCCCCATTACCTCCGGGACCACCGCGCCGGCGATCCCGGCGATCACCCCGGCCAAGCAAACCCGGCGGAAGAAGCTCAGGCGTTTGCCCCAGCCGGCAATCGTCTTGATCGACTGGATATAGGCCGCCGAAAGTGCACCGACGAGGAGCCCGAGCACTGCGACCGGGAGAAGGGCGGTCAGCGATGTCACCACGATCGGCGCGACCTGGAGCACCGGATCACTGCCGAAGACCGCGACCGATAGGGCATTCGCACTCACCGCAGCCAGGATGATCGGCACGAAGCTCGCGACGCTGTATTCCAATCCCAGCACCTCGAGCGCGAAGATCACGCCGGCGAGCGGCGTGTTGAACGACGCCGAGATCCCGGCCGCGGTGCCGCAAGCCGCCATGTTGCGGATACTGTTGTTCGGGAGGGTCAGAAATTGTCCGATCAGGCTCCCGCTCGCGGCGCCGAGATAGACATGCGGTCCCTCGCGTCCGACCGAATGACCGCTGACGATCGCGATCGCCGCACCCAGAAACTGGAGCACGAACCCGCGCCGGGTCATGTGTCCCTGGTGATATTCCATGCGCTCCATGACGCGGGCGACCCCGAGCACATAGATGCCGTGCGCGAAACGCACGAAGAGCAGCCCGATCAGCACCGAGCCGAGCAACGGCAGCACCAGACGGACCAGGATCGGAAGACCTTCGTAGTTTTCCCCGTGACCGGGAAGGGTCGTCGCCTGCAGGCCCTCCACGGAGAGACGGAAGGCGACGATGACGACTCCGGCCGCGACGCCGGTGAGCAGACCCAAAACGGCCGGCCAGAAGAGTGCATCCGGACGCGAAAGCCGGAGTCTCAACAACTCCATGGCGCGATGCAGCTGACTTCCCGATGATGTGCGTCGCATCCTGGGCAGTCCCCCGTTCAGGCCCTCGCGACACCGCTGCGCGGAGCCGCGCATGCTCCCGGTGCTCCGCGCCACGCGACGCCTGAAGTTACGAACAACGCACGCCGTCGGTATATCATTGGCGCTCCGAGATCATGCTTAGCGGGGGAGTGTTTTGATGGATCGCGCGAGTGAAAGCCAAGAGATTTGGGTCTTTTCGACCTTGGTGGCGGGGTTTGCCTTGTCGTTTTTGATCGCCGTGGTGCCCCACCTCGACGGCGCCTATCGGCTCGAGCCCTTGATGCTGGCGGCTTGGATGATCCCCTATATCATCCTGTCGGTGATCGTATGGTTTCTGCGCGGTCCGGCCCGGCTGCGCACCATCCTCGGCGTCGTCTGGATCCAGCTGCTGACCGTGTTGATACAGCGCGCGATCCTCGGCGACCCCGAGGGTCTGTCACTGTTTCTGATACCGCTCGCGACCGCGCTCGGACTGCTGCTCCTGGTTCCTCAGTTATGCGGTCGCATGGAGGACGGGCCTCTGGGGCCGATCTGCGGGCGGCTTTTCAATCGGAGCTAACCGTCGTGAAGGCCATCAAGGGGTAGGGGTGGCTTTACCCGCCTTGAGCGGCAGGCGCGGCACCGACGTAGGGGCGGCTTCAGCCGCCTTGCGGTGCGTGGCTCGGCGGAGGCGGGCGACCGAAGTCGCCCCGACCTTCAGACGAGCCTGTAACGGCCCTTCATGTCCTGATAGACCAGGTTCGACACGCGCCGGATGACGTCTCCCCGGCTGCGGATCCAAGCGCCGTAGTTCTCGGCGCGGCTCGGTCGCTCGATGATGCCGACCACCGTGTAGGCGTGATTGCGCCCGCGCTGATCGGGGATCTCGATCACGCCCATGTCCCCGCAGAGCATCGCGGTCGAGCCGGTCTTGTTGTAGACCTTCGCCGCCGCAGGTAAGCCGGCTACGCCCTTGGACAAGCGGTCGCCGCCCGGCAATGCCATCATACGCAGCATCTCCTTGCTGTTCGGCATGCGGCCTTCCCAAACCGAGATCAGGAAGCGGCTGTAGTCGTGCGCCGAGGCCTGGTTGCGATAGGTCTGTCCGGTCGTCGGGATCTTCTCGACGATCCGGG
This sequence comes from Thiocapsa sp., assembly GCF_035467215.1. Lineage (GTDB taxonomy): Bacteria > Pseudomonadota > Gammaproteobacteria > Chromatiales > Chromatiaceae > Thiocapsa. The sequence continues at coordinate 8,495 of NZ_DATITZ010000366.1, read as the reverse complement.
TCTCTTGGAAGATGGCGGGCGCGCGCTGCTTCAGCACCAACTCGACATCCGCGGGTCCGCGGCGGGATTGGTGCTGGCTCACCAGATCCATGATCCGGTTGGTGTCCGGGTTGCTGCTGCGCTGGAGCATCCGCTCCATGCATTGGCGGACATCCTCCGAGTAGGCGACCTGGCCGCGCGAGCCATCCATCTGGAAGAAATAGGCCTGCGCGACGAGCGGCTTGATCATACTCGCGGCTTGTCGCGGTACAGCCTCGTTGATCGAGACGATCTTCTTGCGGGCGGTGAAATCGTACACCGACCACGAGGTCTTCTCGTTGGGCTGAAGCATGCCTTGGCGACGCATGCTCGTCACCATCTCGACGACTTGGCGTTGCAGGGATGTCCGGTTCGAGGCCGCCTCGGCAAGGCCGGGTACCCCTCCGGCCAAGAGTCCGGCAGAGGTCGCGGCAAGCGCGGCAAGAAAGGTGCGTCGATCGGGACGAAGCGGATGCTCGTCTTCGGCGATCGGTTGTTCGTCGACGTGATTGCGGTCGTACATGATCAGCTCCCCCCGTGATCCGGTTTCAGCCTGCGGCCGCCTGCCGGTCCGGGTGAGCAGTGATTCGGAGCATCCCCGGCCCGCGTCGCGACGCGTCCGGAACACGCTTCAGCCTCGGACCTCCCCAAGCGAAAGGCGGTAGCAGTTCGAGGGCAAGGATAGGCGGGTCCTCACGGATTGGCAAGAAAACGCCGACGAAAAGACCCGATATGTCAGACGGATTGCGCCCGTTATTGATGGGAGTTCGGATGAATCTTGTCGGCCTTTTATACGCGATGTCGGCCGGGTGACCGACATCGCGGCGGCAGCGCATGAGCGCGAACCGCGACTCGGAAATCCTTACTGGACGCTCCCGAATGACTTGTCCACCGCACCCGAGGGGGCCTGGAGCCCGGCAAACCGACAGCCTTGCGCGACCGGGCCGCCCGGGAAGATCCCATAGAGATACTTGAGGCCGCCGCGGCCGTGGAACGCCTCTTCGAGCGCGTCGTGAAGGTCCCGCACGTTGGGTTTCTCGTGACGTGCGAAATAGTCCTGCAACGCCTTGATCATGTCCCAGTGATCGTCGCTCAGCGTCACCGCGTCGGCCCGAGCCGCGGCAACCGCCTGCTCGCGCGTCCAGTCGTCCGGGGCATCCGGAAACTCGGCATCCCGTACGACGGAGCCCGGATTCATGATCTCACCCATGCTTTGTGCCACGATCGTTACCTCCTGAGAATGAATGATTGGTCGTCGTTGCAGCGCTGGATGCCGTCATCCGCAGTGCTGTGCCCGATGCTGCGATCCGGTCGGCCCGTAAGCCGTTCCGATATCGCGCTCGGTAGTGCATGAGTGTCGAACCTGACGGGGGTTGCGTCAACCGGTTCGCCGGGGTCCGGGGCACACACGCCGGCGATTCGCGGATTCTCGTCGCGCAAAGCTGGTGAGCCGGCCCATGCGCGCGCTACCCTAAGCAATCGCGAACACACAGCATCGAAAACGGAGATCGGCGCGAGTGAGCAGGACAAGGTCGGGGCGAGGGTCTATGTGGCCGGACATCGCGGTACGGTGGGAGCCGCCATCGTGCGCCGCTTGGAGGCCGCGGGTGTCTCGGACATCCTCGCGCGCACCCATCGCGAGCTGGATCTCACGGATACCCGGGCGGTCGATGCCTTCTTCGCCGAGACGCGCCCGTCTCGGGTCTACCTGGCGGCGGCCAAGGTCGGCGGCATCCAGGCCAACAACAGCTTCCCAGCCGCGTTCATCCATCAAAACCTGATGATCGAGGCCAACATCATCCACACCGCCTGGCGCAACGGTGTAGAACGCCTGTTCTTTCTCGGCAGCTCCTGCATCTATCCGCGTCTCGCCCCGCAGCCGATCGGCGAAGAGGCCCTCTTGACCGGGACGCTCGAGTCCACCAACGAGCCGAGCTTGATCCGCATCATGCAGCAGGTCCAACCCGACGAGCTTTACAACCTCGCCGCACAGAGCCATGTCGCCGTCTCCTTCGAGGAGCCCGAGTACACCGCCGACTCCGACGGCATCGGGACCCTGTGCCTGCTCGAGGCGATCCGCATCCTCGGCCTCGAGCGCAAGACCCTGTTATACCAAGCGTCGACCTCCGAGCTCTTCGGCAAGGTCCAGGAGGTGCCCCAGAGCGAGACCAAGCCCTTCTACCCGCGCTCGCCCTATGCCGACGCGAATGCTTCAACGTGGCCGAACGGCACGAGTAAGACTGTCCCGACGACCCACAGGCCGTCGAGCCTGTTACCGGCCTCGATGATCAGTCGCTTTGAGAATGCCCAGCGGCGCTTGGGCATCGAAGTTCCCCGCCTCCTCGCGATGGCTCCGGGCACGGTCACGCCGTCTGATCGGCTTCGTTCATCCCCCGGCCAGGAGCAAAGAAGGCGATCGCCGCGCAGCGACAGCACCCGGGATCGACGGCTTGCAGTCGTCCTCTTCCGCTGCCCCGACATTCTGCCGGGTCGCGTGTTTGCCCGACGCCAGGGAACGTCATGGGTGGAGCATGGCCGACAATGCTATGCTCGCGACCGGGTTTGGGATCCGTGGACGGCAGTCGTGCACCATTGGATCCCCGCGTGCCGGTCGAGACGCCTTCGCCATGCCACGTATCGAATCAGCATCTTTGACCAGCAAGGGCTTCGGCGACAACGAGGAGACTAAGAGGGATGGATTCGGTTGTCGTGATCGACTTCGAGACCACCGGTCTCTCGCCGGACATGGGCGATCGTGCGACCGAGATCGCGGCCGTCTTGATCCGCGACGGGCGCATCGTCGATCAGTACCAGAGCCTGATGAATGCCGGTGTGCGCATCCCGTCCTTTATCGAGCACCTCACCGGGATCAGCAACGCCATGGTGCGCGAGGCGCCGCCGTCCAACCGAGTCATGGCCGAGGTCGCGGACTTCGTCGGCGACTATCCCCTGGTCGCCCACAACGCCTCGTTCGACCGCAAGTTCTGGGATGCCGAGCTGGCGCGCATCGGGCGCAGGACCCCGCAGGCCTTCGCCTGCTCGATGTTGGTCTCCCGTCGCGTCTTGCCTCAAGCACCCAACCACAAGCTCGGTACCCTGGTCGAATACGCCGGGTTACCGGTCACCGGCCGCTATCACCGGGCGCAGGCCGATGCCGAGATGGCGGCGCATCTGACGCTGTATCTGGAGCGGGCCTTGATGGAGCGGTTCGGGCTCACGGAGGTTACGCACGACCTGCTCGGGCGGATTCAGCGCACGGCGAAGACACAGCTTGAAAGCTGCATCGCGCGTTACGGCGGAGCTGGCTCGGAGGAGGGATCCAACGGCAAGACGCGGCGTCGGCAGCGCAGCCGATCGGGCGCGGCATCATGACGCTGCCGAAGATCGGCGCACGGTCCGACCCCCAGCGACTCGTCGATCGCGATGCCTATTGCGACCGCGGCAATGCGGAGGACTCGAAGCTGCGGCTCAGATATCCCGTTACGGCTCGCCCGATGACCGATCGCGAACGGGCACGATATCAGCAGTGGAAAAGAAAATGAAACACCTACCGACAACCGACTCAATCTCGGAGCTCGCGGCCTTTTGGCAGGTCCACGATCTCACGGATTTCGAAGATGAACTCGTCGAAATCAGCGAACCGGTATTCCAGCGCGCAGAGGAAGTTTCCATTCGTCTGGCATCCGAAGACATCTCCGCTCTCCGAAGAAGAGCAAGGCGCGAGCACCTCTCTGAAGCGGACCTGATATCAAGATGGGTGCATGAGCGTTTGCGCGGGAACGAGAATTCGCCAACAAGTCGCTAAAGGCAAAATGGGGCGTCGGCAGCGCAGCCGATCGGGCGCGGCATCATGATGTTGCCGAGGACCGGCGCTCGGCGGTCCAGCCGCCAGATGCTCGTCGATCGCGATTGCGATCATGACCGCGGCAATGCAGAGGGCTCGACCCCGCGGCTCAAGCTGGGCATCTGCTCTCTGATACCGATGCCCTCTGTATCGCGTTGCGGCGCGTCGGCAGCGGCAAGCGGATGAGCGTTGCGACAGGAGTGTTTTGATGCCAACCGAGGGGGTATCACGAAACTTCGGATTCCTGCGGGCCTATGAGCCGCAGCTTGATCGCCTCGGCGCCCTGGCGGAGCGCTATTTCGCCGACGATCCCTCGACCTGCCTGATCAAGCTCCGCCAGTTCGGCGAGGAGCTGGCCCGCCAAGTGGCCGCTCGGAGCGGTCTTCTCGTCACCCCGGACGAGCTGCAATCGGACCTGTTGCGTCGTCTCAAGCTCGAGCGTGCGGTTCCTCCCGAGGTCCTCGACCTGTTTCACCAGGTCCGGATTCTCGGCAACCGCGCGACCCACGATGGATACGGCGATCACCGCGATGCCCTGACCACGCTCAAGATCGCCCGGCAACTGGCGATCTGGTTTCACCGGACATTCGGAAAGGACACCGGCTTCAAGCCCGGCCCTTTCGTGCCGCCGACCGCACCGCAGGCCGCTTCGGAATCCCTCGTGGAGGAGCTGGAGCAGCTGCGCGCCCAACGGGCTCAACTGCTCGGCGAGGCCGAGAAGGCACGGGAAGCGGTCGAAGCGGCGAGGGTCGCTTATGAAACCACCGAGGCCCGCGCCCGCCGGATCGACGAGGAGCGAGAGCTGTGGGCCGCGATTGCGCAGGACGCGGAGGACCAGAAGAACGCCGCGTTGGCCGACCTGCTTGTCCTACAGACTGCCGCCGCCCAAGCCACGCCGCAGCAGAAGGCTCGCCGGCAGCAACAGGCCGAGCAAGCCGCCAAAGGGATCGATCTGGACGAGGCCGCGACACGCGCCATCATCGACGCGCAACTGCGCATTCGAGGCTGGGAGGCCGATACCGAGCTCTTGCGCTACAGCCAGGGCGCGCGCCCGGCCAAGGGCAGGGCGATGGCGATTGCCGAATGGCCGACCGCGAGCGGTCCGGCCGACTATGCACTCTTCTATGGCTTACCCTGTCTCGGCACGGTGGAGGCGAAGCGCGAACGCAAGAACGTCTCCGCCGCCGTCGATCAGTCCGAGCGCTACGCGCGCGACATTGTCCTCGAGGACGGCGAGGCGGAGGCGATCGGGGGTCCGTGGGGCGCCTACCGGGTCCCCTTCGTCTTCGCGACCAATGGACGGCCCTATCTCAAGCAGATCGAGACCGAGAGCGGCATCTGGTTTCGCGATACCCGCAAGGCTACCCATCACCGCCGCGCCCTGAACGACTGGCCGACGCCCGACGGGCTCAAGGCATGGCTGGAGATCGACATCGAGGCCGCCCACGAGGCCCTCAAGATCCAGCCGATGGTATTCGGCTTCCCCCTGCGGCCCTATCAGCAGCAGGCCATCGAGGCGGTCGAGTGGAGCATCGCCGACGGCTTGCGGTCCCTGCTGGTCGCCATGGCGACCGGAACCGGCAAGACCAAGCTCGCCATCGCCTTGCTCTTTCGCCTCCTCAACGCGAAGCGCTTTCGCCGCGTCTGCGTCGTGGTGGACCGCAGCGCCCTGGGGCAGCAGACCGGCGGGGAGTTCTCGTCCACCAAGGTGGTCGGGACCAAGACCTTCGCCGACATCTTCGATCTCAAAGGTCTGGACGCCGCCGGTCCCGAGCCGGAAACCAAGGTCCACATCTGCACCATTCAGGGCCTCGTGCGCCGGGTGCTCTACAACGCCGATCCGGCCGATGTCCCGCCCATCGACCAGTACGATCTGATCGTGATCGACGAGTGCCACCGGGGCTATCTACTGGACCGCGAGCTCTCCGACGGCGAGCTCAGCTTCCGCAACGAGGCGGACTATATCTCCAAATACCGCCGGGTCCTGGAGCACTTCGACGCGGTCAAGATCGGCCTGACCGCGACCCCCGCCCTGCATACGGTGCAGATCTTCGGCGATCCGGTTTACACCTACTCCTACCGCGAGGCGGTCGTCGACGGCTACCTGATCGACCATGAGCCGCCGATCCAGATCACCACCGCACTCTCGCAGGCCGGGATTCATTTCGGCAGGGGCGAGCAGATCGAGCTGCTCGACACCAAGACCGGCCAGATCGACCTTTCCCATGTCCCGGACCAGATCGACTTCGAGGTCGAGGCCTTCAACAAGCAGGTCGTGACGGTCAACTTCAACAAGGTTGTGGCCGAGGAGCTGACCAAGCACATCGATCCGGACCTGCCGGGAAAGACCCTGGTCTTTGCCGCCACCGACGCCCATGCCGACATCGTCGTGGATCAGCTGAAAAAGGCGTTCAAGACGCGCTACGGCGAGATCGAGGACGCCGCGATCCGCAAGGTCACCGGCAGCGTCGATCAGGTCAGCGGCCTGATCCGCTCCTATCGCAACGACGACCTGCCGAAGATCGCCGTCACCGTCGATCTGCTGACCACCGGGATCGATGTCCCCAAGATCACGAACCTCGTCTTTCTGCGCCGCGTCAACAGCCGCATCCTCTACGAGCAGATGCTGGGCCGGGCAACCCGGCGTTGCGACGAGATCGGCAAGGAGACCTTCCGCATCTTCGATGCCGTCGATCTCTATCCGCATCTCCAGAACCTGACCGACATGCGCCCGGTCGTGGTCAATCCCTCGATCGGCCTGGAGCAGCTCTTCGAGGAGATCGCCAAGGTCGAGACGGACGCGCACCGCGAAGAGATCCGCGACCAAATCCTGGTCAAGCTGCGTCGCCGTCTCGGCAAGCTCTCCGGCGAGGCCCGCGAGCAGTACGAGGCGAATGCAGGTGAAACGCCCGAGGCGACGCTGAAGCGCCTGGCGGAGCAGCCGCTCGACACGAGCGTCGTCTGGATCAGGTCAAGGCTCGGTCTGGGCCGTATCCTCGACCGGGAACCGGAGGCGTATGCGCCGCGCCGAATCCCGATTTCGTCGCACGATGATCGGATTGCCGAGGTCGTGCGCGGCTACGGGTCCGCCGACAAGCCTGAGGATTTTCTCGACGGCTTCACCAGCTACGTCCGCAACAACGTCAACAAGATCGCCGCCCTGACGGTTGTGGTGCAGCGCCCGCGCGAGCTGACCCGCGCCCAGCTTCGCGAGTTGCGCCTTGCGCTCGACAAGTTGGGTTATTCCGATGCCAACCTGCGCCGGGCGTGGCAGGATGCCAGGAACGAAGAGATCGCCGCCTCGATCATCGGGTTCGTCCGTCAGGCCGCCCTCGGCGACGCGCTGATTCCCTTCGACGAACGGGTCCGCGCCGCCATGCAGCGGATCCTCGCCAAACACCCCTGGAGCGATCCGCAGCGCAAATGGCTCAAGCGCATCGCCGAGCAGATCGAGCGCGAGATCGTGGTGGACCGCTCGGCACTCGACCGTGAGCCCTTCCAGGCCCACGGCGGTTTCAGCCGTCTCAACAAGGTGTTTGATGGTCAGCTCGAGGCCGTTCTCGGCGAGCTGAACGAAGCGCTCTGGAGCAAGACAGGATGATCAAGCTTGATTCCGAGGAAAAAGAAATTCTGGAGGCATTTGAGTCCGGAAATCTCAAAAGGGCAAAAAGTGCTGTTGAAGAGATGAAGGCTCATCAAGCCATTGCGGAAGCCACGTTCAGGAAGGACGCACGTATCAGCATTCGCCTTTCCTCCAAGGATCTTCGCGCGTTACAAGCACGGGCGTTGCAGGAAGGAATCCCATGCCAAACGTTTGTATCCAGCGTACTGCACAGGTTCGTCGATGGCCGATTGGTCGACAAATCGGTGAAGAAGTAGAATGCAGCGAGTCGGTTGGGCAAAGCCCGCACGATGTGCTCGCAGGCCGCGCTCGTAAGACCGGCCACCCAAAACACCACTCGCTCGTGACACCCGCTCTGCGGTGTCACGCATGCCCCTGGCGCTCTGCGCCACGAGCCACGATGGCCGGAGTTAGGAGCAAGGCCCGCTCGCTGAAGAACCGTGGTTGTCTCGAATACTTCGCCCTCTCACTCAGGATCGACCCGAACCCCGCAATGACCGAAAACGTGACCCGCGACATCGTCGCCAAGCTTTGGAACCTCTGCCACATCCTGCGCGACGACGGCGTGACCTACAACGAATACGTCACGGAGCTGACCTTCCTGCTCTTCCTCAAGATGATGCAGGAGACCGGGCATGAGGACCGCATCCCGAACGGGTACGGCTGGGAGGCATTGTCGCAGCGGGAGGGTCTCGACCAGCTCGAATACTACCGCCGCCTGCTGCTGGATCTGGGCGACACCAAGAAGACGCAGGATCCCACCATTCTCGCCATTTTCGCCGACGCGGGCACCAAGCTGCGCAAGCCCGCGAACCTCAAATCCCTGACCATGGCCATCGACAAGCTGGACTGGTTCTCGGCGCGCGAGGAGGGCCTCGGCAACCTCTACGAGGGCCTGCTTGTTGTCGCTCACTTTATTTCACCGGCCGATTCCCGAATTATTTCGCGCGGAATGCTCGCGGCTTTCCCGCACTGATCACCTCGGTGGCGCAGTGTCGGCAGGTGGATGAG
>NZ_DATITZ010000365.1:0-37702 GCF_035467215.1 Thiocapsa sp. | reverse complement strand
AGCCTTCCTCCGAGTCGATGTCGTCGATATGGGCCTTCAACTGCCCGTCGAGCACGAGGAAGAGTGTGCGGTTGACCTGGCCGGGTGCCAACAGGACCTGACCGACCGCGAGATCCTGGATGGCGCAGCGGGCGAGAATGGCGTGCAAGCCATCGAAGGAGACACCCTCGAAGAGGGCGTGGCGCGCGATCGAGTGCAATTCGCGACGATCCGATGCCTCCGGGGCTAGCCCGCCGGGATCCTCGTGGTCATTCGCGTCCGGCGGCCGCGCCGAGGACGTCTCCGGGAGAAGGGCCGATCGCCGGAGCGGCTGCGGTGGTATCGGCGCGTTCTCATGTGTCATTCAGAGGCAGTGGCTCAGGGGGCATCCCTTCTTGTGAATTGCGAGTGTCAGGCGGTTTTGGCCTGAAACACGACTGTAACTATAGTCGTCTGAGAAACTCTTGATCAAGTGAATGCCCCGCCCGCCGATGGATGCCTCATCGAGATCCCTCGACGCAATCATCTCCGGGGCATCGAGTGGATTGAAGGCCGCACCCGTATCGATGATCTCGACCAGGATCGCGTCGGGACGATCGGTCAGCGAGATGAGGGTCTCCCGGGTTGGATCCTCGGGATGGGCATAGCCGATCACATTCGTCACGGCCTCGTTGATCACCAGGTCGACCGCGAACTGCGTCTCCGGGGGGACCTTCCAGTCTTGAAAAAGACCGGCGAGCCAACGCTCGACACGGCCGAGCTCGGCAAGGCGACTCTCGATGACGAGTGTATCGTGCGTCTCGGGGGACATCGGCTGCAGCCTGCCGGCGCGGTATAGGCCGGCGCGAGGGTTGGATGTGAAGCAAATCCGCGACGCCGGCCTTGTCGTCCCGGATGAAAGCCAAGCCTGGTGAGAGTCTCAGCCCGGATGAATCCCCCTCAGTGCCTCCATCGCAGCGGCCAGATCCTCGTAGACCGGAATCAGCGTTGCGACACCCGAGCGATCGAGCACGGCCTTCACCATCGGCTGAGGGTTGAGCAGGACCAACTTGCCGCCGCGCTTGGATGCGGCCTTCGCACAGCTCAGCAGCGTGCGCATCCCGATCGACGCGAGAAAGCTCACCCGGCTCATGTCGACCAGAATTGCCGCCTGTTTGGTCGCCGTCAGGGCCGTGAACTTCATGTCGATGGCCTGGGTCCCTTCGACGTCGAGTCGTCCGTCGAGCACGATTTTGAGGATTTGATCGTCGAGCAGCTCGGATTCAAGTCGCATCGTTCGGACTCCGGATACGGGATGGAAAAGGACGCCGTGTGCCGCCTGAAGGATCAATGTCCGAGCGCAAGCCCTGCGGCGCGATCGAATATGACGACTCTAGCATGCGGCACATGACAGGGTGATGACATGGGGCGCACCTTCATGCGCGGCACGCTTATACGGGCATCGCGCGATCGGGCGCTGTCCGCTTGTCATCGCCTTCCGAGGAAACCCGAGTTCGGTTCGGCGACCGACAACCGCTTCGAGCTCCCGGCGATTGTCATCGAAACTCGGCTAACCCGTGAATTCCGCACACTTTCGCGCTGCCGTGCGCACGTGTATCGGCAGGGAGAGACGCCTAGTCTGATTCCCGAGGCCAAGTGCAGTGCGAACCCCCGATGACCGGGGATACCAGAAAACGCAGTCAGCGGAGGTCACCATCATGTCCATGCCACTCGTCGCCGTTATCGTCGCCGTCACCACCGGTATTGCAGCGACCGTCGCGGTCTTCGACAGCAGGGTCGAATCCGGTACGGCCGTCTCTGCCCTCACAGCGTCCGCCGATTCGGCGCAGGGTTGGACCAGGCGCGGGGTGAGGCCGGTCGGTGCGGTCGAGCGTCCCGAGACCATCGGGACATCCAACGAGGGACCGCGACGGGGCATGCGTGGCAGCCCCGAGAATCGCCAAGGTATGCCGGTCGCAGGCGTCGGCGATTGGAGCCGCCGCGGGACGCGTAACGTGCCGTCGAGCTGAGCGAGGACAAGGGGCGGGGGTGCCCGCCCCGGATGGCTCGCGGATGCGGGGCTGGCGGCGAGGTGCGGCGGCCCGAGAGCATGTCATGTTCCGCCCGGCGCGGTTCAGCCCCCGAAGACGTAGCTCACCGAAAGAGACAGGACGTCCACATGGCTGTCGGTTTCCCCCCGAACCTCGACGCTGCTCTCCAGCGGTGATCCGGCATAGAAGGGCAATGTCAGATCGATGTCCGCGCGCTCGAAGCGGCCGTAAGCATAGCCGACGTCCAAGCGGAGCTGCTCGGAGACGCTGTAGGTTGCGCCGACCCCGAGCCACAATAGATCGCTGTCCGGAATGCTGGTGTTGCGCAATATGTCGGTGGTCGGAGATTCGTCGTATTGAATGCCGCCGCGCAGCGTCCAATGCGAGTCGAGTGCATACTCGGCCGACAAGCCGACCGTGTAGGTGTCCTCGAAGCCCTGGGGACGAACAAGATCGGGACTGCCGTTCGCAAACCGCACCCGGACCTCGTCGAACGCATCCCAGCCGAACCATTGCACCTCGCCGGCCAGCGTCAGGTGCGGGGTCACGGCCTGGGTGAGGCTGAGGGTGAGGATGTCGGGCAGGTCGAGCCCGGTCCGTGTGTTGCTGCGTCCATTCGCCGCGGCCAAGGGTCCGCGCAGGCCGGAGACCTCGGCGCTGCCCTTCAGGGTGTGGTGCATGCCGGATCGATAATGCAGCCCGACGCGGGTTTGCTCGCTCGGTTGGTAGAGCAGGCCGATGTTGAATCCGGTCTCCCACCCGTCGCCCGTCAGCCTGGAGCGTCCGTCCGAACCGGGTGTCGGTCCGCCGGGGTTAAGCGGATCGGGCAGGGCGCTGATCAGCTCCGCGTCCGCATACTGAACGTCGATACCGCCGCCGATGGACCAGGCGTCGTTGATCCGATATGCGAGCGTCGGCGCGATGTCGAGGGTCTTGATGCTGTTGTCGTAGGAGTCGTATCGACCGAACCATTCCGGGCCGTAATCCAGTTCAAGCCCGAACGGGGAGGTGACGGCGAGTCCGAGCCAGATCCGCCCATCCATGATCGGCGTCCCGAGAAAGAGATTGGGTACCGGAATCCAACCCTCGCCCTGGCCTCGAGCTCCCGCATCGATAACGTCTTGGCCTGCGCTGCCGAGCGTGCGGGCCTGCGAGCCGCGATTATCGACGGCGATGTCGGCATTGATCGCATCGACGCCGATCTCGACGAATGTGCTCCCGAGCCGGGTCATGCCGGCCGGGTTGTAAAACAGCGTGCTCCCGTCGCGCGCTGCCGAGGCGAGGCCGACATTTGCCGAACCCGTAGCGGCAGCACCCTTCATCGGGACATAGATGCCGCCGGCCCAAGCGTTCGAGGTCAGGTTTGCCAGGTATGTTGCGGCAAGAAGGAGTGCGGCTGAGGGGAACCGGCCTCGACGACGAGGATCGATGATGGGCATGGTTGATCCGGCGATGGGGGTTGGACGGCGCGGGCGCCATCATAGCGATTCTCGGCCGTTCTCGTCGCCCGCCGAAATCCGTTGCTCACTTTCGACGAAGATCCGCGTGCAACGCGCTTGAGTGTTCTATTCCATTGAATTGCTAGGGATACCCGCGCTCGCGGTTGCGACCTGTCGTGGCTAGAATGCAACGAGGTCGGTTTCACCTGTTCGCGGTTTCGCTGTTTGTGCTTCGTTCGGAGGCAACGATGCTTGCTTGGAGACCCTTCGGGATGCGTCCGGTGTTTGCGACTGTTTTGATCGGCTCCACGTTCGGGCTCGGTATTCAGCCTGATGGAATTGGCCACCTCCGGCATAGCGGTCCGCGCCGATCTGCGGTTTGCTCGGGTCGGGTTCCGGCATGGAGCCAGCGCGCGTGACGCCTTCGGATACGATGAAGGCTGCGTTTCCCGAAGTCTCCAAAGCGCCTTTCGTATCGCTGCCGGGGGCCTCGCCCGACGTCGTCGCGGATCAGATCGTCGCCTGTTTTCGGGCTGTCGGCGAGCTCGATCGTCCCGCGACCGAGGTCTTCGAGGCCGTCAGGGTCAGGCTGGGGCGCGATCCGCTCGATCCCTTGGTCACGGCAGGCGCGCGCATCGCCGCCGAGATCGACCGCGGGGTTGCAGGGCAGGCGCGAAACGCCTATCACAACAGTCAGCATATCTGCGAGGTCGTCCTCTGCAGCCTGTTTCTCGGGCAGCAGGCAGGTCTCTCGGGCGAGCGATTGGTGCGGGTCGTCGTGGCGGCGTTGGTGCATGATTTTCGTCACGACGGCACCACGAATGCCGGCGAGTCCTTCCGTTTGGAGCGTTTGGCGGTCGCCGCGGCGGGACCTTATCTCGCGCAAGCCGGTGTTGCGCCCGAGGAGATCGAGCGTATCGCCGCGATCGTGCTCGCCACCGAGTTGAGTGTGGGTTTGCCCTATGCGCGTTGCTGCTTTCGCTTCCACCATCACGGGGGCCCGCCTCCCGCGCCTCTGCCGGACGCAGCAGGCGAGGCGAGTCCGCTGGGGCGCCTCGCGACCGCTCCGGACCTGGCGGAGGAGGCGGTGCTGCTCGCGGAGGCCGATCTGCTGCCGTCGGTCGCCTTGACCGACGACTACGGCATGTTGTGTCAACAGCGCCTGGTCCAAGAGAATGGAGGTGGCGGCGTCGGTCCGGCGGAGAAGCTGGCCTTTCTGGATCAACAGTCCGGGGGGTTCCTGGTCTCCGCCTTCTTCGAGCCGAATTTCAACCGTCTGCGGCGATCCATCGTCGCGGCATTGTCGGGTCGAACGCAGCAAAGAGCGACGATGAACCAGGAAATAAGCGACATTTTGTTGAAGATCCCCCTGTTTGCGGAGCTCGGAATCGATCGGATCGGCGACCTCATCGATCAGGCTGCACTGCGGACCTATCGGGCCAACACGGTGGTCATGCAAAAGGGCGACGAGGCCAGCGCACTCTACGTTTTACTCTCGGGCCGCGTGAAGGTCTTCTCCGCGGACGACAACGGCAAGGAGATCGTGCTCAACGAGCTCGGACCCGGCGACTATCTCGGCGAGCTTGCCTTGATCGAAGATTCCACGCGCTCGGCATCCGTGATGACCGTCGCGCCGTCACGTTTCCTGGTCATCCCGAGGGCGTCGTTTCAGACGTATCTGATCTCCCGTCCAGGCGTTGCGCTGCATTTGATCGGTGCCCTCGCCGCACGGGTGAGAAAGCTGACGGAGGAGGTCGAGCGCCTCGCGCTACGCGATGTCTACAGCCGGCTCGCGGATACGCTCCAGGCACGCGCCGTCGAGGAGGAGGGTCGCCTCATCACCGACTCACTCACGCAACGCGATCTCGCCGCACTGGTCGGCGCCTCCCGCGAGATGATCAGTCGGATCCTCAAGGATCTGAAGGCCGGCGGCTACATCGCGCTCGAAGGCAAGCGCGTCGTCATTCACCGCAAGCTGCCGGAGCGCTGGTGAGCGTCGGAGACCTTGCCGAGGCGGTGCCGTCTTCGGATGGCTGTCTGCGCGGCACTTCCCTCCCCGATGTGCGCGGTGGCATCCTCGATAGAGGCTTTCATCCCGGCGAGCGCTGAACCGGACATCTCGAAATCGGGAGCATCGGACTCGGGCGAGCACGACCATGATTTGGCCAAACGACACCGGGGGATGAAATGATCGACGCTATCCGTGATTATGGATTTCTGTACTGGGAGCGTTTTCTGCGCAGTCGGTTCTTCATGGTCCTGCTGCGGCCCGTCATCATCACCCTCATTACGCTCAACTCAATCATCACCCGCCGGCGCATGAGCCACGAGAACGGGCTCGTGGTGCGTGGTCAGGTCAGGATCCTCGACGCTGCGGACCTGCCGCCCAACGGCTTCTTCGTGCCGGGCAAGGTGTTTCCCTGCCGGCTGCGTCATGCCTCGGTCAGCTTCCTCGACGACGCCGCATTGGTGGTGCGCGGTGCCTCGGTGAAGTTTGCGGACGAGGCCGTCGAGAGTCCCTTCGACATGCTGATGAACACCGGCAACAGCACGCCGTTCTGGAACATGGATACCTTCTTCCAGTTTACGCTCGCGCGTATTCGGGGAGGACGCGCCCATTTGATCGACTATTTCAAACGCAATCCGCGCTGCTACATGAACGTACGCGATGCCTTGCGTCGCGATCCGTCGAGCTTTGCAAACCTCTATTACTATTCGCAGATCCCCTTGCGCTTCGTCGCCGAAGACGCGGTCGAGCGTTATGCCAAGTTTCGACTGATCCCCTGGGACGAGACACCTGAGCGGGACGGGATCCCGGACGAGGACGATCTGCAGACGCCTTGGTTTCAGGAGGCGAAACCGAACGAGCGACGCGGGCGAAATTACCTCAAGGACGAGTATCGACGGCGTCTCGACAAGCGACCCGTGCGCTACCGGTTTCAGATCCAGCTCTTGGACTGGCGCGATGACGACGACCGGGACTACGAGCTCTCATCGCTCTATCCCTGGGACGAAGCCGAATGTCCCTGGCGCGATCTCGCCGAGGTGACCATCACCGAGGCACTCGATGACGCCGAGGGCAATGAATGCCTGTTCAGCCTGCGTCACCTGCCGGCGTCCGTGCTCCGGACGATCCCGGCCCGGCATTTCCGAGACGGGCCGTCCATCGACTATCTGCGCTTGGCCGGTTGGTGGCCGCGGCGTGCCCGGCTTTTGATGTATCGCTTGCGGGGCCAGCCGCCGCGGATCCCCGACGAGCGCAGCGATACGACCGAAGCCTATGCCGACGAGACGGTCTCGACGGTCGAGTCCGACGATGTTTACAGGCGACCCTGTCTGCCACAACGCGACACGCCCGAGCGCCGCGAGGAGCGCAGGGAGCAGCTCGAGAAGGCGCGCGGCATCTACCAATACCTGCACGGCTATATCGAGACCGAGCCGACCGGCGAGCAGCCCGCATGGCATCCGCCGCCCTGGTATCGACGCGTGTTCAGGATCTACGAACCCAACCCCGGCGACCGCACGACGGTGCCGATCCCCCTGCCGCCCTTCGTTCGGGAGCTGCCTTCGGGCGAGCGTTACAGCCGTGTTGTTCAGGGGCGGATATACGGGACCCTCGCGGTCTCCTACCTGGCCTTGGCGTTGAGTCGGTTCGAGAACTGGCTCGCCAAGCGCCACGGTCTCGACATCTATCACTTTCTGCTCTGGGGCTTTCGCGACAAGCCGCTGACCATGGAGCATTGGCGCGAGGATGCCGAGTTCGCCCGCCAGCGGCTGGCCGGTGTCAATCCGCGCATCATCCGGTGCTTCACCGAGATCCCCGCCAACTTCCCGGTGACCGACGCGACCTTGGCCGGCCTGCTCGATGCGGGCGAGACACTGGCCTCGGCCATGGAGAAGCGCCGGCTCTATTGGTGCAACTACGCCGTGCTCGAAGGCATCTCGGTGAAGCCCGGTCGGTATCTCGCCCATCCCATGGCCCTGTTCTACGTAAACGGCTCGGGCCGGTTGATGCCCGTTGCCATTCAACTCTTCCAGCGTCCCGAGGATGGACCGATCTTCACCCCCAAAGACGATCCGGGGCTCTGGCTCGCGGTGAAGACCTTCACGCAGTCCGCCGATGCCCAGGTCCACGAGGTGGTGGAGCATCTTCTGAGCACGCATCTGATCGTCGAGCTCTTCAAGGTCGCCATGCTTCGGACATTGCCGGAGGCGCACCCCGTGAACAAGCTCCTGGCGCCTCATTTGGCCTACACCATGGCGGTCAATACCTCGGCGCGCACCCAACTGCTCGCGCCGGGCGGTCCCATTGATTCCACGATGGCTATCGGCTCGAAGGGTGCCTTCGAGCTGATGGGGCGAGTCTGGTGGGAGCAATGGAGAATGGACTCGCAGGATGTCCCGCTCGATCTGAAGGAGCGTGGGGTCGACGATGTCGAGGCATTGCCCGACTATCCCTGGCGCGACGATGCCCTTAAACTTTGGGCGGTCGTCCAACGCTATGTCGCCGCCATGGTCGAGCATTTCTGCGCGAGCGACGAGGATGTCGCCGAGGACGACGAGCTGCAGGCCTTCCATGCCGAGATTCGCGATCCGCGGGGAGGCAACGTCCGAGACATGCCGGGCGGCGAAGCGGGTTTCCGGACCCGCGACGAGCTGAGCGGGTTTCTGACCCGGGTCGTCTATACCGCGTCCGCAGGCCATGCAGCGGTGAACAACGGCCAGTACGATTGTTTCGGCTTTATTCCGAATGTCCCGGGCGCGCTCTATCGACCGCCGCCGCGGGACAAGGATCTGAGCTGGAGCGAGCGGGATCTCGAGCGTGCACTGCCCGATCTGCGGACCGCATCGACTCAGATCCTCATGGTCCGGTTGCTCTCGAGGCGAACCGAGATGCCGATCGGGCGATATGAACCGGCCTTTTTCGCCGGAACCCAGTCGGTGCTGCCGATCGTGACCCGCTTTCGCCGCGAGCTGCATGCGTTGAGTCTCGAAATCGAGACACGCAACCGCAATCGCGACGTTCCGTACACTGACCTGGATCCGAAGCAGATCCCCCAAAGTATCGTGACATGATCCAGCCGGCCATCTCCGCACGAGCGCCTCCACCGACATTGCTGGATCCAATTCGCCGCGGCCAGACCTTCACCGTCTATCGAGGCCGTCTCGCCGACGGCCAAGCGGTCATCTGCAAGACGGTGAGCGGGCGGCGCTGGACCCCGGATGCCATCGCCCGACTGGAGAACGAGTACGCCATCACCCGTGGACTGACCCACCCCGGCCAGATCGCGGCGCGCGCCCTGATCCGAACCGATCAGGGACCCATGCTGGTGTCGGACGATCAGGGCGATCGTTCTCTGGACACCTTTGCCGAGCTGCCGCTGCCGCCCGAGGCGGTGCAGCGCATCGCCACGGAGCTCGCGCGGATCCTGGCCGACCTTCACCAGGTCCAAGGCATCGTCCATCGCGACATCAAGCCGTCCAACCTGATCGTCGACGAAGGCTTCAACAGGGTTAGGCTGATCGACTATTGTCTGGCCATTCGGACCGCCGATCTCGCCGAGGAGCCGGCCGGTGCCTTCGCGGCGAAAGGCACGTTGGCCTACATGGCGCCCGAGCAGTCCGGCCGCATGAACCGTCAGGTTGACTGGCGCGCGGACCTTTACGCCTTCGGCATCCTGCTCTACGAGCTGCTCACCGGTCGGGTGCCCTTCTCGGACCCGGATCCCGCGACCCTGATCCACCGGCACCTGACCGAGATCCCGCCGGCCCCGCGTGATCTCTGCGACGCCATCCCGCCCGCCTTGTCCGACGCAGTGATGAGGCTGATCCGCAAGAACCCGGAGGATCGTTTCCAGACGGCCACGGACTTCCTCAATGCCCTCGAGCGCCCGGGCGACGGCGTTGCTTCGGTGCCGAGCACCTTGCGCATCCCGGACCGGCTCTACGGCCGCGAGGCGATGATCGAGCGGTTGAACGGGCTCATGGCCAGCCAAGCCGAACGCAAGCGGGGCGGCAGCCTGCTGCGCATCGCGGGACAGTCGGGCATCGGCAAGTCCGCGCTGGTCGAGCGTCTGGTGGCGCCGATCGTCGCCGCCGGCGGTCACTTCATCCAGGGCAAGTTCGACCAGACCGAACGGGCCCGGCCCTACGCCCCCTTTGTCCAGGCCTTCAACGCCCTGTTGCGCAGTCTGCTGGCGGGGACGACCGAGCAGGTCGACGCCTGGCGCGCCCATCTCCTCGATGCGCTCAGCCCCAACGCCCGGGTGCTGCTCGACATCCTGCCGGGTTACGAGGCCCTGATCGGACCTCAGCCGCCCGTCGCCAAGCTGGGTCTGAACGAGGCCCAGATCCGCATGTCGTTGGTGTTCCGTCGATTCGTCGGTGCCTTGGCGCGTGCGGATTCGCCGCTGGTGATCTTCATCGACGACCTGCAGTGGTCCGACAGCGCCTCGCGCTCGCTGATCGAGCTCCTTCTGACCGACCCCGAGATCCGTCACCTGACGATCCTCACCGCCTATCGAGACAACGAGATCGGGGCCGGACACCCGGTCGTCGAGCTGTTCGCGACGCTGGAGGACAAGCTCGGCCTTGCCCCCGTCATCGAGGTGGGGCCGCTCGGGCAGGCGGCGGTGTCCGAACTCTTGGCCGATGCCTTGGGTCACCCGACGGCCGAGGTGGAGGATCTGGCCGCGCGCGTGGTCGCGAAAACCGGCGGCAATCCCTTCTTCGTGCAGCAGTTCCTGCGGGCACTTCAGCGTAAGCAGCTGCTGGTCTACGATGCGGCGACCGGGCATTGGCAGTGTGATCTCGCCGCGGTGGACCTGGAGCAGATCACCGACAACGTCGCCGATCTGGTCATCGAGCGCATCCTGGAGTTGCCCACGCCGACCCGGGAGATGGTCCAGATCGCCGCCTGTCACGGCAATCTGTTCGAGACCGAGATCCTTGCTCTGGCTGCCGAGCGCGATCCCGGCGAGATCGTGCGGCTGCTCGGCCCGGCACTCGAGGCCGATATCCTGCTTCGGGCCGACGAGGAGGCGCTGGAGCAGGGCCTGCTGCAGCGTTATCGCTTCCAGCACGACCGGGTCCAGCAGGCGGCCCACGATCTGCTATCGCATGACCTGCGCGAGCAGATCCACGCCCGTATCGGGGTCCTGCTGCTCGAGAAGATCCCGGATCCGGCGGCCGTCGGGCGCCTGACCGAGATCACGGACCATCTGATCGCGGGGCAGCACCGGCTCGACCCCCAAGGGCGCTTGCGCCTGCGCGATCTGGCCCTAAAGTCGGCGCGCCTGACCAAGTCGGCCATCGCCTACGATGCGGCGCTCCAATATCTGGATGTCGCCGAGGCCATGCTGGGCGAGGACGCCTGGCAGCGCGAGCCCGATCTGGCCTTCGAGATCGCGCTCGAAAAGGCGCAGGCGGCCTATCTGCAGGACCGCACCGACCTCGCGGAGGAGATCGCCGACGGGCTGCTCGGGCGCGGCCGGCCGGAGCTGGACCAGGTCCGGGTGCTGGGCTTGATGGTCCTGCTCCACACCTCTCGGATGGCCTACGGCCGGGCACTGGATGTCGGCCTGCGTGCGCTGGCGCTGCTCGGCGAGAAGCTGCCCCGTCGGGTGCATCTGCTTCGGGTCCTGGCGGAGCTTGCGAGCGCGAAGCTGCGCCTCGCCGGCCGCACCACCCGTGACCTGGCGCAGCTACCTCGGATGAAGGACCCGCGCAAGCTGGCCGCCATGCAGATCATGGTCCTGCTGGCGCCGCCGGCCTATTTCAGCGCGCCCAATCTGCTGCCCCTGATCGCGCTGCGCATGGTCCAGATGTCCGTTCGCTACGGCAATGCGGCCGAGTCCGCCTACGCCTACGTCCTCTACGGCATGCTGCATTGCGCCGTCCTGGCGGACCCGGTGCGCGGTCTGGCCTACGGCGATCTGGCACGGCAGCTCGCCGTCGATTTGGATGCCCGGGATCTCGAAGGCCGCATTCTCATGGTCTATGCCGGCTTCATTCAGCACTGGTCCGCCCCCTTGGTCGAGACCCTGCCGATCTTCCTGGAAGGGGCCGAGAAGGCAATCAGTGCGGGTGACCTGGAGCATCACGGCTACCATCACTACGGACATGCCTCCTACGCCTTCATGGGCGGGCTGCCGCTTGCGAAGGTGTCGGATTATCTTGAGAGTCATCAGGCCGCGGAGGGCGATGCCCGGCATGAGAAGACCAGACGCATCATGCGCATGGCCGGCTTCGGCATCGCGCGCATGCGGGGTCTGGCGGATGCAGTCCACGCGGCCGACGGCGAGCGCGAGAGCGAAGACGAGAGTTTTGCGGTCTGGACCGAGCAGCGCGACGCGACCTCGCTGGCCTATTTCCACAAGTACCGGATGCTCGATGCGCTGATGCGCGACGATTTCCGCGAGGTCCTCGCGCGCGCCCGGGGCATGGAGGCGAATTTGAACGGCATCGTCTCCATGGCCTACGAGCCCTTCTACCAGTTCTACGAGGCCCTGGCGCTGATCGAGCTGCATGCGGCCGACGGCGCTGCGACCTCGGTCTTGCGGCGTAACCGGGCGCAGCGGCTCACGCGACGGCTGGAGCGTTGGGCCCGCCATGCCCCCGACAACTTTGCACATCGGGCGGCGCTGTTGCGGGCCGAGCTGGCTGCGGCCGGCGGTCGGTCGAGCCGGGCCATAGGGGGGTTCGACGCCGCCGTGGCGGCCGCGCGCCGGGCCGGCGCTCTGCATGACGTCGGCCTTTTTCTGGAGCGAGCGGCGCGCTTCTATCTCAAGCGCGGGGCGGACACGGCGGCGGCCGGCTATCTCGCGGAGGCCGTCGATGCATTCGAGGTCTGGGGCGCGAGCGCTTGGTCGCAGGTCCTGGCCGAGCGCTACGTCGATCTGGTGCGGCCGCGGACGAGCCGGGCAGCGGACCCGTCGGAGACCCGCTCGAGCAGCAGCAGTCATGGACAGATCGTCGACAGCGCGACCCTGATCCGGGCCGCCGCGGCACTGGCCCGCAAGGTCTCGCTCAAGGACGTTGTGACCGAGGTCATGCGCGCCATGGTGATCAATGCGGGCGCGACCCGCGGTGTTTTGCTGCTCGATGTCGACAACCGGTTGCGGGTCGCGGCCGAGGGCGATGCCAAGGGCGAGGTGCAGGTCCTGACCGACGGCTCGGCCATCGAGCTTCACGGGCTTCCGACCGGTTTGGTGAGCTTTGTCCGGCGCGCGCGGGAACGTGTCGTGATGGACGACGCCTGCGTCGATATCACCTTTCGGTCCGATCCGCACATCCGGGCGCACCCGGCCTTGTCGATTCTCTGTGTGCCGCTCTTGTCCAAGGGCGACGTCGTCGGGATGGTCTATCTGGAGAATGCCGGCGTGCGCGGGGCCTTCTCGGCGGATCGGTGCATCACGGTCGAGACCTTGGGGGCACAAGCGGCCGTCTCCATCGAGAACGCCCGTCTCTACGACTCGTTGCGCAGCTCGCTGGAGCGCCAGGCCGAGCTGACCTTTGCACACGCCCGCTTCGTCCCGCACCAATTTCTCGAAACCCTGGGCCGTCCGTCCATCGGCGACATCAAGCTCGGCGACCATGTCCTGA
Source organism: Thiocapsa sp. (assembly GCF_035467215.1). GTDB lineage: Bacteria > Pseudomonadota > Gammaproteobacteria > Chromatiales > Chromatiaceae > Thiocapsa. Next base: position 24,651 of record NZ_DATITZ010000365.1, on the reverse strand, counting down.
CCAAGGCATCCATCCTCTTCTCGGATATCCGCGGCTTCACCTCGCTGGTCGAGGGCATGGCCCCGGTGGACGCCATCCAGTTCATCAACACCTATCTCTCCCGGATGGAGCCGGCGGTGCTGGCCGAGGGCGGATTCATCGACAACTATGTCGGCGACGCCATCATGGCGGTGTTCGACCGCGGCGCCGATGCGGCGGTACGCGCCGGCATCGCCATGCTGCGCAGCCTCGGCGACTGGGCGCGAACCCGCGACCGTCAAGGTCAAGCGCCGATCCGCATCGGCGTGGGCATCGCGACCGGGGAGATGATCTTCGGCACCATCGGCGCCGCCAACCGGCTCAAATGCGGTGTGGTCGGCGACACCGTCAATCTCGCGGCCCGGATCGAGGGACTGACCAAACATTACGGGCTTGGGCTGCTGATCGGGGGGAATACCTACGCGTCGCTCGACGACCCCGAGCGTTACCTGATCCGGGAGATCGATCTCGTCACCGTGGTCGGTCGCGAGACCCCGGTGCGTCTTTACGAGGTCTTCGATGCGGATCCCGAACTCCTGCGCGATCAGAAGCTGCGAACCCGGGATGCCTTGTCGGACGGGCTTCGCCTCTATCGGGCCGGCGATGACGATCAAGCTGCGCGGACCTTTGGGTTCTGTCGCGACCTTGCGCCGGACGACCCGCTGCCCGGGCTGTTGGCCGTGCGCTGCGGGCGCTTCCGCGACCGCTCGGCCGCTCCCGCATGGGACGGCATTGAAAGGATCGGGCTGAAATAGCGTGACCGCCGAGTCGATTCGGGTCCGCGGCCTGGTCCAAGGCGTGGGATTTCGGCCCACCGTCTGGCGACTGGCCCGCGCCTGCGGCCTGCGCGGCGATGTGCGCAACGACGGCGAGGGTGTGCTGATTCGGGTGTGCGGGAGCGTGGCCGGGTACGATCCCGGCGTGAGCGGCTTTCTAAACCGTCTGCTCAAGGAATGCCCGCCGCTGGCCCGGATTGATTCGATCGAGCGGCGTCCGATCGCCGATCCGCAGGCGCTGGCGGACCTCACTCAGCAGGACGACTTCGTCATCCTGGAAAGCGCGGCGACCGCCGTGCACACCGGGATCGTCGCCGATGCCGTGACCTGCGCGGCCTGTGTCGCCGAGATCCGGGATCCCGCCGACCGGCGCTTCCGTTATCCCTTCACCAATTGCACCCACTGCGGTCCGCGTCTGAGCATCGTCGCCGGCATCCCCTACGACCGTGCCCGGACCAGCATGTCCGCGTTTCCCATGTGCCCGGACTGCGCGGCGGAGTACAAGGATCCCGCGGACCGACGCTTCCATGCACAGCCCAACGCCTGTCCTGTCTGTGGCCCCAAGGTCTGGCTTCAGGATGCCGCCGGGTGCGTCCTGGATCCCACGGCGCTCGGCGCCGAGGATGCCATCGCCGCGGCGAGCCGGCTGCTGGCCGAGGGGCGAATCCTCGCCATCAAGGGGATCGGCGGCTTCCATCTCGCGTGCGATGCGACCAACCCCGATGCGGTCGCCGAGCTGCGTCGGCGCAAGCGGCGCTATGCCAAGCCGCTCGCACTCATGGCGCGCGACCTGGATGTGATCCGGGGCTATTGTCGTGTGGCGGCGCGGGATGCGGCGCTGCTGTCGGGTCCGGCTGCGCCGATCCTGCTCTCGGATCGGGTCGGCTCGCGCGGGGCGGAGCGGGACGGCGAACGGCCGCGACCCTTGGCACCGGATGTCGCCCCCGGTCAGACGACCTTGGGGGTCATGCTGCCCTACAGCCCGATCCACCATCTGCTCTTGGCGGACTGGGATCGGCCCCTGGTGATGACGAGCGGCAATCTGAGCGAGGAGCCGCAGTGTATCGACAACGGCGATGCGCTCGGGCGGCTCGGTCAGCTCGCCGATGTCCTGCTGCTGCACGATCGGGCGATCCTCAACCGGGTCGACGACTCGGTCGTCCGGGTTATGGCGGGGGAGCCGCGCCTGCTCCGGCGTGCACGCGGTTTTGCCCCCACACCCTTGCCCTTGCCGCCCGGCTTTGAGGATGCACCGCCGCTGTTGGCGCTTGGCGGCGAGCTCAAGAACACCTTCTGTCTGGTCCGCGACGGTCAGGCGATCCTCTCCCAGCATCTCGGCGACCTGGAGGACGCCAAGACCGCACGCGAGTTCGAGCGGACCCTCGCCCTCTATCTCGACCTCTTCCAGGTCGTCCCCGAGGCGCTCGCCGTCGATCTGCATCCCGACTACCGCTCCAGCCTCATCGGACGCGACCGAGCGGCGCGCGACGGCTTGCCGCTGATCGGCGTTCAGCATCACCACGCCCACCTCGCCTCGACCCTGGCCGACAACGGCTGGCCCTTGGACGCCGGACCCGTGCTCGGCATCCTGCTCGACGGACTCGGCTACGGCAGCGACGGCACACTCTGGGGCGGCGAGTTTCTGCTTGGCGACTACCTGGACTTCAAGCGAGTCGCCCATCTCAAACCGGTGTCCATGCCCGGCGGGACACGCGCGATCCTGGAGCCCTGGCGCAACCTCTATGCGCACCTGGAGAGCGCGGGCGGCTGGGCGGCATGGCGCGCGCGCTTCGCCGGGCTTGAGCCGATCGAGCGGCTCGACGCCAAACCGCTCGCGATCCTGAACACACTGATCGCGCGCGGCCTCAACGCACCGCTTTCCAGCTCGACCGGGCGGCTCTTCGATGCTGTCGCCGCGGCGCTGGGCGTCGGCGGCGAGGTCCTGACCTACGAAGGGCAGGCCGCCATCGCGCTGGAGTCGCTGGCCGCCGTCGCTATGGATCGGGTCGGTGACGGCTATCTATTCGCGCGATCGACCGCGCCCACCGGCGAGGTGGTACTGGATCCGGCGCCGCTCTGGGACGCCCTGCTCGCGGACCTCTCCCGCGGCCGTCCGCCCGAGGAGATCGCAGCCGCTTTCCATGTCGGGCTCGCGACGGCGCTCGTCACGCTGGGCCTGGACTTGGCGAGCCGTTACGGGATTTCGACCGTCGCACTCTCCGGCGGCGTGTTCCAGAATCGACTGCTCCTCGAATCCGTCGCGAGCGGACTTGAGGCCGCCGGACTACGGGTGCTGTTGCAGCGCCAAGTGCCCGCCAACGACGGGGGGATCTCCTTGGGCCAGGCGGCGGTGGCGGCTGCGCGGGTATTGAGCGACAGTTCCGGGGCCTGAGCGCGACCCAATGTTCGGTCTCGGGCTGATCCGAAGGCGGCATCCGATGACCCTGGAATCCCGGAGTTGCTCAAACTGATCGCTCGTGATCAGAGCGCGTGGCTGCAGACCGCAGCCCGTACCCGCCCGTATGCCAACGATTGAGTCCGCAGGCAGCCCGTGGCCCCTGTCGTCGGTGTTGTCTGCGGGTTCACCATCTGCTAGCGTCTCCACGCAGGTTACCGTGTATGGCCATCGTATACGCTGCGAGACGTTTGGTGAGTCGGCCAGGCATCGGCTAGGCAGAATCTGACCCGACTGAGATAGACAGAATCTGCCTATCTCACCTGACCGACACTCTGTCTAATCACCCGTTAGCGCCATAAACATGTCAAACGACGAAGATATTGAAAAAACAAAGTCACTAATCTCAATGGGCGCAGAGATAGCTGGAGCTGCTGTCGGCGGTGCAATCGGCTTTTTTGCAGCGGGTCCTGCTGGGGCTGCCGGTGCAGGTACACTTGGAGTTATTGTCGCAAGAGCAGGTGCAAAACTCTTAGGTGATGTGGCTGAACGCACAATGTCTGAGCGGGAAAAAGTACGCGTCGGTGCTGCTGCTGCGATTGCATTCGATAAGATCGAAAAGTACACGCAAGCTGGTAATGAGCCTAGAAAAGACGGTTTCTTTGATTCTGTAGAAGGAGAGCGAAGCAAGGCAGAAGAAGTGCTAGAGGGAACCCTGAGGCGAGCTCGTGAAGAATACGAAGAGAAGAAAATTGCACTGCTGGGGAATTTTTACGCAAACATGGTTTATTCCCCAGGTGTAAGCGTCGAAGAGGCGTATTATTATCTGCGATTATTCGATTCCCTGACATACCGGCAGCTTTGTGTGATTTGTCTTATTTTTATGAAACCATACTATCCGGGCTTCCAAAGTTTGAGAACTACTGATTACAGAACAAACAATAAAAATATGTCAGCTAGCGCGGTTACGCTGCTTCAAGAAATTTTCGCTGTTTATAGTTTGGGTCTTGTTTGCGTTAAAAGCACGAGCGGTGAAGGCTATTCGGCTCTGCTTGGCTGGCATGATGTGATTCCCTCGGGTTTAGAATTAACCGGCTTGGGTGAGCGATTCAAAGATCTTTTTATGGGCGGCGGAAACCTTGTTCTCGCGGATATCGAAGCAGTTGCTAATTCGCTGCGCTAATAAGGCGCTGCACTTGGACAAATTTTCCGCTGCGCTCCAAATTTGCCGTTGAGCACGGCGTTATGCGCAGGGTTCGTAAGGTGTCATCGCATGAAGCTGCCGTTTGAGAGTTTTGGAGGGTTCGTTGTTTGGTACATTGGCCGTGAACTGCCCCTTGTAGTGCTGAAATTAGATCTCGTCAGGTTCATTGATGAGGCACCATTTGCCGATGCGCTTCAAAGTGCAAGGTTGAAGATGGCAATCTTTATGGGGGTCGGAGATTCCGCGGAAGTTGCCAGCAGCGCAGCAGTTGTTACTAAGGAGATTGAGCGTCGTATCAGTTCCAATGGGTGGCCGTATTCGTACAAGTTTAAAGCTGGGGAAGCAGTTACGGCATTCGATGTCTACACATCAGCATTCTGCTTCTGCAACAAAAAGATAATTATAGAAGAAGTCCGCACTGCCGTTGATGGACATGTTTCGTATAGGTTTGGTCAGCGAAAGCTTCTTGGGAGGCGGGACCTAGTATCGTTCTCCAAGAATATGGTCGAGAGCGTTGTCGGCCCAAGCTTCGAGTATTTCGTTGGTCTTGCGGGCGGCGACTATTTGTACTTTCGAGAGGGCGCCATCAAGCGGCTCTACTCGGGTCTACTTGGGCCGCTTTCGGAAGAACCTGACTACCATGAACTAATGGCTGCATCCTACAGTCAGCGATGACTGCGCATAACGCAGCGCTCCCGCCGACGTCAGGCCGCGACGCGGCCTCCCTCGGCTGAGCGCGGCGTTGGACGAAGCCGCTGAGCAGGTTTTGGATAACCGGGGACGTCCCACGGTTTCCGCAGCGTTCCCCCAATGTCCCGAGATTTATCCGGTGTCGGGGAGATCACGTCCGGCAGTCTGTTCTCGCCGGTGTTACTGATTGGAAGATGGCGTGATAGATAAGGGTCTCCCGTATCGCTGACAGAAAGAAATGACTAATCGGCAGGCGAGGCCCACCCAAATGCGCGCGAACAGCTCCGCGGTTATCCTTTAGGTTCTGCCGGCGCGTGGTTTGGGTCGCTCGACTCTTGCTCTTAATGCCGGAAACACTGCAGAGGTGAACCATGTCCGCTGTGAACGAAAGAATGGCTGATGTGATCCAGAGTCAGCCTGAAGATGCAACGTATGAAGAAATCCTCAGAGAGCTCGCGTTCGAGAAAATGGTGTCTTCAGGATTAAACGATTCGAGGGAGGGGAAGACAATCTCGAATGACGAAATGAAGCGAAGAATTGGCGCATGGCGGAAAAAAGGTGGACAGAGGAGGCTGTAGAATGGCTCCGAGATATCTATGAATACACTTCGGAGGATAGTCCTATCTCCGCGCAGCGGGTAATAGAAGGAATATATGAAAGGACGCACATCTTGGAAGGTTTTCCCGAGATTGGGTATAAATACCGTGATGAACCAGATGGGCAAGTAAGAATTCTTCTTTACGGCCATTACAGAATTGCCTATTTCATCAGGCGGGATGCTGTCGAAATTCTCGGCATTTTCCACGGCTCAATGGAAATGGAAAGGTACATCAAGTGACCGAGGCATAGAGTCGGAGTGTCATGCCTCGCATGTTACATGCGGACTCCACCGGCTCTCATTCGTCCTTTTGATAATAAGACTACAGAGAAGCGGAGCCTTCATCCGCGCAGAGATACGCCGAGTCCATGATCTCGCACAAACGCATCATGAAGAGTTGCTGGAGGGCTGGAATGACTACTTTGGCAGTTCAGATGGAAACGCCGACCGCAAGCAACGTGTCCGTTTCAGAGGATCCCCTTAGCGTCGATCTTTCGGACGGCAGAACCATTTCGGTTCCTATTGAATGGTTTCCCCGTCTTGTACATGCAACCCCCAAAGAACGGATGAGATGGAGTCTTATCGGTAACGGGCAAGGTATCCACTGGGAAGATATCGACGAAGATGTTAGCGTAGGGGGGCTTCTGGCGGGACAACCATCCGGGGAAAGCCAAACCTCTCTGAGGCGGTGGCTAAGTCGCAGGGCGGGTATAACAAGCGGCTAAGCCAAAACCCGGTTCAGCCGCGCGGTGCGGCAGGTCGGGCGATCTCGCCGCCGGCCAGTGCCCGTCTCGGCGGATCCCGCCCGAGCAGAACAGGAATCGCCATCTTGCCGTGAATGGGCTTGACCACTTTGCTAAGGGGTGGCCACGACGTCCAGTGCCGCACGTAATTCGTCGGCGGTTTGCGGGATGATCAATCTCCCCGTCGGCGAGCCATCTGCATCGAAAATGACCACGATGGCATCCTCCATGTCATGTCTCCGAGCGAATGCCTGCCCATCAGGATGGCCGAGATGGGCCGCGAGAAATGCGACCCTGCCCTCGTACTCCGGCCGAATGGTGTTGATCAGGTCCATTACCTCGGCGCCGGCGAGATAGTTCTTGTCACGGGCCACCACCAGTGCGGGGGTCCCCTGGCCGATGCCCGACAGGTCGGTCGAAAAGGCCCCGCGAGGGAGTTGAGTCACGAGCAGTGCCAATGCACCGACGACCAGGGACAGGGTGATCAGCACCCTGGGCCAGCGCGGTTTTTTGGGCGTGGGTTTTGTCTTGTTGTCCATCGATCCACCTCTGTATCCGTCGCCTTTCCGTCATTCTTCCTTCTCGACCTTCGTAAAGCCTCGTCGGGGAGTGTACCTCGCTCGACCGACGCAATGGACCTCGCGCCCGCCGGGTTCATTCCGATGTCATCGCCCCGGCCCACGGCCGCGACGGACTCCATCGCCACGTTTCGATGTAACGAAACGTTATCGGAGTCGAAGGCTCGTGACAGGCTTTCGGGTTCGGACGGGGCGCTCAGTCTGTCATGCGAGATCGTAAATATTTGAATAAAAATAGTTTATCTGCGAACAAGAGGATTGGCACGGCGGCTGCGATAAGAGGGTCAAGCCGCCACAGATGACCGCGGTGGCTCCCGAGTCAACGATCCACAATCCGGAGAAAGACCATGACCAAGTATACCCTCGCCATCGCCGCCTCCATCTTCGCGAGCACTGCCTTTGCGTCCACAGCCATCGCCGATGACGTCTATCACGGCTTGGCCCGGGGCAACGCCGACCTGTTCGACGGCCACCGGTACGGCCAGAACCTCGTCGGGGTGCAGCCCGGCGTCGGCGACCGCCACGACATCTACGCCGGCCTCGCCGGCGGCAACAGTGACCTTTTCAGTCGCGTCGAAGCGACCTCGGACATCGGTTCGCGCCCGGACATCTACAAGGGCTTCGAGGGGAGCGCCGACCTGAGCTACTGATTGCGGAGCAGGGCAGCCGGCCCCGGATCCCGACGTGGTCCGGGCGCCCGGCGCCATCGATCCCCGATCCTCGCACATCGTGACACTCGACATCCCGGAGATGACCTATGACAACCGCTTCACATCGGACGATCGCTGAAGACCGCGCTCGGGTGCGATAGACTGAGATGCAGCCCGCGCCATCGGGCTTGACGCGACACCCGATCTACGCCGCCAACCCACGCCGAGCCCGCCATGCCCCGTCCGATCCGTGCCCGCATTCATCTGGATGCGGTCCGCCACAACTACCGTCAAGCCAAAGCCCTGGCGCCGGGTGCGCGGGCGCTTGCGGTGGTCAAGGCCAACGCCTACGGGCACGGCGCGGTGGCGGTCGCGCGTGCCCTTGCCGAGGAGGCCGACGGTTTCGCGGTCGCTTATCTCGAGGAGGGGCTGGAGCTGCGCGAGTCCGGCATCTGCGCCCCTATCCTGCTGCTGGACGGCGTCTTCTCGCCCGACGAGATGGCGATCCTGGATCGCGCCGGTCTGATCCCGGTGATCCATAGTCGTCTGCAATTGGACTGGCTGCTCGACGCCCGGCCCGAGCGTCCGCTCGATTGCTGGCTCAAGATGGATTCCGGGATGCACCGGATGGGGTTTGCGCCGGAGGACTTCGCCGCGGCTTATGCCGAGCTGGCGGATTGCCCGCATGTGCCGAGTCTGGTCCTGATGTCGCACTTCGCCCGCGCCGACGAGCCGGGTCATAACTACACCGAGCAGCAGATGCAGGTCTTCGCGCAGGCGACTGCCGCGATTCGCGCGCCTCGCAGCCTCTCCAACTCGGCGGCCGTGCTCGCCTGGCCGCGGGCGCATGGCGACTGGACCCGTCCGGGGATCATGCTCTACGGCGCCTCGCCGTTCGAGGGCGCGTCTGCGTCCGACGCATCGCTGCGACCGGCGATGACGCTGGAGTCCGCGCTCATTTCGGTCCGGGATCTCGACCCCGGCGAGCCGGTCGGCTACGGCGGACGCTTCGTCTGCGAGCGTCCGACCCGCGTGGGGGTCGCCGCGATCGGCTATGCGGACGGCTATCCGCGTCACGCTCCCGACGGAACGCCGGTCGCGGTCCGCGGCTGCATGACCCGTATCGTCGGCCGTGTTTCCATGGATCTCGTCACCCTTGACTTGACCGGCATCGAGGATGCCGCGATCGGCGATCCGGTCGAGCTTTGGGGCGCATGCGTCTCGGCCAACGCGGTCGCCGAGGCCAGCGGGACGATCGCCTATCAACTCTTCACCAACATCAACAGGCGCGTCCCCTTGGTCTACGAAGATGGTTAAACCGCGCGCGGTGCGGTATGCGTCGTTTGTTGGATTGGCTTGGCCGCGCCAGCACCGACAGCTGTCGGTGCTGGCGCGGTTTAAGATGTCTTGCCAGCCGCCCGGAAGGATCGCATAATGCGCCCCGCTCTCCGATGGGTCCGATGCGTTATGGTCCCGAGGGCACGTGTTCGGTCACAAAGGCTTGCTTTTGTATGGACAGTTGGAGTCGACAGCAGACAGGCGTGAAGGTCAGTCATGACCCGGCGCGTGCGTCGCAACAGCGTCTTTCGGACGAGCCCTCCAACACGGTCATCTGACCCGACATTCGGCTCGACCGGACGTGCGGCGACCTCGCCGGCACGGATGGAAGAGCATCCATCGGATCCAAAGCCAATCGATTCTCGCCCCAGACGGCAGATCACGATCGATCACGGCAGTCCGCTGCAAGCGGTTATTGGGTCTCGCCAGCCGTTCCGGCTCGCCGATCTCTCACCCTGTATCACTTTAGACTCCAGCATCCAACTGGGTGCCGGCGGTTGCCGGTTTTGGTTGTCCTGAATGCGCGCGTCGAGCCGCTCGAGGGTCGACGGTTGCCTTTTCAGGCTCAATGGTCCTCTGAGTGCGCCTTGCGGCGTCGAGGAGTATCCGGTGATGGAGTTGATGAATAACACCTTGAATCGTCCTCAGCAGGTGACTGCCCCCTCCGTGCGATCCGAAGCGCGGTCCGAGTCGCGTTCCGACGAATCCGCGGAACAGGATGTCGTGACGGTGCGTCGCGCCTGTGGTCGCGGCGAGTACGACGCGGCGCGTCTGCGGTTTTTGCGCATGCGCGAGCCTTCCCAGGTCCGGCTCCTGGAAGACATCCCGCGCTCCGAGGCGGTGCGTCTCGCCGGCGGCCTGCCGTCCTACACGGTAGCGCGTCTTTGCGAGCGGGTGCCCAAGAACCTGCGTCGGGCGATCGTGCAGGCGTTGCCCGAGGGTAAGCGGCACGGGGTGTCGGTCATCCTCGACTACCGGCGGCGCATCTAGCGCGCATGCACGGCTTCGTCTCCGGCCAGCGCTGGTTGAGCGAGACCCAAGGCGAGCTCGGCCTCGGCCTGGTGGTCGCCGTCGACGGGCGTCGTGTCGAGATCGCCTATCGGGCGACCGGCGAGCAGCGGATCTATGCCCTGCCGGATCCGCCTTTGGTGCGTCTGGAGCTGACGGCGGGCGAGCCCGTGCGCGATCGAGAGGGTCGGGATCTCACGATCCTCTCGGTCGCAAGCGACGAGGGCCTCCTCACCTATCGCTGTGAAGACCTGAATGGCGCCGTCGTCGTGCTTCACGAGTCCGAGCTGGATGACCGGCTCAGGTTCAACCGGCCGCATCAGCGTCTCATGTCCGGGCGGCTCGACCCGGATCATTGGTTCGATCTGCGCTGGCGGACCTGGCTCCTGGGGATGCGCGAGGCGGGCTCGCCGGCGCGAGGTCTGGTCGGCGCACGGGTCGGACTGATCCCGCATCAGCTCGAGATTGCGGCCGAGGTGGCCCGGCGCGATGCCCCGCGCGTACTCCTGGCCGACGAGGTCGGGCTCGGCAAGACCATCGAGGCCGGACTGATCCTGCATCGCATGCTCCTGACCGGGCGCGCGCAACGGGTGCTGGTGATCACGCCCGAGCCACTGCTCCACCAATGGCTGGTGGAGATGCGGCGTCGCTTCAACCTGCGCTTCGCGCTCTTCGATCATGAGCGTTTCGAGTCCATCTCCGAGTCCAATCCCTTTCTCGCCGATCAGCAGGTACTCTGCAGCCTCGACTGGATCATCCGGTCGCCCGCCGCAAAACGTGCGCTCGTCGATGGCCAATGGGACCTGCTCGTGGTCGACGAGGCACACCATCTGGATTGGTCGGAAGCCGCCGCCAGCCCCGAATATCGCTTGGTAGCCGAACTGGCCGAGCGCACGTCGGGCGTGCTGCTGCTCACGGCGACACCCGAGCAGTTGGGTCGCGAGGGTCATTTCGGCCGGCTGCGGTTGCTGGATCCGCAGCGTTTCAGCGACTATCCCTCCTTCCTTGCCGAGGAGGCGGGCTATGCCCCCGTCGCAGGCGCCGCTGCGCACCTGCTCGAGGGTCGGGCGCTCGGCGATGCCGATCGGACCCTGATCGCCTCGCTCTTGGGCGATCTGAACGGGCTGGATGCGGAGACGATGATCCAGCGTCTGCTCGATCGCCACGGCACCGGGCGGGTCATGTTCCGCAACACACGCGCAGCCATACCCGGTTTTCCGGGGCGCGATTTGCTGCACTATCCATTGCCGGAGCCCGACGCCTACCGAGCGCTTGCGAGCGACATGGACTCGCGCCTTGCACCCGAGCGCGCGCATGGCCCTGCCTGGACGGACGTCGACCCGCGTGTGGACTGGCTCATCGAGCTGCTGCGCCGGCTCCGCCCCGAGAAGCTGCTGCTCATCTGCACCGCGGCCGACACGGTCCTGGATCTGCGGGATGTGTTGCTGCTGCGTGCCGGGATCCACGCAGCCGTGTTCCACGAGGAGATGGAGATCCGCGAGCGTGACCGGGCGGCGGCTTATTTCGCGTCCGCGGAGGATGGGACTCAGATCCTGCTCTGCTCGGAGATCGGCAGCGAAGGTCGCAACTTTCAGTTCGCTCATCATCTGGTCTTGTTCGATCTGCCGCTGGATCCCGACCTGCTCGAGCAGCGCATCGGGCGGCTCGATCGGATCGGGCAGACGCGGCGCGTGCAGATCCATGTCCCCTATCTCGCGGGCGGTCCGGGCGAGGTCCTGTTCCGCTGGTATGCCGAGGGGTTGCATGCCTTTTCGGCCATCTGTCCTGCCGCACCGGCTGTCTACGCGCGGCTGCGCGACGCCTTGACGGAGGCGCTGGCCGATCCGCAAGGCGCCGACGCGCTGATCGTCGAGGCCCGGGCGCTGAGCGCACGCATCAATGGCGATCTGGCCGCGGGGCGCGACCGTCTTCTCGAGCTGCACTCGCACCGTCCCGAGCGCTCCGCCGCCTCGGTCGAGGCCATCGCGCGGGCCGACGCCGAGGTTGACTTGGCCGACTATCTCAAGCGCTTCTGGGACGGATTCGGTGTCGAGCACGAGTCCGCGCCCGGTCATGGGTTGGTGGTCCGCCCGGGTGCGCACATGCTCCAGGAGACCTTCCCCGAGCTGCCCGAAGAGGGCCTGACTCTCACCTTCGATCGGGACACCGCGCTCTCGCACGAGCACTGGGAATTCATGACCCGCGAGCACCCGATGGTGCGTGCGGCCATGGAGCTTCTGACCGCCTCGGACCTCGGAACCTCGGCCCTGACGATCGTCCGCGATCCGCGTTTCAAGCGCGCCAGCCTGCTGCTCGAGGCACTCTATGTCGCCGAGTGTCAGGCCCCGTCCTATCTCGAGGCGGCGCGCTTCCTGCCGCCGACCCTGCTTCGGCTCGTCATCGACGAATCCGGCGCGGATCTCGCCGAAACGATCCCGCACGAGGATCTGCAGGGTCATTGTCTGAACCACAACCACAAGCTCGCCCACACCCTGCTGGAATCGCGGGGGGAACGTCTGGTGTCCATGATCGAGACCGGCGAGCGCTTGGCGCGCGCAGCCGTGGCCGATCTGCGTCGAGATGCGATCGCGCGGATGCAGACGCTTCTGGGCGAGGAGCTGGACCGTCTGCGCGACTTGGCGCGGGTCAACCCGAACGTGCGCGAGGACGAGATCGGTGCGCTCGAGGGCCGACGCGAACAGCTCGCCCAGGCGCTGGCGAAGACACACCTGAGACTGGACGCGCTACGTCTCGTCGTGACCGGTTGAACCGCTTGAACCGCGTCCGGCACCACATGCCCGTTCAGCGTATGGCCGCAGGGGTACGACTCCCACAAACGCCGGAGTCGACGCGGTTCAAGAAGGTAAAAGAGAATTTTTCTTATATTGTTCTGAATCGCGTCCGGTGAGGATCTCTCGGGCATCGACGGCCGTCGCTGCACGTCGAACCGCCGTTGACCGCTCGGGACGCGATTCAGAAGCCGAGGCCGATGCCCCCGCCGATGCCCCCGAAGCCTCCGCTGCCGATCCCGATGCCGAGATAGGGCCTCAGGCGCGGCGTCCATCCGCCTTGATCTTCCGCGGCGTCGTCGGGCCAGAGGCGCACCACGGCGTCGTCCAGGACCGGAAAACGGTAGCTGGCTTCCCCGACCTGACCGTCGCGCACGTCTGCGATGCGGCCGGTGACCGTGATGCGACGGCCCGCGCGATAGTCCGATGGCTCGAGGAAGCCCGATTGGCGGGCAATGAACCGACCGATGGGTTGTCCGCTCGTCGTCGGTTTTCCGCAGCGATCGAGCCGGTAGCCGATCGTCTCGATCTCGGTCTCTCGGGGGAGGTTGCGGGTGGCGGCGATCACGCCTCCCCAGGTCACGACCGCGCCTTCGCCTTGCCCGCGCGCGCCGACGCTCTCGGGCGTCAGTCCCGAGGCGCCGACCGGTTCGACGCAGCCTTGCCGGCTTGCACAGCCGGTGAGCACTGCGAGCACGAGGAGAAGGCCTGCAAGCATCCATGTCGTCCGCCCGGCGCCGCTTCCGAGCGCGGGCAGGCATCTCCTCGGCCGGGATCGCTTCAGCCAAGCCGGGCTAAACCGTCGGTGTGTGCTCATCTGCGCGTCGCCTCTAAACCCCGCCCAGCGCGGTATGCGATGTTTTTTGTATGGGAGTGGCTCCGGCAGACGTGACGACTGCTGGAGCCGGCGCGGACTCGAAATACCAAGAAATATAGATCTTAAACCGCGTCCCCGCGAAGGGTTGTGGATGCACCAAACGTCAAATGCACTCGAAAATGAGCATCTCGCTCTGGCCGCGGTTTAATACCAGGGTCCGGACCAAGGACCCGACCAAGGTCCGTACCAGGGGCCATACCAAGGGCGATACCAGGGATAGTCGTACGGCAATACAGGGGCGACGGGCGGCGGGTTCGGCCAGAGATACCAGGCATCCGCTGTAATGACCGGATAGGGGTAGGGGTAGTCGCCGACGTCACGCGTTTCCATCCGAACGAGGGGGCCGGCCACCGTCAAGCGCCGCTGTTTCGGATACTCCGCCGGGTCCTTGAAGCCGGGCAGCTCGACGATGAAGCGACCCAGTCCGCGGGAGGTGTCGTCGGGCTCGCCGCTGCTGTTCAGGGGCCTGGCAAGGATCTCGATCCGAGTCGTCTCCCGGGCGTTGTGCACGTCCAGGATGCTCCCGCCCCAGCGCACGCGCTGCCCGATGAAGGTCTCGGGCCGTTGCTGGACCTCGGTCACGGCGGGCGAGGGCAGCGCCGGGTCGCGGATCGCCTCGGGCACGCGGCCGGTGGCGCATCCGCCGAGCAACAGCAGGGCTGCGATCGGGAGCCGGAGCGAACGGAGTCGGTGCATCAGGGCGCCGGTCGAAACGCGGTCCGCCATCCGACCCGGAGCCGCATCAGGTGCGCCGGCGGAGTCGACCGCGCCTCCGGCGTCACGGATGGCTGTGCTTGCCGGAGCGGCGCTCACGGTAGACCTCGAGCTCGTCGGCGGAGAGTGGTCGAGCCTCTTCCTCCAGCATTACCGGGATATCGTCGCGAATCGGATAGGCGAGCTGCGCCGAGATCGAGATCAGCTCTCCGCGCGCCTTGTCGAAGATCAGCGGACCCTTGGTGACGGGGCAGACGAGGATGTCGAGCAGTTGTTTGTCCAGCATGGGTGATCTCCGCGAAGCTGTGGTGATTGGTCGCATCCCGGGGTGCCGGTTCGCGCGCGGCCGGGGCACGAGCCGAGAACGACCTGTGGGTGCGGTCCGATCGGCTGTTGGTCCCGGTCCCGAGCGGCCATCCAAAAGTCGGTACCTGATTCTACCGCCCCGGGACGAGGCACAACCAGCCGAGGTTGGCCGGGAGGCGCGAAGGGATGGCTTGAAAACCCGGCCGCTTCACTACATCTGCTTCACGGCGGGTCTCGTCGCCAAACGCACTGCTCCCCCGACCGTCCGCCAGGGCACTTGCGGAACAGACCCTGTCGTCCCTCAGCCCGAGATCCGATGCATCCCTCAGACACAACCCCTGTCGGGCTGAAGCGCGCCGGCGTCATCGGTGCGGTGATCGTTCCCGTCATTGTAGCCGTCATTGCGGTCTGCCTGTTGGCGGCTGGACTTCTGAAGCTCGAATCCGCCACCCGAGGGCTGTCGATCGCTCAGGTGCGCGAGGCCGGTGTGCCCATGACTCTGTATCGCCCCGCGGGCGATGCGCCTGCCCCGGTCGTGGTCATCGCGCATGGGTTCGCGGGGTCTCGTCAGCTGATGCAGGCATACGCGGTTACCCTGGCACGCAACGGCTATATCGCCGTCACCTTCGATTTTCCGGGGCACGGGCGAAATTCCACGCCGTTCGTTGCCGACCTGGAGGATCAGGCGACCCGGTTGCGCCTCCTGACGGATGCGCTCGTCCCGGCGGTGGCTCTGGGCTTGCGGCAGTCCGGAGCGGACGGCCGACTCGCCCTGCTCGGTCACTCGATGGCGGGCGATGTCCTGCTGCGCTTTGCCGAGTCCGCGCAGATGCCGGTCGCGGCCTCCGTGCTCGTCTCGCCCTATCTCTCGGAGGATACTGACACCGCGTCCCCGCGCAATCTGCTCTTCGTCTATGGTGGCCTGGAGCCCGAGATGCTCCACGGGCAAGGGCGCGCGGCCATCGCCGCGGCGACGGGAGGCGAGGTCGAGGCGGGGCGGACCTACGGCGATCCGAACGACGGCAGTGCGCGGCGGCTGGTGCTCGCGCCCGGCGTCGAGCACATCGGGGTGCTTTATGCGGAGAGCGCCTTGGCCGAGTCGCTGGCTTGGCTCGACGCGACCTTCGATCGCACCGGCAGCGGTTTTGTCGACCGACGCGGCGCGGGCTTGGGGCTGCTCTTTCTCGGCATCCTCGCCCTCGCTTGGCCATTGTCCCGACTCCTGCCGCGGGTGGCCGACCGACCCCGCGGTGCGGGTCTGAGCTGGCGGCGGTTGCTGCCGGTCGCCATCGCGCCGGCCGTGCTGACACCGCTCATCCTTTGGCGCGTCCCGAGCGATTTCCTCTCGATCATGCTCGGGGACTACCTGGCGCTGCACTTCGCCGTCTACGGTTTCCTCACTGCAATCGGCGTGTGGATCATGCGCCCCGCAGTACCGGCTCGGCACGGCCCCGTGAGCCGATCGGCGCTGGCGATCGCGATCCTCGCCGCCTCGGTTTACGCGACACTGGCCTTTGCCGTGCCGACGGATCGGTTCGTGACCGCCCTGCTGCCCGGTGTGGAGCGCCTGCACCTGGTTCTTGCGATCCTTGCCGGAACACTCGTCTATTGTCTCGCCGACGAGTGGGCCACGCGTGGGCCTGGAGCCGCCGGGGGGGATATTGGGTGACCAAGCTCCTCTTTCTGATCTCGCTGCTCGCCGCGGTGGCGCTGAACCTGAACGAGCTGTTCTTTCTGGTCATCATCGTGCCGGCGATACTGGTGCTGTTCTTGATCTACGGCCTCATGAGCGGTTGGGTGTACCGCCGCACCCGTCACCCGGCCGTCGCTGCCGTTGCGAATGCGATTGCATTCGCTTGCGCCGTCGCCGTGACCTTTCCGATCGTCTCGATTTGATGGCCCCAATAACCGTATTTATGTCCACGAGTCGGACCATGCCGACGGGCAGTTTCCGGAATTTTTTGATCCGGCGTAGGCTACTCTTGGGTTCTGCTTTGGCGTAAACTACCGTAAGAGCTATGGTTTACTGGAGCTGCGACATCGACCGCAGCCTGTACCCTAGGTCACCACAAAAAACCCGGCCGACCGGCCGAATCGCCTCGAACCACCAAGTTTATTACCTATCGACCGGAGGAGAGTTGCCATGGTCGCATTCGCCCATTTACACGAGCAAAACCACAAAATTACGGAGCTCTCGAACGTGTTTCTCTATTTGGTTCGAGACCGTTCCATGTGCGATACGGATGTCACCTGCGACGTCTTCTTCGATCTGACCAATAGAGTCAAAGAGCACATGGAGCTTGTCGATCGGGAGATCTGCAGTCAGCTCATTTCCAATCCGGATCAAAAGGTCAAGAATACCGCGAATCGTTTTCTCTCCGGCTCGACCGAGATCAAACGCATCTTCAATGCCTATGTGAAGCAGTGGTGCTCGCAGAAGCGTCGCTCCTTGACCATAGACGATCATCCGTCGTTTTTGCAGGATACCGAGCAGATGTTTGCACTGGTGATGGACCGGATTCAGCGCGAGACGGAGCATCTCTATCCGCTCATCCGTAAGCTCGAAAGTGCAGACAAGCAGGTGGCGTAAAGGGTGAATTCGGCGGCCTGCGGGCCGCCGGGTTCGGCTTTACGCTCAGCCGGCGCGGAGCGGATGGCACAAGGCAGGTCGGGGCAAGCGCAATTCAGTCCACCGACGACGGCGCGGAGCTCGGTGCTTCGCTCTTGCTCGTCCGCCCTACACCGCCCTGATCGGCGATGTGAACGGGTTTATACGCGAGACCATCGAATCGCAGGCCCGCTAGCGCTGCCGCAACGACGCAATCCAATCCTTTTGAGCCTCGCGCCGGCGCCGTTGCTCGAGTGCCGATCGTATCTTCGCCCGAGCCTGCTCGAAGTCCACCGATCTTGCCGGCTCGATGCGCTCGCACAGGATCAAGTGAAAGCCGAGATCGGACTCCAAGGGTCCGCTCGTTACTCCTGCCGGCAACCTGAAAAGGCATTCGTCCAATGCGGGGAAGAGTTGTCCGGGCTTCACGAGTCCGAGGCTACCGTCTTCCGTTGCCGTCGGGCACTCGGAATGCCGTCTGGCCAGCTCGCCGAACCGCTCGATATGGCCTTTCAGGTCGGCCGCAATCCGTTCGATCCGCGCCAGCGCGGCGTCACGAGCGTTCTCGGGATAGTCGTCGTTCACGGTGATGAGGATGTGGCGCGCGGCGCGGCGCTCCGGGGTCTGGAAGCGCTCGCGATGCAGCTCGTAGAAGAGCCGCTCCTCGATCTCGGTAATCGGCTCAGCGTAGGTGCCAACCCGCTGCATGACGGCGTCGAAGGTCAGCTCGCGTTGGAGTGCGCGACGCATGACGTCCTCGCCCAGACCGTTGCGCGCCATGTCCTCCTCGAAGGCGTCCGTGTCGGGATAACGGCCCCGCAGCTCCTGTAATGCGTCCTCGATTCGCTGCTCCGGCACGACCGCATCCAGCGCCTCGCACGAGGAAAGCACCAGGCTTTCCAGATCGAAGGTCCGACGTGCCTGGCTCTCGACCTCGACCATCCGCTGTGCATCCAAGCCGACCAGATCGCATTGAAACCGCTCGATCGCGGCGCGCAGCAGGTGATAGCGATATTCGCCGCCCAGCGGCGCGGTCGGCGGTTTGCGAAGGGATGTCGTCGTCACGGCTCTTCGACCTCCGGTCCCGGGGTGTTCGGGGTATCGCTCGCGATGAAGGCGGACTCGATCAAGGCGGATTCGGGCACCTGAAGCGTCGGCCGATCCGCGAAATGAACCTCGTAGGCGACACCGGCCGGATGATCGCGCAGCACACGCATCACCTCGCCGATCTCTCCGGCCTCGACCAAGACCTTGCCCTGAATCCCGAGCGGCACGCGGCTCGCCACCTTCTCGCGCGCCTCGAAGCGGCTCGGCGTCCAGGGTGCCTCTGCGGCCTGGAGTTCCTCCTCGCGGCAGCCCACGACCAGGTCAAGTTCCAGGAAGTGAACCGAGTAGATGATCTGGTCTTGGAGAAAGGTCCCGATGTCGCGCACGAAGCCGGTGCTGCCGCGTCGGATCAAGAGGGTTCCGGTGGGGCGCCCCGGAAAGGTGCCGTCGTTGCGCACATTGCGCACGACGCGCACCTCGTCGCCATACTCAAAGCCGGGCCGCATGGGGCATCTGCTCCGTCAGGTCGCTGAGTGCAACCCGCACGCTTTTGGGCTCGTGCATTCGAAAGACGCGAAAGACCTTCTCGGTCGCGGCATCGGAGAGCACAAAATCGCGATAGGCCGAGGCGAGGAGGTCCGCATACAGGGCGCGACGGGCAATCCCCGAATCGGGCATCTCGTCGACCTGCTCCAGATAATCGTGAAAGCGCTGAAGGATATGTAGGCGATTGACATGGACCACGGCGGGATCGAACTCGATCTCGAAATAGGTCAGAAAGTCTTCGGCGCTGGAAAGCTCCTCGAGGTCGAGGTCGAATTCATCGTCGGTCATGGTCGTCTCCTTCGTTGCGATGTTGGTGGCATGATTGAGTCGCGTCTGGAACGAAATGCGGCGTTTGAAGCAGAGCCCGCACCCTTCATGTCTTGTTCGTTATCCCGGCAATCGGGTCACGTGGCGCGGAGCGCCATTGGGTATGCGTGACACCGCAGAGCGAGTGTCACGAGTCCCTGAAGTTTCGATTCCTAAACCGCGTCCGGCACGAACCGATCGGGCTGCACCGGGCGTTTAGGCACGCGCGGCATCTCATGTCGCACACGAGACGCGGTTTAGCCCTTGAAGTACCGCACATTTCCCCCCGCGCCTTCGAGCGCGGATCGCGTCACCGCGGAACGCGCCATCGCGTGCAGCTCGCCGATGCCGAGACGATCGCTGGTGTCGACCTCGGCGATCTTCTCGAAGCGTTTCAGTGCGCCCGCGGCATCGCCGAGACGAAACAGGAGGTATCCCGAGCCCTTCAGCGCCAACAGCAGGAATCGCGTCAGGCTCATCGAGATGAGCACGGACTGCCCGAGATCGGACTCGCGCAGGCCACGCCAGTCGGTCGGCAGCTCAAGCCTGGCTGCGGTGAGCGCAATCGCGCGGTCGGCGGTGATCAGGGCTTCGCGATACCTGTGCCGATAGTAGAAATAGCGATAGAGCGCAACCAGGACCGTGAGGTGCTCGGGTTGGAGGAAGTAGGCGAGGAGCAGGCGATCCTCGGCGGTGTTGTCGCCGTAGCCCTCCGCTGCCTCGTCGAGGAGTCGCTCCACCTCCGGCGAGACGGGCTCGTCGAAGTACATGGACTCGCCGTCGAAATCCAAGAAATCCATAAGGCTTCTCCTCCCCGGCCTACTGGACCTGGACCGAACAAGGGTTGCCGATCTCGGCGAGGAAGCCAATCAGCTCCGGTGCCTCGGGCGGGCGCTTGCTTTGAGTCGCGAAGCGTCGGACCAAGGGAAGGAGCCGGTCGGCCTCGTCGAGATCCAGATCGCAGCACAGCAGATCGGCGTAGGCTTGACGAATCGCGTGACGCCCGGAGTGTTTGCCGAGCACCAGGTGATGCCGGCGCCCGACCTCGGCCGGATCGATGCCTTGATAGTTTCGCGGATCCTTCAGCAGACCGTCGACATGGATTCCGGACTCGTGGGTGAAGGCGCCGTCCCCGACCAGGCTCTTGTGCCAGGCGACCGGTTTTCCGGAGGCCCGCGCGACCAGACCGGAGAGCTCCGCGAAGGTGTGCAGATCGATTCCGCTGTCGATGCCGTGGATGTGCTTGAGCCCCATTACCACCTCTTCCAGCGCAGCGTTGCCGGCCCGCTCGCCGAGCCCGTGGACGGTGGTGTTGAGGTGCGTCGCACCCCCGCGCACAGCCGCCAGGCTGTTGGCGGTGGCCAGACCGAGGTCGTCGTGGGCGTGCATCTCGATCTCGATGTCCACGATGGCGCGCAGGTCGCGCATGCGCTCGTAGACGGCGAAGGGATCCATCAGGCCGACCGTGTCGGCGAAGCGAAAGCGTCGGGCGCCGGCGTCCTGGGCGGCCTCCGCGGCGAGCCAGAGCAGCTCCGGATCGGCGCGCGAGGCATCCTCGGCACCGACGCAGACCTCGAGCCCCATATCCAGCGCGACCGCGACCTGGTGTCGGATCTGCGCGAGGACCCAGGCGCGGTCGCGTCCCAGCTTGTGGGTGATTTGCTGATCCGACACCGGGATGGACAGATCCACCATGTCGACGGCCAGGTCACGGCATTGCGCGATGTCGGCGGGGCGCATCCGGGTCCAGACCATCAGACGGGCCGAAAGACCGAGTGCTGCGACGGCGCGGATCGACTCGCGCTCATCTTCTCCCATCGCCGGGATACCGACCTCGAGCTCCGGCACGCCGAGCGTGTCGAGACCACGCGCGATCGCGAGTTTCTCCTCGATCGAGAAAGCGACCCCGGCGGATTGCTCGCCGTCGCGTAGTGTGGTGTCGTTGATCGTGACCTGTTGCAGTTCCATGCCCGGCTCCTGGAAATCGGTTGACTTCGGTTTAAGCAAACACCAGGCCATTCCATATTGGCTCTTTTATCCAGAGTCTTGGGCGTGTCCGAGTCTCGGATTGGAGTCTTTGCGACAGCGTCTTGCCGGGG
Organism: Thiocapsa sp.; assembly: GCF_035467215.1. Lineage (GTDB taxonomy): Bacteria > Pseudomonadota > Gammaproteobacteria > Chromatiales > Chromatiaceae > Thiocapsa. The sequence continues at coordinate 3,361 of NZ_DATITZ010000365.1, read as the reverse complement.
TGCTGTCGCAGATTCAACGGCACTGTCGCAGCCCGGGGCGTGAAAGCCTTTGCGCCCGTCGCGGCTTTGCGGTTCCAATAGTCCGTGCGATTTCAATCACCGGAGTGCGGATGACCGATCGACCGACCCTCGTCGGGGGCGCCACCCTCGCCATCACGGGCTCCGGCGGCAGCGGGGCGGTCACGGCGGGGCTCATCCTGCTCGCCGCCGTCGGGCGCGCCGGCTATTACGGTCTGCTCGGCCGCTCGGCGGGTCCGCAGATTCGCGGCGGCGAGTCCGCGGCCATGCTGCGCTTCGGGCCGCAGCCGATCGAGTGCATGGGCGACCGCTTCGATCTGCTCGTGGGTCTGGATTGGGAGAACGTCGCCCGCTTTGCCGACGAGCTGCCGCTGGATCGCGCTAGTCTCATCCTCACGGACGCGCAGGCCGGGCCGATCCCCGAGGTCCTCGTCCGCTCGGGCGCGCAGGTGCGCAGCATGCCCTGGAAGGCGCTTGCCGATGCGCAGCCCGAAGGCCGGATGAACATGGTCGCGCTCGGCATGGTCGGCGCGATGCTCGGCCTGCCGCTGGATGCGCTCGAAGGAGGCGCCCGGGCGACGCTCGGCGGCAAGGGCGGCCGGGTCTTGACCCCGGCACTTGATTGCATCCGCTCGGGTTATTCGGCGGCCGACGGGGCGAGCGTGTCTGCGTCGGTACCTGCTTCGGCGTTGGTGCCGGCCGTCGCGCGTTGGAACATCAGCGGCAACGAGGCCGCCGGACTGGGTGCCGTTCGCGGCGGGGTACGATTCGTCGCCGCTTATCCCATCACGCCGGCCAGCGAGGTGTTGGAATGGCTCGCACCCCGTTTGGAGCTGCTCGGCGGCTCCTTGCTCCAGGCCGAGGACGAGCTGGCCTCGATCAACATGATCATCGGCAGCTCGTTCGGCGGCGTGCCCTCGCTGACCGCGACCTCCGGCCCCGGCCTCAGCCTGATGGTCGAAGGCTTGGGTCTGGCCGTGGCGAGCGAGACCCCGGTCGTCGTGGTCAATGTGCAGCGCGGCGGTCCATCGACGGGCATCCCGACCAAGTCCGAGCAGTCCGACCTCAACATCGCACTCTACGGCCTGCACGGCGACGCCCCGCATCTGGTCCTGGCCGCTCTGGGCATCCGCGATTGCGTCTATACGGTCGAGTGGGCGGTCGGTCTGGCCGAGCACCTGCAGACGGTCGCGATCGTGCTGTCGGATCAGATGCTGGGTCAGTCGCGTGCGATCATCGATCCGCCCGGCGACCGGGCGTTCGGGGCAGGGGAGAGGCCGCACCTGCAACGCCTGATCGCGCATCACGCCGACCCCGATCGTCGGCGCTATAGGCCGTCGCCCGACGGGGTCTCGCCGATGGCCTTACCCGGTCTGCCCGGCGGCATGTATACCGCAGAGGGTCTGGAGCACGGTCCGGGCGGTGCGCCCTCGAGCCGCGCGATCGACCACGCCGAGCAGCTCGACAAACGGCTGCACAAACTGACCGGGTTCGACTACGGCCTCGGTTGGGCCGAGATCCGCGGCGAGGGCGACCATCTGCTCCTGACCTGGGGCTCCTCGGCGGGCCCGGTTTTCGAGGCCGCGGAGCGTTTGCGTGACTCGGGCACTCCGACGCGGGTGATTGCCTTGCGCCTGCTCGCACCCCTGCAACGCGAGGCGCTGCTCGAGGCCATCGGCGCGGCCGAGTCGATCCTGGTGGTGGAGCAGAACCAGACCGCACAGTGCTTCGCCTATCTCCATTCACAACGCGCGCTCCCGGTGCACGCGCGGTCCTATGCGCGCCCCGGCCCCTTGCCGTTGCGCCCCGCCGAGATCATGCGCGCGCTGACCGATCGCGACGAGCGCGAGGAGACTTGAGATGGATACCGCCATTGTCACCCCGACCCTTCGAGCCAAGGACTACAAGTCCGAGGTCGCACCCGTCTGGTGTCCCGGCTGCGGAGACTTCGCCGTGCTCTCCGCCGTGACCAAGGCACTGGCGCATCTGAAGCTCGCCAAGGAGCGTGTCGCCATGATCTCCGGCATCGGCTGCTCTTCGCGATTGCCGGCCTATGTCGACGCCTACGGTTTCCACGGCATTCACGGCCGCGCGTTGCCGCTCGCCTCCGGGCTCAAGGCCGCCCGACCGGATCTGACGGTGATCGTAGCCGGCGGCGACGGCGACGGCTTCTCGATCGGTGGAAACCACTTCCTTCACGCCTGTCGGCGCAACATGGACTTGACCTACATCGTCATGGACAACGAGGTCTACGGCATGACCAAGGGCCAGGCCTCGCCGACCACCCAGCCGGATTGGGCCAAGAGCAAGCTCACGCCGCACGGCACCGGCGTGCGGCCTTTCCTGCCCACGGCGATTGCGCTCGCGGCCGGCGCGAGCTTCATCGCCCGCGGTTTCGCGGGTGACCCCAACGGTTTGACCAAGCTGCTGGTGGAGGCGATCGAGCATCCGGGATTCGCCTTTCTTCAGGTCTTGAGTCCCTGCCAGACCTTCCGCCCGGAGCAGAAGGAATGGAAGCACCTGGTCCATCCGGTCGATACGGCACCCACGGACGATCCGGTCGAGGCCGCCCGCTTTATCCAGGCCGACGACGGCATGGCGCTCGGCCTGTTCTATGTCCGGCGGCTCCCGGTCTGGCAGCCGCACAACCAGCCGTCCGCGACCCCCGCGGATCTGGAACGGGAGTTCGCACTATGAGTGCCCCCCCGAGTCAGCGCATTGCGTCCGTCGCCGAGTTCTTGGTGCACGCGCTCGAGCTCGAGCACGAATCCGCCGAGCGTTATCGTCAGCTTGCCGAGACCATGACCCTGCACCACAACCACACGGTTGCCGCCGTCTTTCGACTCCTCGCCGACATGAGTGCCGCGCACGCCTCCGAGGTGACCGCCCGCGCCGAGGGCATCCGGCTTCCGGAGATCGCCCCTTGGGACTTCAAGTGGGCCTGTCCCGGCAGCCCCGAGGTCGATTGCGACGACATCGACGTCAGCTACCAGATGACCCCGCTCCAGGCCTTCGAGTTGGCGCTCTTCAACGAGATCCGCGGTCGCGACTTCTAGGCCTTCGTCGCGACCGACTCACCTCAGCCGCGGGTCCGCGCACTGGCCGCCGAGATGGCCGCCGAAGAGAACGAGCACGTCGAGCTGGTCGCCACCTGGGTCGAGCGCGAGCGTTTGGTCGCAACCCGGATCCCGGAGGACCTGGATCCGCCGAATCTGCAGGGCTAAGCTCGTCATTCGGAATGGCGACCCTGAATTGGGTGCAGAGGCAGATCGGCCTCCTTCCCCGGGTCGGAATTCCAATCCGGGACAACACGTCCGAGAACGGCCTTGGCCGCCGCGTCGTC
>NZ_DATITZ010000364.1:0-4451 GCF_035467215.1 Thiocapsa sp. | reverse complement strand
GCGCTGCGGCGCGGAGCCGGTCATGATGCTCCCCACGCCCGGCCTGCGTGTGGCCTTGGTCACGACACACTTGCCGCTGCGCGATGTGAGTGCCGCCATCACCCCGGAGCACCTCACCGACGTCATCCGGATCCTCCACCGGGATCTGTCGAGCCGATTCGGGATCCCCGAGCCGCGCATCCTGGTCTGCGGCCTGAACCCGCATGCCGGCGAAGGCGGCCACCTGGGACGCGAGGAGATCGAGGTGATCGAGCCCGTCCTCAACGCACTGCGGGGGCTGGGATGGCATCTGATCGGGCCTTTGCCGGCGGACACCGCCTTCGTCCCCGACAAGCTCGCCGTCGCCGACGCGGTCTTGGCCATGTACCACGATCAGGGATTGCCGGTGCTCAAGCACCTGGGCTTCGGTCAGGCGGTGAACATCACGCTCGGCCTGCCGATCATCCGCACCTCGGTGGATCACGGCACCGCACTGGATCTGGCCGGAACGGATCGGGCGGATCTCGGGAGCCTCAGGGCCGCTTTGGGCATGGCCCGATTTTTGGTCGGGCCCTCGCGCTAAGGCGACTTCCGGAAACCAGCACATCCCGACCGTAGATGCCCGCAAGGCTGTAGGTGCGAATTCATTCGCACGACCGTGGCGGTAACGTCGCCGAGCGCATCGCGGGCGAGACCGGGGTTTGTGCGAATCAATTCGCACCTACAGGTTGGTTGTGTGGAACCGCGTCGTCAGGAGTGCCGATGATCGTTGCGACCCGTCGACGCGCCCGGGCGCCGCCCTCAGGGCGGCGGAATCACATCGGGGAGCAGGCGCGCGAACTCCTTCCTCACCACCTCGTAACACTCGCACACCCGCGCTTCCAGGCCAGGGCGATCCAGCACGGTGATCCGGCCCCGACTGTAGTCGATCAGCCCGGCCCGCTGCAGGCTTCCGGCCGCCTCGGTCACGCCCTCGCGCCGAACACCCAGCATGTTGGCGATCAGCTCCTGGGTCATGTGCAGCTCGTTGGAAGGCAGACGATCGAGACTGAGCAGCAGCCAACGACATAGCTGCTGATCCACCGTGTGATGACGATTGCAGACGGCGGTCTGTGCCATTTGGGTCAGCAGCGCCAGTGTGTAGCGCAGCAACAGCGGCGGCAGGACCCCTTCGCGACGCCCTCCGGTACGCGTAAATTCCTGCTTGAGCAGGGGTCCGCTGAGCCGATACGCCTCCCCGGCACTCTGCACCACGGCACGATTCGGCATGGTCTCCCCGCCCATGAAGAGTGCGATGCCGACGATGCCGTCGTTGCCGACCACGGCGATCTCCGCGGATGCGCCATTCTCCATGACGTAGAGGAGCGACACGATGGCGGTGGTCGGAAAATAGACGTGATTCAACTTACCCCCGGACTCGTGGATCGTCTGCCCCAGGTCCAGTTGGACCAGCTCCAAACCCGGCAGGAGCTTGCAATACTCGGGCTCGGGCAACGCGGCGAGCAGATGGTTCAGGCGCGGGCTCGGTGCGGCGATGGGCATGAGAGCTCTCCGGCGGCTTCGCTCTTGATCAACGAAAAACAATAGCACGGCATGCTCGGTATCGCCTCCCTATGTGCGATCCCGAACAGAGCGATTCCGATCTCTCCGCTACACTTGATCACTGACCCAGCGGAGACAAACCATGACCAAGACGAGGACCGGGGGCGACGCCACGAACATCCCTGCGTCAGCCGTCGCGCCGCAGGAGATCGCCGAGACGTCGTCGGCAACCACCGACGCGAAGGCGTCCGCAGAGCCGTCGTCGCTACCGGCACCGCCGAGCCCGTCCGCCACGACCCAGGACCCGAATGCCACGGGGCCGCCGCCCGAGCGGAGCGCCGCCAAGCCCTTCCCCATCGTCGGCATCGGCGCCTCCGCCGGCGGCTTGGCCGCGTTCGAGGCATTCTTCTCGGCCATTCCGCGCGATATCGAGACCGGCATGGCCTTCGTGCTGGTGCAGCATCTCGCGCCGGACCACAAGAGCATCCTGACCGAGCTGGTCAAGCGCTACACCCGCATGCAGGTCCGGGAGGTCGAGGACGGCATGCGGGTCGAGTCGGACTGTGCCTACATCATCCCGCCCAGCCACGACATGGCGCTGTTCAACGGCACGCTGCGCCTGCTCGAGCCCACCGCACCGCGCGGGCTGCGCCTGCCGATCGACTTCTTCTTCCGCTCCCTCGCCCAAGACCAACATGAGCGTGCCATCTGTGTCGTGCTCTCGGGCACCGGCAGCGACGGCACCCTGGGCGCGCGGGCGATCAAGGGCGAAGGCGGCCTGGTCATTGCCCAATCGCCCGAGACGGCGGCCTACGACGGCATGCCGCGCAGCCTCATCGCCGGCGGCCATGCCGATTACGTCCTGCCCCCGGCGGAGATGCCGGCGCACCTCATCGCCTATGCCGCACAGGCCTTCGGCAAGAGATCCCGGCCGGTCGCCCCGTCGGCCACCTCCGAGGATGCCCTGACCAAGATCTGCATCCTGCTGCGCGACAAGACGCGCCATGATTTCTCCCAGTACAAGGAGACCACCCTGCGGCGTCGGATCGAACGGCGCATGGCACTGCATCGGATCGATCGCCAGAGCGACTATGTCGGCTACCTGCGCCAGGACCCGGCGGAGATCGAGGCCCTGTTCGGCGACCTGTTGATCGGCGTCACCAACTTCTTCCGCGATCCCGATGCCTTCGCCGCCCTCGAGGAGGAGGTCATTCCGCGTCTGTTCTTCGGCAAGCCTGCGGGCGCGACCGTACGCGTCTGGGTCTGCGGGTGCTCGACCGGGGAGGAGGCGTACTCCATCGCCATCCTGCTGCGCGAGCATCTGGAAACCCTCAAGCAGGCCTACAAGGTGCAGGTCTTCGCGACCGACATCGATCCACGCGCCATCGAGCAGGCCCGCACCGGTCTCTATCCGAGCAGCATCTCGGCCGACGTCTCCGCGGCGCGGCTGGCGCGCTTCTTCTCGGAGGACCCGCAGGGGGGCTACCGCGTTCAAAAGGTGGTGCGGGATCTCCTGGTGTTCTCCGAGCAGGACCTGGTGCAGGACCCGCCCTTCTCCCGGATGGATCTCATCAGCTGCCGCAACCTGCTGATCTATCTCAACGGCGATCTGCAAGCGCGCCTGATCGCGCTCTTTCACTACGCCCTGAGTCCGAACGGCGTGCTCTTTCTGGGTAACTCGGAGACCGTCGGCGAGGTCCCGACCCTGTTCGCGCCGCTCAACCGCAAATGGAAGCTCTACAGCCGTCTGGAGCGACCACGCGGCGCCTTCGTCCCGACCACCTTCATGCGCGAGCCCCCGCCGGCGTCGACCGGCGACCGGCAACCCTTGCCGCACGCCGCAGCAGGTCGGAACAAGGGTAAGCTCGATCTGCGCGCACTCACCGAGCAAGCCCTGCTGCGTCACGGCGACCCGGTCGGTATCCTCGTCAACGGCCGCGGCGAGATCCTCCATATCTACGGTCGCACCGGGCAGTATCTGGAGCCCGCCCCCGGCGATGCCGCCATGAACATCTTCGCGATGGCGCGCGAGGGCTTGCGACGCGATCTGACGACCGCGCTGCACCACGCCGTCACGCACCGCGAGCCGGTCCGTCGCACGGGGCTGCGGGTAAAGACCAACGGCGACTTCAGCCACATCGATCTGACGGTGCGCCCGGAGCAGACGCATCTGGACGGGATCCTGTTGACGGACTTCTACCTGATCGTCCTGGAGACGGCCACACCGGAGCCGACCGCGCAGGGTACGGCCGCGCCGGAAACCGCCGATGCCAACCCGGAGCCGAACGCACGAATCGCCGAGCTGGAGCTCGAGCTGCGTGCGAAGGAAGAATATCTGCAATCCACGCGTGAAGAGATGGAGACCTCCAACGAGGAGCTGAAATCCACCAACGAGGAGATGCAGTCCGTCAACGAGGAGATCCAATCCACCAACGAGGAACTGGAGACCTCCAAGGAGGAGCTGCAATCGGTCAACGAGGAGCTGGCCACCGTCAACGCCGAGCTCCAGACCAAGGTCGCCGACCTCTCGCGCGCCAACAACGACATGAACAACCTGCTCGCCGGCACGGGCGTGGCGACGCTGTTCGTCGACCACCAGCTGCGCATCACCCGCTTCACGCCGACGGCGACCCGCCTGATCAAGTTGATCCAGACCGACATCGGGCGACCGGTCGGCGACATCGTCTCCAACCTGGTCGACTACACCGATCTCACGGACGACGTGCGGGCCGTTCTGAGCGACCTGCTGCCCCGCGAGCATGAGGTTCAGACCCGGCAGGGCGCCTGGTTCCTGATGCGGATCGGACCCTATCGCACCCTGGAGAACGTCATCGAGGGCGCCGTCATCACCTTCGTGGACATCTCCGAGCGCAAACGCAGCGAGGACGCAGTCCGCGCGGCCCGCGCCTTCGCCGAAGCGATCGTGGATG
>NZ_DATITZ010000363.1:0-4395 GCF_035467215.1 Thiocapsa sp. | reverse complement strand
TCCGCGCCTTGCGGATACTTGGTCTCCACGGCCTCAGCGGTGATGGGCAGATCCTTCGGGATCACCGACCGCAGATGGGCGACCGCATCGAGCTTGTTGTCCTCCACCCCGATGATGGCCCGCCGCGCACCGGTCGCCTTGAGCGCGAGCTTGATGCCGCGGATCAGGGCATCGCTCTGCTCGAGCATGATCCGATGGTCGCAGGTCAGATAGGGCTCGCACTCGCAGCCGTTGACGACGACCGTGTCGATGACCTTGCCCGCGGGAGGCTGCATCTTGACGTGGCTCGGGAAGGCCGCGCCCCCGAGTCCGACCAGCCCGGCATCCTGCACGGCCGCGACGATCTCCTCGGGTGTCATAGCGTCGAGGTCGCGCTCCAGGTCGTACAGGACCTCTTGGCTCGCGGCCTCGTAGACCTTGAGGAAGATCGCTTGAGTCTTGGGTCCGTCGGCGGTGGGTGTCAGTGCGATTGCCCTGATCACCCCGGTCGCCGGGGCATGCATGGGTACCGACACGAACCCCTCGGCGCGGGCGATCGGCTCGCCGCGCACCACCTCCTGGCCGACCTTGACCAAGGGCACAGCCGGCGCCCCTTTATGCTGGGCGAGCGGGATGACCAGCTCGGGCGCAAAGGGAAGCCGACGGATCGGCTTATCCGCCGTCAGCTCCTTATGCTCGACCGGGTAGATCCCGTGCTCGAAGGTGCGGTGGCGTTGGAAGAGACTGAAAAGACCCATTACTGGTACTTCGCGGCCCGCTTGAGCAGCTTCTCCAGGCCCGGCTCTGCCGGGTTCCAAGGGGTGCCCGGATGGATGCACCCAGCGGTGCACTTCTCGGCGGCCTTGACGATGTCCTGATAGGAGCCGCCCTTGGGATCGATCACCTCGACCTTCTTCTCGCCGTTGTATTTGAAGATCTTGGGGTTGATCGTGATGCACTCGTCGCAGGCGGTGCATTCGGGGGTTTCGACCCAGACCGGCTCCCAGTCGGCCGCCGCACCGTTGCCCGAGCCGTTGCCGGCGCCATTGCTGCCGGCTGCCGCGGCACCGTTGCCGTTGCCGCCCGCGAAGGAGGCCAGGGCCCCGACATCGCCGCCGGCCATTGCGAGCAGACTGCTGGTCAGCTTCTGCGCCATCTCGGCCTTGGCCTGGTTGCGCACCGCCTCGACGTCGACCCTATTGAGGTACCCGCAGATCCCGCGCAACTGCGTCCAGAAGGCGCGGCGCTCTTCGCAGGAGGTCACCAGCTCTTGGGAGACCAGCACCCGCATCAAGCGGTTTTTAGCGTCCACGCCCCAGACGTAGGGGAAGTGTCCGATGCGCGCGTCCTCGTCCATGTCCAGGAACTCGGCCATGGGGATCATGGAATCGTTCCAGGTCTCGGGCGGGGCCTTGCGAAAGTGTTTACGGAACCGGCCCTCCATCATTGCAAAATCCGCAAAGGTGAAGGGCACGGTCATCTCGGCCGGCTCGCCTTTCTCGTCGGTATATTTGAGCGTCCAGTTGATCCAGTCCTGGTCGATATTCGGATTGCCCTCGATGGAGCAGCATTCCTCGAAGCTGGTGCCGGCATCCGGGTCGAAGCGGAACAGCGGATAGGCGCGCGACTCGATCGCCATACGGCTTTGATGCGTAGACATCTCGTCGCCGATGCCGTGCTCGGGCTGACAGCTCGTGTAGATGTTGAACAGCGCCGGGTGACGGGCGTTGAGTCCGTCGATGAAGCCTTCGAGCAGATGTGTCAGATTGCCGGCCGCACCGTTGAGCACGAAGCTGGTGCGGTGGGCCATGCCGATGAGCCCCATCTCCTTGCGGATCTCGGTCTTGCCTTTGCCGACCTTGCCGTAGGGGGCCATGTCGGCGACCTGGCCGATAAAGCCGGAGGTACAGGACTGCCCGCCCGTGTTGGAGTAGACCTGGGTGTCGAGCACCATGATCTTCACCGGATGGCCGGACATGAGCGCCCGCGAGAGATTCTGGAAGCCGATGTCGTACATGGCCCCGTCGCCGCCGACCGCAACGACCGGCGGGCAGAGCAGCCATTCCTCGTCGGAGAAGTCCTTCCAGTCGAAGTAGGTGAGATATTCACCGTGCTCGACTGCGTTGTAGCCGCGCTCCAGCTCCAGGCGCGCCATACGGATGGCCTTGAAGCCCTCGCCCATCTTGCGCATGTGGCCTTCGAAGAGACCGAGCGCGATCGAGGGCGAGTCCTGGAACAGGTGGTTCGACCAAGGGAAGGGATAGGGGTTGAAGGGGAAGGTCGCACCCCAGACCGAGGAGCAGCCGGTGGCGTTGACGATGCCCATGGCCGAGCGCGGCTGGGCGGCGGTGTACTGGGACTTGAGATGACGCAGCTTATCGAGCAGACCCGTCACCCAGGTCAGCCATTCGGGATCGACCGGCTCGGCGCTGCGATCCTGATCCAGCTCTGCCGAGAGGTCCGACAGACGCAGATCGGCATCTTTATGGGCATCGACGGCCTTGTTGATCGCAGCCATATTGGTCAGGTCGATCTTCGCGGCCAGCTTCAAACGCACATGCGTCTCCAGGCGGTTGATCAGATCGTCGAGCTCGGCCAGGTGTCGCTTGACACGTCCCTGCATCAATGCCGCGACGGTCGCCGTGAACAGATGGATCACCGTCTTCTCGCCGCAGCCCATGCAGGAGCCGTCACCGGAAACCATCGCCTGATAGTTCGACTTGTCGAGCAGCAGGGTCTCCAGGGCGCCGATCTTGTCATCCAGATCATCGATGCGGATGAAGTCCGGTTCCGTGGTCGGCAGCTCAAGCCAGAAGTCCCACTTGGCGCGCATCTCCTCGATCGTCTGCGTCGTCTGGGGCTCGGAGACCAACGCGCCGTCGTCGCAGACCTCGACACACTCGTTGCAGCCCTTACAGGTGTAAGGGTTGACGGTGATGCTGAAGAGCCCGCCGCTGCCTTTCTGCTTCTTCTCGCGGTTGCTCCAATAGGGCTTGGTGACGGCAAACTGATAATCGCCGAGGGCCTGCATCATGAGGCCGAATTCCTGCTCCATGATGGCCTTTTGCTCGGGCTCGCCCTGATAGGCAGCGAGGGTTTCGAGCACGGCGCGGTCCATCAGTTGGCGCATATCGGCGGCATCACCGGCCGCTTCGATGAGCTTGCGCAGACGCTTCTCCACGCTGCGAGTCTCGCGACGCAGATGCTGGGTGGGCATCCCGCGCTCGACCCGAGCGATGGCGGCGGCAAAGATGTCCGAGATCGTGTTGACCAGACCCGGGATAGCGCTGTCCGGACAGACCGAGAAACAGTTGCCGCAGGCGGTGCAGTTCTCGGGCACGTATTTCGGATAGGTGAAGCGGATCTGGGTCATGTCGCGATAGACGCCGCTTGAAGCCGGCATCAACGACAGTGCCATGTGCGGATCGGCGAGGTTGTCGCTACCGCGACCGCTCGCGTAGAAGGCGCCGGTCTGCTCCCAGAAGCGATGCACGTCGGTGATGCCGCCGTCGCCCTCGGGCAACTGCTTGAGCATGACCGGCAGACCGACCTCCTTGCGGGGCAGAAGCTGGCCGCTGATCATGGGTTTATCGACGATCTCGACGATCTCGTCGAAACCGCGGCGCACGATGCGCAGGTTGTCCTGCACGACACGCTCGCCCTTGGCGCCGAACTTGTGGCGGATCTGCTCCTCCATGGCGGCGAAGAGTCCGGCCTCGTCGAGCCCGGCGCGCTCCATCAAAGGGGATGCGGCGAAGAAGGCACCTTGGAAGGTGTTGCCCTGCATGCGGATCTGCAGCTCGGGATCGGACGCCTCTTCACGGGCAATCTTGAAGCCGTCGATGTAGTAGACGCGGATCTCGTGCTCGACGATATATTTGCGTGCGGCCGGCGGGAAGCTCGCCCAGACCTGCTCTGGGTTGTCGAGGCTCGATTGGACGATGAAGCGCCCTCCCCGATCCAGCCCGGCGAGCGGATTGGAGTGGGTGAAAACGTTCGGATCCGGGCTCAGGACCACGTCGACATAGGTGTATTCGCAGTTGAGCCGGATCGGCTCGGGTGCGGCGGAGAGGAAATAGGTCGTCGGTTGACCCTTCTTCTCCGAGCCGTACTTGGGATTGGCGCGGATGTCGAAGCCGAGTAGATCATAGAGGGTCATCGCCAGGTTCTTGCCGGTCGTGACCGCGCCCCACCCGCCGACCGAGTGCATGCGCACCGTGATGGCGCCCTTGGGCAGAAGGTTGGGGTTCTCGCTGCCGCGCAGTGAAAGCTCGCCGATGTGCGGGTACGCGTCCTTCAGACGCTGCATGCGGATCTCGTCCTTCGGATCGAAGGGTTTGCGGATGAAGTCGACCGACAGATAGAAGAATTTACGGTGCGCGGCGCCGGGGAGCATGTTCTCGATCGCGGCGATCA
>NZ_DATITZ010000362.1:0-9328 GCF_035467215.1 Thiocapsa sp. | reverse complement strand
CCAAAGGAAGTTTAGCCTTCCGTCGCTCAACCGGGGCCGCCCGATACCGGAGCTCACCCCATGACTCGTCGGTCTGAGGCGAAGCCTCGCTAGATATAGATCTCGCCTTTGGCTTCGGCGGCCCGTTCGCTGCTGCTCGGCTCGAAGAGGCGCCGCAGCTCGATGTTCGAAACGTCCGCAGCCGCGGCGGCGACAGTCACGGACGAAAGAGCGACGAGCAATGGATGGATCAGCGCGCGAGCGCTGAAGAGGTTTGACGTCTTCATGTCGATTGACTCCCATTGGTTCCACAGGCCGCTTCGCGATGAGACGCCGCGATGCGGTAACTGAGCCAATGCGGGCGCTTACGACGTGGATTGTTGTCGTTGTTTTCGCCTGTGGGCGCTCGCCCCGAAGCCGGAAATCAGCAACACCTTTGCTGATGCTGCGAATCCGAACAACCGACCTCAGCCCTTCCGACTTGACTTAAGCATGGCACAGGCGCCCACACTTCGCGTGTGAATATTGCACTTTCTTTGTCGGAAAAAGGGGTGTCGAAGATCGGTCACCTGATTCGCCGCTCAACCGCCTTTCGATCCCCCCTGGCAGGGAGGCGACTCGGGGACAGTCCCGCCTTTGGCGAACCACTCCTCCGGGGTCCAGATATGCAACGCCATGGCGTGGAGCCCGCCTTCGAGCTCGCCGCTCAGGGCGCGATTGAGGAGGCGATGGCGGGCAACCAATGTTTTCTCGGCGAAGGCCTCGCTGACGACTAGGATCTTGAAGTGGGATTCGGCGCCGGCTGGCACTGAATGCATATGACTTTCGTCGACCACCTCCAGATGCATGGGGTCGAAGGTGTTCTTCAAAGCGTCTTCGATGCGGGCTTTTCTTTTCATCGGGGCGTTTCGGCTCGGCTTGCCCATCCGGGCATGTCTTATTGAACTATGGGCCATCCCGTGTCTGCGCAAGCGCCGTGTCTGCTCCGGCTCCGCCCGACGCCGACACCGGGTCGCGCCGAAGCGACGTGGCCGGGTTGATGGGCGAGGCCCGCCGAGGCGAATACACCGCAGGCGATGCAGGACGCGGCCTAGCGGCTCCGTTCGGCGAGTTGCTCCGCGACGGCCTGATGACCGGCCTCGCGGGCGTGATCCTCGGCGGTGCGGCCTGCGAAGTCCTTCAGGGTTTCATCGGCACCGTGGCGCAGCAGCACCTCGACGGTCTTTGCGTGGCCTTTGCCGGCGGTCCAGATCAAGGCCGTCCAGCCTTCGGTCTGCTCTTGGTGATCGATCATGGCGCCTTTGCTCAAGAGCAGATCGACGATCGGTGCATGATTGTTCGAGGCCGCGAGCATCATGGCCGTATATCCGCCCTTGTCTTGGGCGTCGATGTCGGCACCGGCATCGAGGAGGCGCTCCACGACATCGAGGTGCCCGTAGAGCGCGGCCTTCATCAGTGGCGTCCAGTCGCAGCTGTCGCGCACGTCGACCTTCGTCGACGGCTTCAGGAGCGCGTTCAAGGCGGAGAGATCACCTTGCTCGGCAAAGTCGAGCAGTGCCGAGCCACCTGCCTCCGGGGTCGAGTCCGATTGATGAAAGGCAGCGAAGGCGACGAGGATCGCGATCGCGAGGAGGGCGAGGATACGGATGAGGATGTTCATGACCGACTATTGTCCGGTCCCGGACTCGGTCGGCCAATGCGAATCGGCAACCGAGGCGCGGACTCGGAGATCGTGCCCATCGGCACCCCTTTAGAGAAAGGTGACCCCGACCTGGAAAAGCCGTTCGACCTCCGGGATCCGCGCCTTGTCCTGACGAAAGAGGATGACGTGGTCCTCCGCGGCGATGACGGTGTCGTGGTGCGCCATGAGGACCTCGTCGCCGCGCACGATGGCGCCGATACTCGTACCCCGCGGGAGCCTGATGTTCTCGATGCTGCGCCCGATCACCTTGCTCGAGGATTCGTCGCCGTGGGCGATGGCCTCGATCGCCTCCGCCGCGCCGCGCCGCAAGGAATGCACGACGACCACGTCGCCGCGCCGGATATGCTTGAGCAGGCTGCCGATCGTCGCCTGCTGCGGCGAGATGGCGATATCGATGGCCCCGGATTGCACCAGCTCCACATAGGACGGGCGGTTGATCAGGGCCATGACCTTGCGGGCGCCCAGCCGCTTCGCGAGCATTGCCGAGAGGATGTTCGCCTCGTCGTCGTCGGTGACGGCGCAGAACACATCGGTGTTCTCGATATTCTCCTCCAGGAGCAGATCGCGATCCGCCGCGTCGCCGTGCAGCACGATCGTTTTCTCGAGACTCTCCGCGATGCGTTTGCAGCGTTTCAGATCGCGCTCGATGATCTTGACCCGATAGTTGATCTCCAGCGCCCCGGCGAGCCGGGTGCCGATATTGCCGCCGCCGGCGATGATCAGGCGCTTGTAGGGACGATCCAGACGCCGCAGCTCGCTCATCACCGAGCGGATGTGCTTGGGGGCGGCGACGAAGAAGATCTCGTCGTCGGCCTCGATGACGGTATCGCCTTGGGGCTCGATGGCGCGATCCTGGCGGTAGATGGCCGCTACCCGGGCCTCGACCTGGGGCATGTGCTCATGCAGGGTGCGCAGCTCATGCCCGACCAGAGGCCCGCCGTAATAGGCCTTGACCGCGACCAGCCGGATGCGCCCGCCGGCGAAGTCGAGCACCTGCAGGGTGCCCGGATTCTCGACCAGACGCAGGATGTACTCGGTGACCAATGCCTCCGGGCTGATCGGAAAATCGATCGGCAGGGCCTCGGTGCCGAACAGCTTGGGTTGATCGAGAAAGCTCTGGGCCCGCACCCGGGCGATCTTGGTCGGGGTGTGGAAGAGCGTGTAGGCGACCTGACAGGCGACCATATTGGTCTCGTCGCTGTTGGTCACCGCGATGATCATGTCGGCGTCTTCCGCGCCCGCACGGCGCAGCACGTCCGGGTGGGCGCCGTGGCCCAGGATGGTGCGCAGATCGAAGCGGTCCTGCAGCTCCCTGAGCAGATCCGGGTTGTGATCGACGACGGTGATGTCGTTCGCCTCGCTCACCAGATTGGCGGCCACCGAGGTGCCGACTTGTCCGGCGCCGAGGATGATGATCTTCATTGATTAAACCGCGTCCGGAGTTTTCGTTGTTTTGGCGTGGTGTCTTTCGTCCGCGACGCTCCTGGGAACGGTCGGCGAGACGCGGTTTAAGATATTAAAAAAAGAAAATACTTGAAGTGCGTCAGCGCCAAGGTCTGTCGAGATGCCGGACCTGTGTTGCAGGTACCAACTGGACATGCCCCGCCGGACGCACTTCAGCGGGAGGCGCACTTCAACGCCGCTCCTTGATCTCGATCCCTAGCGAGCGGAGCTTGCGGTAAAGGTGCGTGCGCTCCATTCCTGCCTCCTTCGCCATCTTGCTGACGTTGCCGGTGTGCTTTTCGAGCTGGTAATCGAGGTAGGCCTTTTCGAACTGCTCGCGTGCTTGGCGCAGCGGCTGATCAAACGAGACCAAGCCCTCCAGTGCCTGCCCTTGGGAGGGCGGCGGCGCGCCGAGCGCGGACTCGACCTCCTTCTGACTGATCTCGTCGCCGGCACCTAAGATCAGGACCCGTTGCACCAGGTTCTTGAGCTCGCGCACGTTGCCGGGCCAGCTGTAGTTGCGCAAATAGTTTTGGGCGCCCACGCTGAAGCGGCGATAGGGCAGCTTCTCGTGGGTCGCGAAGTAGTCGAGATAGAAGTTCAACAGGTCGGTGACGTCCTCGGCGTGGTCGCGCAGCGGCGGGATGTTCAACGGGACGACGTTCAGGTGATAGAAGAGATCCTCGCGAAACCGCCCGGCACGGACCTCCTCCTCGAGATTACGCTGGGTCGCGGCGATGATGCGGACATCGATGCGCACCGGCTCGGTGCCCCCGACACGGATGAAGGATCCGGTATCCAGCGCGCCGAGCAGTTTGGCCTGCGCATCCAGCTCCATGTCGGCAACCTCGTCGAGCAGCAGGGTCCCGCCGGCGGCCTTTTCCAGATTCCCGTAATGGGTGTGCTCGCCGTCCTCGGTCCCGAAGAGCTCGCGCGCTGCGTTGCCCCCGGCGAGCGTGGAGACGCTCAGATCCACGAAGGGGCGCTCGCGGCGTGCGCTCTGTGAATGCAGGTAGCGCGCGAAGGTCTCCCGACCGCTGCCGGCGTCCCCGGTGATCAGCACCCAGGTGTCGTGTTGGGCGATGCGTTTGACCTGCTCGCGCAGCCGTTGCAGGGTCGCGCTGCGCCCGACCGGCTCGTGCACCTGGGGTGCGCGACGTTTGAGACCGATGTTCTCCTTCTGAAGCTTGTCGGCCTCCAGCGCCCGCTCCACGGTGAGCAGCAGCTTGGCCATCGAGAGCGGTTTTTCGAGAAAGTCGTAGGCGCCGAGCCGCGTCGCCTCCACGGCCGTCTCCACGGTGCCGTGACCGGACATCATGATGACCGGGCAGGGCAGACCGTCTTCCTCCTCCGACCACTCGCGCAGCAGCGTGATGCCGTCCAGATCGGGCATCCAGATGTCGAGCAGGATCAGATCGGGGCGGCGCTCGCGCAGCGCGTGTCGTGCGGTCTCGCCGTTCTCCGCGCTCGCCACCGCATAGCCCTCGTCCTCGAGGATCTCCTGCACGAGACCCCGGATGTCGGGTTCGTCGTCGACGACCAAGACGTGCGTTGCACTCATAGCTTTTCGTCCTGTTCTCGGCCTTGGGTCGCGTGCCTGGTCCCCTGCCGGATCGGCAGGCGGATCCGAATCAGCGCGCCATGACCCGTATTCTCGACCTTGATGATACCGCGGTGCTCTTCGACGATCTTCTTGACGATGGCCAAGCCGAGACCGGTCCCTTTTGATTTGGTGGTGACGTAGGGCTCGAAGAGGCGTTCGAAGAGGTGCTCCTCGAACCCTGGCCCGTTGTCGGCCACCTCCAGCTCGACGAGCGGTGTACCGTTCTCGCGCACGACGCGCGTCGTCACGGCGATGCGTGCGTCGGGGCGTCCGTCCATCGCCTCCTGCGCGTTCTTGATCAGATTATGAACCACTTGACGCAAGCGCAACGGATCGCCGCGGACCTGGACCCCGGGCGCACCCAGAGCGATCTCGAGTGCGCTCGTGC
Organism: Thiocapsa sp.; assembly: GCF_035467215.1. Taxonomy (GTDB): domain Bacteria; phylum Pseudomonadota; class Gammaproteobacteria; order Chromatiales; family Chromatiaceae; genus Thiocapsa. Next base: position 4,213 of record NZ_DATITZ010000362.1, on the reverse strand, counting down.
CGGCGCTGCGATACAGGTCCAGCACCTCTTGGGCGAGCCGGTCGAGCTCCAGGGGCTCGGCGCGGATATGCGGTGTGCTGGCATAGTCGGAGAAATCGTTCACCATCGCCTTCATCGCCTCGACCTGCTGGACGATGGTCCGGGTCGAGCGATCGATGATCTTAGCGTCCGCCTCGTCGGCCTTGGCGAGCAGCTTGTGGCGCAGGCGCTCCGCCGAGAGCTGGATCGGCGTCAAGGGGTTCTTGATCTCGTGGGCCAGCCGCCGGGCCACCTCGCCCCATGCCGCGTTGCGCTGTGCCGTGATCAGGGAGCTGATGTCGTCGAAGACCACGACGTGCCCCCGTTGCTCGCTGTCCGGCAGGGGCAGCGAGCTGCCGCGGCACATCAGGGTTTGACGGGTTTCACCGCGATCGAGCTCGATCTCCGCACGCCAATCCTCCCCGGCGAGGATATGGCCGCGCACGGTCTCGGTCCAGGGTGTCAGCCAGGGCAGCTCGCGCTCCACGCGCGAGAGCTCCGGTTGCTCGTCCGCGGCAAAGGCAAGCGACAGGATCTGACGCGCCGCCGGGTTGGAGGTCTGCAGCCGCTGATCGGCATCGAAGGCGATGACCCCGGACGAGAGTCGTCCCAGGACCGTTTCCAGATAGTTGCGTTGGGTCTCCACCGCCTGCTGGCTACGGTTCGCGACATCCCGCGCCCGGGCGATCCGGCGCGTCATCGCGTTGAAGGAGGCGACCAGGAAGGCGAGCTCGTCGTCGTGCTTGGGCAGCGGGAGCTGTTGCTCGTAGTCGCCCTCGGCGATCGCGCGGGTGCCGCGGGCGATGTCCGCGACCGGCGCGACGAGACGCCGTGCAATATGGAAGGCGGCGATCACCGCGGCCATGACGCCGAACAGGAGCACCAACGAAAGGGTCAGGGAGAAGCTCAGCTTCAATGACTGGCGCAGATAGGCCAGCTCGGTGTAGCGATTGTAGGCGCGCTCCAGGCGCTCGGACAGCTCGGTGATGCGCGCCGAGGTCGGGAAGATCGCCTGCATCTGCATGTCCCGCCCGAGCGGATCCTGCACCAACACCCGCACGATCAGCTCCCCGCCGAGGTCGCTTTCCAGGCCGACATAGTTGTTGCCGGCGCGCACGCTTTGCTGGATCTCGCGCTCGGCCTGATTCGGTACCAGCTGGGTCGGGTCCTCGTTGGCGTTGCCGAGCACCTGACCGCCGGCGGTGTAGACGGTCAGCTCGATGGCGCCGGCCTGACGCCGCAGATTGTTCAAACTGAGTGCGATGGCGGTCGAGGAGCGATCCTCGATCCCGGCGATGAGCTGCTCGGTGTAGCGGGCGAGCACCCGCTGATTGAGATCGAGGGATGCCTGGTTGAGCACCAGCGCGTCCTGCATGGCTCGGCCGATCTCCACGTCGAACCAACTGTCGATCCCGCGCAGCAGGAACCCGAGGGAGAAGTAATAGACCACACCCACCGGCAGCAGCGACACCAGCACGAAGAGCACCAGGATACGCCCGGTCAGGCGCGAGCCGGCCGCCTGCTGGCGGTAGCGGCGCACCAGCTTCACGATGTTGACGATGACCAGGATGGCGAGCGCGCCCAGACCGGCCAACACCACCGAGAGCAGCGGCACGAAGGCACGGCTCAGGGTCTCGGAGTTCTCCACCGCATCGCGCATCAGCACCAGAACGACGAAGAGCGCGAGGATCAAAGCCGCGACCGGCAAGGCGCCGAGTCCGCGCAGACGTGCTAAGGCGTTAAAGGCCACTTGCTCCACCCGCTGGAGAGCTTCCAGGCCGGTTTCAGATAAGCCATCGGACGCAGCGGGAGCGGCAGCTCTTCGATGTCGAGCGAGGCCCGAATGTGCACCTCGTAGTCCGTGTCGTCGTCGAGGCTCGACGCGCCGATCAGCGACAGATCGACGATCTCGCCGAGCGCGCGAATCGCGGCATCGCGGCTGACGAAGCTGCGGCCCTCGTTGCCGGGAAGCCGGTAGACCTCGTAGCGCTCCGAGAGTGGTTTGTAGCGAATGGCGTAGCGCAGCTGAAGATCCAGTTGGCTGTCCTCCCAGAGCCAGGCACCGACCCGACGGACCTGAATCTGCACCAGGATGGTCAGCGGCACGCCGTTCTCGAGTGCTTCGAGCGCCTCGGTGCTGAAACGGTAGTCCAGCAAGGCGTTCATGAAGAACATGTCGTCGACGAGTCGCGTTTCGACCTGCTCGACCCGCAGTCCGTCCTTGCCCGCGCCGAATGCGACGCTCGCCAACAGGAACAGAGGTGCCAGCATCAGTGCCGCCGGAAGGAACCGCCGTGGATGCTGCGTGGGTCGCCCGGTCATGACGCCGGCCGCTCGATCAATGCGAAATAGAAACCGTCGTTCGCCCCGTCCTGCGGCAGCAGTTGGACGCCGTGCGAGAGCGAGCGGCCGTGGGTCGCCGTGATCGGACACTCGCGCGCGTCCGGATGGCGCTCCAGGAAGGCAGCGATCCGGTCCTGGTTCTCCTCCGCGAGCAAGGAGCAGGTCGCATACAGCAGCCGCCCGCCCGGGGCGAGCAGCGGCCAGGCCGCCTCCAGGATCCGATCCTGCAAGGCGCACAGCGCCGGGATGTCCGCGTTGCGGCGCAGCCATTTGATGTCGGGATGGCGGCGAATCACGCCGGTCGCGGAGCAGGGCACGTCGAGCAGGATGCGATCGAAGGGCTTGGCGGTCCAGCTGCCTCTGGGCTCGGCCGCGTCGCCGAGTGCGACCTCGGCGGTCAGGCCCAGTCGCGCGAGTGTGTCGCGAATTGATTTAAGCCGTGTCGGGGCGTTGTCGATCGCCAGCAGATCGAGCCGATTCTCGGCACGCTCGAGGATACCCGCGGTCTTTCCGCCGGGTGCCGCGCAGGCGTCGAGGACGCGCTGTCCGGGGTGCGCATCCAGCAGGTCGGCCGCGAGCTGGGCGCCGCCGTCCTGCACCGAGACCAGTCCGGCCTCGAAGCCGGGCAGCTCGTGGGTCGGGCGCGGCTGATCGAGCCTCAGGCCCATGTCGCAGCCGGGGATGGGCCGCGCCGTGATGCCGGCCGCGGCGAGCGTGCCGAGGTACGTCCGCCGGTCGGTGCGGGTGCGGTTCACGCGCAGACTCATGGGCGCGCGACCATTGCTGGTGCGCACGATCTGCTCCCAATCCTCCGGCCAGTTCTCGCGCAGGCGATCGAGCAGCCATTCGGGAAAGAGCCAGCGGACGGCAGGCTCTTCATCGACAGCGGCCAAGAGGGCCTCGCGTTCGCGCAGAAAGCGACGCAGCAGTGCGTTCACCAGCGCCGCCTTGTCGGGCTTGCCGATGAGTCGGCTGGCCTCGACCGTGGCGGCGACCGCGGCGTGGTCGGGCGTGTCCATCGCGATGAGCTGATACAGGCCGATCAGGATCAGCGATTCGAGATCCTTGTCCCCCGGCTTGACCGGGTGATTGAGCAGACGCGCGACCAGTGCCTCCAGGCGCGGCAGGGTACGCAACGAGCCGTACACCATCTCTTGCGTGAGGGCGCGCTCGGCGGGCGCCTGCGAGGCGAGGCGGGCGTTTTCGAGCACGCGCGTGAGCGACTGGCCGCGACCGCGCACGCCGAAGAGTGCCAGGGCCGCAGCCGCGCGGGATTCGGCGCCGACGGGATGCCTTGCCGCGCCTGTCGGGCCGGCGGCGGCCTGCGGCCGGCGCTCAGCCAAGCCGAACGCCGTCCATCGAACGGGCATTGAGGAAATCCGCGGCCGCCATCGCCCGCTTGCCGGGCGGCTGGAGACGGACGATGCGCACGATCCCTCGGCCGGCGGCGACCTCGATGCCCGACTTGCCGGCGCCGATCACGGTCCCGGGCGTGGCCTGCGTTGCGCGGTCGGGGTCGATCTCGGCGTCCCAGATCCGCAGGGTCTCGCCGTCGAGGCCGGTCTGAGCGACGGGCCAGGGGTTAAAGGCGCGGATCATGCGTCCGATGATCTCGGCGGGCTGGTGCCAGTCGATGATGGCCTCGTCCTTTATCAGTTTGTGTGCGTAGGTGACCTGATCCTCGGTTTGCGGCTCCGGGGGCAGCGATCCGTCGGCGATGCCGGGCAAGGCATCGATCAACGCACCTGCGCCCAGCGCGGCGAGTCGGTCGTGCAGATCGGCACCGGTGTCGCGCGGGCCGATCGGCGTGGCCACGCGATGATAGACGGGTCCGGTATCCAGCCCGGCCTCC
>NZ_DATITZ010000361.1:0-14569 GCF_035467215.1 Thiocapsa sp. | reverse complement strand
ACATGGAGCAGAAATGGGCGACCTTGTGCGACTCGTGCGGCATGGTCTGGTCGTGGAAGTCGCGCGCGCGCTCGGGATCGAGCGAGAGGTTGAACTGGTCCTCCCAACGGAACTCGAAGCGGGCCTTGGACAGCGCATTGTCCCGAATCTGGGCGCCGGGCAGACCCTTGGCGAGGTCCGCACCGTGGGCGGCGATCTTGTAGGTGACGATGCCGTCGCGCACGTCCTGCTTGTCGGGCAGGCCCAGGTGTTCCTTGGGCGTGACGTAGCAGAGCATGGCGGTGCCGTACCAGCCGATGTTGGCGGCGCCGATGCCGGAGGTGATGTGGTCGTAGGCCGGGGCGATGTCGGTGATCAGCGGCCCCAAGGTGTAGAAGGGCGCCTCGTAGCAGTCTTTGAGCTCCTTGGTGACGTTCTCCTCGATCATCTGCAGAGGGACATGGCCGGGGCCTTCGATCATGACCTGAACGTCGTGCTCCCAGGCGAAGCGGGTCAGCTCGCCCAAGGTCTCCAGCTCGGCGAACTGGGCGGCGTCGTTGGCATCGGCGATCGAGCCCGGGCGCAACCCGTCGCCCAGGCTGAAGGAGACGTCGTACGCCTTCATGATCTCGCAGATCTCGCCGAAGTGCGTGTAGAGGAAGTTCTCCTGGTGATGAGCCAGACACCATTTGGCGAGGATGGAGCCGCCGCGCGAGACGATGCCGGTGAGCCGCTCCGCGGTCAGCGGGACATAGCGCAGCAGCACGCCGGCGTGGATGGTGAAATAATCCACGCCCTGCTCGGCCTGCTCGATCAGGGTGTCGCGGAACATCTCCCAGGTCAGCTCCTCGGGTTTGCCGTCGACCTTTTCGAGCGCCTGGTAGATGGGCACGGTACCGATGGGCACCGGCGCGTTGCGCAGGATCCACTCGCGCGTCTCGTGGATGTTCTTGCCGGTGGAGAGATCCATCAGGGTGTCGCCGCCCCAGCGTGCCGACCAGACCATCTTCTCGACCTCTTCCTCGATACCGGAGGTGATGGCCGAATTGCCGATGTTGGTGTTGATCTTCACCCGGAAGTTGCGCCCGATGATCATGGGCTCGAGCTCGGGGTGATTGATGTTGGCCGGGATGATGGCGCGCCCGCGGGCGATCTCGTCGCGCACGAACTCGGCGGTGATGGTCTCGGGCAGGCTGGCGCCGAACGACTGTCCGCGATGCTGGCGCAGGAGCTTCGTGTAGCGCGGGTCGGCGCGCAGCACATCCAGGCGCATGTTCTCGCGGATGGCGACGAACTCCATCTCGGGGGTGATGATGCCTTGTCGCGCATAGTGCATCTGGGTGACGTTGCGGCCCGGCTTGGCGCGGCGCGGGGTGCGGATGTGCTCGAAGCGCAGATGTGCGAGCTTTGGGTCGGATTGGCGCTCGCGTCCGAAGGCCGAGGTGGGTCCGTCGAGCAGCTCGGTGTCGCCGCGCTCTTGAATCCAGGGGCTGCGTAGATCGGCCAAGCCGGCGAGTAGATCGATGTGCGCCGTCGGATCCGTATAAGGGCCGGAGGTATCGTAGACCATGATCGGCGGATTCTCCTCGATCCCCGCGTTGGTCTGCGTCGGGGTCAGCGTGACCTCGCGCATGGGGACCCGCAAGTCCGGACGCGATCCCGTGACGTAGATCTTGCGCGAGCTTGGAAAGGGCCGCGTGACCTCGTCGGACAGCTCGGCGGTCTTCTGGGCGAAGGCCTGTGGGATGGCGCTCATGGAATCTCCTCTCGACGGACGCGTGGCGTATGGTGGCGCCGTTGATATGGGGCCGGATCGGCCGTACTGGCTGCGGTCCGAACGGATGTCGGCGCACGACGATGGTCGGCGCCATCCGGCGGGAGGAGCGGCGGGGTGATCGGGACGCATGCGAGTCCCGAGTCGAGGTGGCAGGGACCGAGAGCCTGCAAGGCTCATCGGATACACTACCCGGATCGTCGCGCCGGCCTCTCGATGGCGATGCCCGGCGGGCTCGGTCATCGTTGCGGACCGGTGCCTTGGATCCATCCTCGTCGCCTGCTTTCCTGCGCCGGCATGATCCGGATCAGGTTCGAAGGGTCTTTCTCAGCCCGTCGCGTGGCTTCATCGTGAACCGTGCGGTGCCGGTCGGTCGACAGGCATTTCGGTCGGATGCGGCCACGCGTACCGGACACCCCCAGCAGCATGTCGGCTGAAACTAACGAAAGGCCGCCGGGATTTCAACCCGATCGAACCGAGGGTACGCCGCGGTCCGGCTTTAGGCTTGACCTTTGGGCTCGGGCTGCCGATCCTGATGCCGGTCTCAAGGGAGTCTGCTCGCGCGGATGGTGTCGAACCATGCAACGGCAGACAGCATCTCTCGACGCCCCACCGAGGCGCTTTCGCTTATGAACGAAGCAGGTTTTGCGGATACCGAAAACAGGATCTTCCACCTCTGCGACGACGCGGCGTTGCAAACCGGGCTCGCGAGTCTGATTCGGCCGGCCGGGTTGCAGCTCGATGCCTTCGGGGATCTCGACGCGCTCGAAACCGCGCTCGGGCGGACGCGCCCCGGCGTGCTGATCCTCGATTTGCGCTACGTCTCGTCCGGCGCCGGCCCGTCCGGTTTGATCGAGCGCCTGACGGGATCCGGGACCACGAAGCCAAGTCGTCTGTATCGCCGACGCCGAGAACATCGAGACGCGGCTCCAGGTGATGCGCGCCGGTGCGCGCGGCTGTTTTCCAACCCCGGTTGCCGTGCCCGACGTGGCGAAGCGTCTCGTCGAGCTGAGCGGTCCGGTCAAGGGCAGCCAATCCCGGATCCTGGTGGTCGAAGACGACCCGCTGCAGGCCAAATACGTCGCGTTGCTGCTGAGCAAGGCTGGGATGGAGCCGCACATCGTCGATCAACCGCTGGAGATCCTCCGCAAGATGCAAGACATTCAGCCGGATCTGGTGCTGATGGATCTCTACATGCCGGATGCGCGCGGTACCGAGTTGACCGCGATCATCCGCGATCACGGCGAGTACTTCGATATGCCCATTATCTTTGCTTTCTGCCGAGACCGACCCGGACAAGCAACTCGAGGCCTTGCGGGTCGGCGGCGACAGCTTCATCGCCAAGCCGATCCAGCGCGAGCAGCTGATCGGTGCGATCGAGCATCGCATCCGGATGTCGCGTCTGCTCAAGGATCGCCGGGTCAACGCGGATGAGGCCGAGGTCTTCCCGGGGCTGCTCTCGAAGGAGGACTTCCTGCGCAGTCTCGATCGCTTCCAAGACATCTCCAATGCCTTGGGGAGCGACGGCACGGAGCGGCTGTTGCGCCAGCTCGAGCAGAAGCTCCTCGACCAGCTCGCCGCGCAGGAGTGCGCGGCGCGCCTGGATGACTTCAGCTTTGCCGTGCTGGCCCGTCGGGTCACCCGCGAGGCGCTGGAGGGGTTCGCGGAGCAGCTTCTGCGTACCTTCGGCGCCACCAAGCTTCGGGCCGAGGACAAGTGCCTCGTGCTCACCGTGACGATCGGCATCGTCGGAGAGCTCTACGAGGTGCATCTTCGCTTGCGCACACTCGACGGAGAGCATGTGCCTGCCGGTGATTTTCTCCCTGTGGCCGAGCGCAGCGGGTTGATGCCGAGGATCGATCGCCGGGTGTTGGAGCCTGCGCTCGATGTGATGGACGCAGAGCGCAAGTCGCACCCAAAACTGCGACTCTTGATCCATCAAAACGTGGCCTCGGTTGCCGACGAGCAGTGGCTTCCCTGGTTCCGCGATCAAATGGTTCGGCGCAATCTGATCCGGCGCCGTCCGTTGCTTCAGTTCCAGATGCACGAGGTTCGAGATCACCTGGACGCGGCCAAACCGCTTGTCGAGGTCTTGCGCAAGTACGGGATTCAGGTCTGCGTCGCCAACGTCACGGGCAATGCGGCGGATCTGGATCTGCTGGCGGATCTGCCCGTCGCCCTTGCCAAGCTTTCGACATCTGAGCCGCGTCCCGCGCGACGGGCGGGTATCGGTCGCGGCACAGATCCGTGCACGCCGCGGGATCGTTGGCTGGCGCGGATCGGGGATCCAATGCAATGACACCGAAGGGTCCGATGCCGATCGCGGATGCCGCCCCGTCGTCCAATCACGTGGGTCGGTTGATTCTTGCGCCTCGCGATGCCGAGGTCTGTCCGGATCGGGATCGGCTCGTTCGCACACTGTGCGAGGCAGGGTTCATCGCGGATCGCATCCCGGATCGCGAGTGCGCCTATCGCGTCGGGCCCGAGTTTTTCGCGCTGCTCGCCTTCGTCGGTTGCGCGGTCGCGATCGCGAGCGATCCGCAGACCGGCGGCCCCTTCTGTCACGTCGTGGTCCCGCCGGCTTCGGCATATCCGCGCTGGTGTCACGGCCGCAATACGCGCGCACCGCGTTGTCCCGGTTGCCGTTCTCGCCTGAGCGATTGGCCGCTGCGCGTGGAGCAATTCGAGGAATCGGCGAGGATGCCGGGATCGGATCGGCGCGGGGCCGCCGTGGTCTGCCCCAATTGCGGCGAGGCTCGTCCGATTCGGTCTTGGGATTGGAAGCAGCAGGGCGGGTTTGCGCGCCTGCTCATCCAGGTCGAGGAGGTGTTTCCGGGCGAGGCGGTGCCGACGGAAGGCTTTCTCGATCTGCTCGAGCGCGCAAGCGGCTGCGCATGGGGTTATTTCTACGTCCAGGATTGAACGAGCGGCGCCGGCGGAGTCCGGCGCGCCCAGTTCAGCGATCTCGGTTCAGCGCACCGACTCCGGGTTCGGTCCGTTCTCGTATGCCGAGAATGAAACACCTTCGGGCAACTCGATCGTCATGCTGATCGGAAGGTGATCGGACAAGGCATAGTCGACCACCCGGGCGGCGATCACGTTCAGCGGCCGAGAAACCAGGATGTGATCGAGATTGTGCGTCGGACGCCAGCTCGGGAAGGTCTTGAGCTCGCAGTCGAGCCCGCGCATCGCGGCTTTTTGGACCATGGCCCGGAGCCCTTTCGAATCGCACCCGCAGTTGAAGTCACCCATGATGACGAGATACGGGTGTTGCTCGGACAGGGCGATCAGGTAGTCGAGTTGACGCCGCCGTGCGCGCCATCCGAGGGCCAGATGCACGATCGCCACGGCAAGGGTCTCATGGTCCGAAAGCCCGAGCTCCGCCACGACGGCGCCCCGTCCGGGCAGCCCCGGGAGCTTATGCTCGGTGATCCGCTGCGGAGGTAGGCGGCTGAGCAGCCCGTTGCTGTGCTGCGCGAAGGGTCCGAGATTGCGGTTGACCTGCCTGTACCAGTGCGGAAAGGCGCCGTGGCGAGCCAGGTATTGGATCTGGTCGATGTAGGCGCTGCGCAGGGAGCCGGCGTCGACCTCTTGGAGGCCGACCAGGTCGAATTGATGGAGCAGTTGGGCGATGCGGGTGAGATTCGCCAGTCGCTCGGGGTGCGGGAGGATGTGCTTCCAGCTATTGGTGAAATAGTCGCTGTAGCGGCGCGAGTAGATCCCGGCCTGCACATTGAAGCTCAAGAGCTTGAGACGCCGTGCGTCGGTCGAGAGCGAGGACGCCCGCGAGACATCTTGGTGGTGTGCGTGACCGGCTACGGCATCGATGCGCTCGGTGCTGCCGGTCGCCCCGGCCGGCTGCACCTGACCGGTCGTGAACGCCGGACGCTCGTCCACCCCGGCTTTGATCAAGCCGGGCTCGGCCGGCCCTAAGTCCAGTGCTCCGATGACCAATCTCCGCAATCGAAGGCAAGCCCGCTGACGGTATGCGCGAAGCGACGGTTCCGGAACGACTCATCCGTGAGCCGTTCCGGTTGCCGCGCGAGACTTACTTGTTCAGTCCTTGGATGTACTGAGACACCGCAGCGATCTCCTGATCGCTCAATCGAGCCGCAGCGCCACGCATCATCCCGTTCGGATCGTTGGCGCGCAGCGCACCGCGGAAATGCTCAAGGGTCTGTTTGGTATAGTCCGCGTGCTGCGCCGAGATCCGCGGGAACTTGGCGAGCGACTGGCCTTGGCCCGCCGGTCCGTGACAGCCGCTGCATGCGGGTACGCCGGTATCGGGATTGCCCCAGCGATAAATGGATTCGCCCTTGCTCGCCAACGCGGGATCCGCTGCGCCCGGGGTCTTGGGCTGCGTCGCGTAATAGGCGGCCAGATCCAAGACCTCTTGATCGGTCAACGGCATGGCCATCGGGGTCATTTGCTCGTTGGCGCGGCGACCGGCTTTGAAGTCCATCAACTGTTTCACGATGTATTCAGGGTGCTGGCCGGCCAGCTTGGGCCAGAGCGGCACGATACTGTTGCCTTGGGGGCCGTGACAGGCGATGCACACGCCGTTTGCCTTCGCCTCGCCGGCTTTCGGGTCTCCGACCTGAGGGGCGGCGGCCTGATGCCCTTCGGACGCTTGAACCGCGCCGCCTACCAATGCCGTTGCCACCGTAATTGTTATCAGCCAATTCTTAACCATGGAGGATGCCTAATCGGGTCGTGATTCATGGCCGCGACGCCTTTCGCGGATCGACGGCCTGGTCGGGGGGCGAGAAAATCCACGGATGTATATCAGAACATCCGCATATGGGTCAAACCAGCGGCGTCGCGTGCCCGCCGAGATGACCCTCCGATACCTGCTCAGAGACAGGCGAGGAGCCGGATAATTCCGCTCTCGGGTGCGGTGCTCCCGATGATTCGGCCATGCGATTCTTGACGATAATCCGGTGCGGCCGGCCACGATGGATGGATCGTCGCCTGCCGCAGGGTTCGCATTGCTCCGGGCGCGGGCTTAGTGCGCCGTGCGCTGCATCGGCACCTCGATTCGGCGCACCGGCGCCTGAACGGGTATGCGCGAGCCGTCTTCGAAGGTCAGGGCGAGATCGACCGTGTCGCCCGGCTCCAGCGGTTGTTTAAGGCCGATGAGCATCACGTGCAGGCCGCCCGGCTTCAGGGTCACCGTTTCACCGGCGGGAATCTCGATCTTCTCGATCCGGCGCATCCGCATCATCCCGTCCTCTTCGACATGCGTGTGCAGCTCGACGACCTCCGAGACAACACTTTCGGCCCCGACCAGCGCCTGATTCTCCCCGGTCTGGTTCTCCAAGGACATGAAGACGGCGCTGTTCGCCTGTCCGGGCGGCACCGCGCGAGCGTAGGGGTCGCCGATCGAGACCTCCGCGCCGAGTGCGGAGAAGGAGAGCGTGGCGAGAAGGGTAGCGGCGAGCAGGGGCGATGCGTATGCGGGCATGTTGTGTCCTCCGACAGACGGCGTGGGTTGTGGTTTTGCTTCGTTTAAGGTTCGGAGCGATGCTCGGTGGGCGAGCCCGATCCCAGCAGTGTTCTGATCGCCGCGACGATTTCCGCCGAGGGCGTGGCGTGATCGAGGTTGCGCACGAGCTTGCCTTGCGTATCCACAAGATGGCTGTAGGCGGAGTGGTCGACGACATAACCCATCGCGGAATCATCCAGATCGGTGCGCCGGTAAGCCGCGCCGTAGAGCTTGGCGACCTCGGCGATCTGCTCGGGCGTCCCGGTCAGGCCGAGGATCTCGGGGTGAAAATAGCCACTATACTCCGCAAGCCGCTCCGCGGAGTCTCGCTCGGGGTCCACACTGACGAAGACAACCTGGACCCGCTCCAGTTCTTCGGGCGTCAGCGCCTTGAGCGCGGCCGCGATCAAGACTAGGTTCGTCGGGCAGATATCCGGACACCAGGTGTAGCCGAAGTAGATCAGAACAACGTTTCCGCGCAGATCGGCGAGGGCGACGGGGCCGTTCACGGAGTCGAGGACGAAGTCCCCGCCTTGCGGCGGCGAGGCCAGCTCCAGCGTGCCGTGCTTCGGCCCGTCCGGATCCACACCGACGCCGCTCGGGGTCCAGAACAACAGCCATGCCAAGAGTCCGACGAGGACCGGAATAGCGATGATCAACAGCTTTCGCGTCATGATCGGGAGCCCCGCGGGGAGAAGTCAATCCAGCCATCTTGGGCAGCGGAGTACGATTCGCCTTGATGCACATCAATCATACGACGAAGACCCGGCCGAGCTCGGGCTTTTGCGCGATAGGACGCGTGCACTGCGCCATTCGCCCCGTATTGACGTTTCCCGCCGTGCTCGGCCTCGCGGGCGGATGGAGCAGCCGTGCGCGCGCTGACCGATTGGTGGCAGGCGCGCGTGCTCGAGCGCGAGCGCGCGCGTGTCGATCCCCACGACTTTGAGCGGGTCCTGTGCGCCCTGCCGTTGCTCGACGACCTGACCGAAGAGGAGATCGGGCGCCTCGCCGATCTGGCCCTCCTCTTCCTGCGCGATAAACGTCTGGACCCTGCGCAAGGGCTCGAGTTGACCGACAGGATGCGTCTGGCGATTGCCCTGCAGGCATGCCTTCCCGTGCTGGAGCTGGGTCTGGATTGGTACCGCGGCTGGTATGCCGTCATCGTCTATCCCGAGGAATTCGTCCCCGAGCGCGAGGTCATGGGCGACGACGGTGTGGTCTGGACCGAGCAGGAGGCGAAGAGCGGCGAGGCCTGGGAGCAGGGGCCGGTTATTCTCTCGTGGGCGGATGTCGAGGCCGGGATGGAGCGCGACGGCTACAACGTCGTCATCCACGAGCTGGCTCACAAGCTCGATATGCGCGACGGGGCTGCCAACGGCTGTCCGCCGCTGCACGCCGGTATGTCTCCTAAGGTTTGGGCCGAGACCTTCTCCGCCGCCTACGAGGATCTGTGTCGACGGGTCGATGCCGACGAGGAAACACCGATCGACCCCTATGCGACCGAATCGCCTGCCGAATTTTTCGCCGTGCTCAGCGAGGGCTTTTTCGAGCTGCCCGAGCTTGTTCATTCCGAATACCCGGCGGTCTATGAGCAGATGCGGCTGTTCTACCGGCAAGACCCTTTGGCGCGGCTCACGGCCGTTGTGGATGAGGCTCGACCGGCGCCTTAGCCGTGTCGCGCATTGAGCCGAATCCCACACGTCGATTGTGCCGACGCTGTCGTGATTCCGACAGCGGCTTGGGTCGAGAGCTGTCGTCGGTAAATTTTTCAGTTGGTTAAGTTGCCGTAAAGACTAGGCATGGTCTTTGCCCAGCTGCCTTCCAGAGACATCTTTTCGCGGGGCCCGACGTCCCGTCTCCGGAGGCAGCGTGATGGAGTTGAAGGTCATTTCCGATGCCGCGGGCGCGCCCGGCGGCGGTTGCGCGTCGAGCGGCTGCGGTGCCGGTGGCGAGAAGCTCGCCCATCTGCCCGAGGCGATTCGCGCTAAGATCAACAACCATCCCTGTTTCTCCGATGATGCGCATCATCACTACGCGCGGATGCATGTTGCCGTCGCGCCGGCCTGCAACATCCAGTGTCACTACTGTAATCGCAAGTACGACTGCTCCAACGAGTCGCGCCCGGGCGTCGTCTCCGAGGTGCTGACCCCGGACCAAGCGGTGAAGAAGGTCGTCGCCGTCGCTGCGGCCATCCCCCAGATGACCGTGCTCGGTATCGCCGGTCCGGGCGATCCGCTCGCCAATCCGCAGCGCACGCTGGAGACCTTCCGCCAGCTCTCCGAGAAGGCGCCCGACATCAAGCTTTGCGTCTCCACCAACGGGCTGGCGCTGCCCGGTTTGGTCGACGAGATCTGCAAGCACAACATCGAGCACGTCACCATCACCATCAACTGCGTCGACCCGGACGTGGGTGCCAAGATCTATCCCTGGATCTTCTGGAACAACCGCCGGGTGACCGGGCGCAAGGCCGCCGAGATCCTGATCGCGCAGCAGCAGGAGGGACTCGAGATGCTGGTCGCGCGCGGTGTGCTGGTCAAGGTCAACTCGGTCCTGATTCCGGGTGTGAATGCCGAGCACCTCAAAGAGGTCAGCCGGGTCGTCAAGGCTAAGGGCGCCTTCCTGCACAACGTCATGCCGCTCATCGCCGAGCCCGAGCACGGCACCTTCTACGGGTTGATGGGCCAGCGCGGTCCAACCAACGAGGAGCTGAGTGCCCTGCAGGATGCCTGCGCCGGAGACATGGCCATGATGCGCCATTGCCGCCAATGCCGGGCGGATGCGGTCGGCATGCTCGGCGAGGATCGCGGGGATGAGTTCAAGCTCGACAAGCTCTCCGAACAGGAGATTGATTACGCCGCGGCGATGGCCCGTCGTGCCGAGGTCCATGCCGCGATCGAGGCCAGTCGGGCAGCGCAGCGCAACGCATCGAGCGAGACCTTCGTCTCGATTGCCTCCCTGACCCGGCGCCGCCCCACGCGCCCCGAGCCCCGTCGGGTGTTGATGGCGGTGGCGACCACCGGCGGCGGCCTGATCAACCAGCATTTCGGCCACGCCCGCGAGTTCCTGGTCTACGAGGCCAGCGCGAACGATGTGCGCTTCATCGGTCACCGCAAGGTCGACCTCTATTGCTCGGGCGACGAGACCTGCGGCGACGGCGAAACCGTTTTGGCCAAGACCATCCGCGTGCTCGACGGCTGCGAGGTCGTGCTCTGCTCGCGCATCGGTTACGAGCCTTGGGGGCAGTTGGAGGCCGCCGGCATTGCGCCGAACGGAGAGCATGCGATGGAGCCCATCGAGGACGCGGTTGCCGTGGTGTATCGCGAGATGGGGGAGGCGGGGCTGCTCGAACGTTCCGGCGGCACAGCGCATCGGATGAGCGCTTAAACCGCGCCCGGTGCGGTATGCGATGTTCTTGGATGGGATCGGCCCCGGCAGACTCAACGACCGTTGGAGTCGGCGCGGTTCAAGAATGAAACAAGATTGAATTCTGAACCGCGTCTCCGCAAAGGTCGGAGAAATCCTTGAGCCCGACACACGATGAGAACGATGCATTTCACTCTGGACGCAGTTTAGGTCGCGAAGGCAGCGGAGGTTCACTCATGGCATACAGGATCATCGAGGGTTGCGTGAATTGCTGGGCGTGCTTGCCCTTGTGTCCGAGCGAGGCGATTCGCGAGGCGCTCCCGCATTTCACGATTGACGCACACGCATGCACCGAGTGCGACGGCGACTTCGCCGATCCGCAGTGCGCGAGTATCTGCCCGATCGAGGGGGTCATTCTGGATGGTCTCGGTGTGCCGGTGAATCCGCCGGGGTCTTTGACCGGGATCCCGCCGGATCGGTGGGCGGCCATCCGTGCCGAGATCCAGGCGCGCTGAACCGCGCTTCGCGATGCCCGCGATGTCCGCGTTTGAGCGGGCTTTCGAGCAGTCCGTGGTCTTGGTGGAGCGCGGTTCAGGATTTTTTTTGGGTTTTCGGTGGCGGTCTTGGTTAGCCCGGGGCGGACGGGTTCTACGGCCGAATGGCGACACCGCTCCATCAAACTCGTGACACCGCTCCGGCGGTGTCACGCCTGTGTTGGGCGCTCCGCGCCGAGCACGCCGATCAAGACCGAACCTGTTGGCATAGAAATGAAGGGTGAGCTGATGTCGTCGGTGCTGTTCTACGAAAAGCCGGGGTGCCTGTCCAACGTCAGGCAGAAGGCGTTACCGGCGTCGCTCGGACATCGTCTGACGGTGCGGGATCTGCTCGCCGAGCCTTGGACAGCCGAGCGGCTGCGGCCGTTTTTCGCGGATCTGCCGGTCGACGGAGCGGCGGCCTGATGTCCCCCGCAGCCTCGGCCATCGCGCGCGACCCTGCGGCTCCGGCCGTCGAGGTCGCGCCCGGCGTACACTGGATCGGCGCGCTGGATCCAGGTCTGCGCAGTTTCGACCTGATTCTGCGCACCGCCAACGGCACCACCTACAACAGCTATCTGGTGCGCGGGGAGGAGGGTGTCGCGGTCATCGACACGGTCAAGGCCGAGTTCGCCGAGGACTTCTTCGCGCGACTGGAATCGGTCGCTCGCTACGACGAGATCCGCGTGATCGTGCTCAATCATTTGGAGCCCGATCACACCGGGGCGCTGCCCGAGCTGATGCGTCGCGCGCCGCAAGCCCAGCTCTACATCTCCAAGCGCGCCACGCCGATGCTCAAGGCGCTGCTCAAGCCCCGCGACGACCGGCCGCTGACCTACACGACCGTGGGAACGGGCGACGAGGTCTGGCTCGGCGGTCGGACGCTGCGTTTTCTGCACACGCCCTTTCTTCACTGGCCCGATACCCAGTGCACCTGGCTGGCGGAGGAGGGGGTGCTCTTCTCGGGTGACGTCTTCGGCTGTCACCATTGCGACGCACGGCTCTTCAACGACGCCTGCGGCGATTTCCGCTTCGCGTTCGACTACTACTACGCCCACATCATGCGGCCCTTCAAGGGCTATATCGTGAATGCGCTCAAGCTGATCGAGCCCCTGCCGATCAAGCTCATCGCCCCGACCCACGGACCCATCCTGCGCGATCGACCGCGCCGTTATGTCACCCGCTATCGCGAGCTGTCCACGCCCAGTCTGGCCGAGCGTATCGACCAAGGCGAACGCTCGCTGATCATCTTCTACATGAGCGCCTACGGCAGCACCGCGCGCATGGCCGAGGCGATCCGCGCCGGGGCGGAGGAGGCGGGCGGGATCCGCGTCTCGCTCTACGACCTGGAAGGCGGGGAGATCCAGCCCTTCGTGGACCTGATCGAATCCGCCGATGCCTTGGTCCTGGGCTCGCCGACGATCAACGGGGACGCCGCCAAGCCGATCTGGGATCTGCTCTCCTCGCTCGCCGTGATCGATCTGAAAGGCAAGCTCGGCGCCGCCTTCGGGTCCTACGGCTGGACCGGCGAGGCGGTGAAGATGATCGAAGACCGCCTGCGCGGGCTGAAGCTCCGTGTCCCGGTTGCGGGTCTGCGCATCAAGCTCATCCCGACCGACGAGGAGCTCGAGGAGTGCCGCGATTTCGGGCGAGCGCTGGCCGGTGCACTCGTGCGCGGAGAGCAGGGGCGGGTCATCGACTTCGCCGACTTGGGCTAAATCGTTTCACCATTCACAACCATCAACAATCCAGGAGTCAGACACCATGGCGAAAGCCAAGATTACATTTTCGGATATCGAGCAGACCGTCAACGTCCCCGCCGGAACCCGGGTCATCGAGGTCTCCGAGCGCATCGGCGCCGGCATCATCTACGGCTGCCGCGAGGGCGACTGCGGCACCTGCATGATGCATGTGGAGGAGGGTTGGAACAATCTGACCGAGCCTTCCGTGCTGGAGGAAAAGGTCCTGCGCGAGAACATGGCCAGCCGTCATGACCGGCTCGCCTGCCAGGCCCAGATCCTCGGCGACTGCAAGGTCAAGCCGGCCTGATTCACCGCGGCGGTCGCCCCGATGCCGACCTGTCGCCCCCGTTCGTGACCGACCGGAGCGCTCGCGGTGCCGCGCAGGCATCCAATGCCCGGTCATCGACCCAGAGAGACCCGTTACAATGCCACTCGTGACCTTTTCAAGCCCCGATTACAAAGACAAGACCGTCTACGCCGTGGCCGGAAGCCACACCGAGACCATCCTCAAGCTCGCCAAGGAGTACAAGGTGCCCTTGCACCACGACTGCCAGGACGGCGAGTGCGGCAACTGTCTGGTGCGCGTCACCAGCGTCGATCGAAAAGGCCGCATGAGCGGCTTCCTGACCGACAAGGAACGCAGCGTGCTGGTCGAGCTGGGCAAGCTGACCAAGGACGACATCGATCGGATCGCCGTCGACGATATGCCGAGCGAGTGGCGTCTGGCGTGCCAGATGATCGTGCGCGACGAAGACATCCTCGTGGAGTACTGAGGTCATGTCGGCCCTCGCCCTCGACTCGGAACAGGATGCCGGCCGCATCTATGCCCGCCTCATGGTCAGGGCAATCGGGGCCGGCAACGATCAAGCATTTGCGAGTATGATCGCGACCCGTGCCGCGGGCGGCGGAGCCATGCCGCCCTGGCTCGGCCTGGATCCGGCCGCGTTTCACTGTTTGATGCGGCACCATTTTCCGGGAGCGGCCTCGCGCGATTTCCTCGATGCCATCTCGGGCGAGACAACCTCGCCCGAGATGCGCGGCGGCGAGCGCGAGGAGCTGGTTCGGCTGATGCTCATGCATAAGGCAGGGGATTCGCCGTCCGAGGTCTGGATGGCCCACGTGGTGGCCGCCGGCTGTCTGGCGAGCGACCATCTCTGGCAGGATCTCGGACTCTGGAATCGAGCCGATCTGACCGCGTTGATGCGCCGGAATTTCCCCTCCTTGGCCGGGCGAAACGTCAACGACATGAAATGGAAACGGTTCCTCTACAAACAGCTCTGCGAGGCGGAAGGGATCTACACCTGTCGAGCGCCGTCGTGCGAGGTATGCACCGACTATCATGCTTGTTTCGGACCTGAGCACTGAGCTGGCTTGGACGACATCCAAGGGCGACACCGTCAATGGCCGAGCGGCTGGAGCCTATCTGGGCCTCGCCGTCGGGGATGCGCTCGGCGCAACCGTCGAGTTCATGACCCCGCGCGAGATCCGCGAGGTCTACGGCGAGCACCGTAATCTGATCGGCGGCGGCTGGTTGAGACTGCGCAAGGGGCGGGTGACCGACGATACCGAGATGAGCCTCGCCCTTGGCAACAGCATCCTCGCGGCCGGCTGTGTCGATGCGCATGCCATCGCCGAGGCGTTCAGCGATTGGATGCGCACCAAGCCGGTCGACATCGGACATACGGTACGGCGC
>NZ_DATITZ010000360.1:0-3981 GCF_035467215.1 Thiocapsa sp. | reverse complement strand
CGCCGGTCCACGGCATCGAGTGCCGCCTGCGCCTCGACGATCGCCGCGTCCAGGGCCGGTATGCCGTCCTCGACCCGTGCGGCTTCGTCGAGTGCCTTCAGGGCGGCCAGCTCGGACTCGGCGGCGCTCGCGAGCGCCTCGGCGTGCTCGCGCAATCGCTCCGGGATCTCGTTCAAGCGGGCATAGTTCGCACCGGCGTCGGCATAGCCGATCAGGCGGGCGACCTTGCCGTCGAGCCAGCGGGTCAGCGCCCATGCCCTGTAGTCAGGCTGGCCGTAGCGGCGTTTCCAGAGGTACATGAAGAGCGGATCTTCTCGGTAAGAGACACCCTTCTCTTCGCGTTCCGCTTCGCTGCGGTCCGCCTTCTCGGCGGCGTGCGCGGCCTTGCGCTCGGCCTCCGTCGCACGTTCCCGCTGGGCCCTGTAGGCGTCATTCCCGGCAAGCCGGGACTGGGTACGGGCCTCGGCAGCGTCCGCGGCCTGAACCGCGGAATCGACCCGAGCCGCCTGCTCGTTGCGCTCCGTCTCCAGGGTGCGCAGTGCGGCTTCCGCAAACTGGATCTGCTCCTTGAGCAGTGTCAGCGCGGTCTCGCGTTGAGCCAGAAGTGCTGCGACCTGCTGCTCGGATTGGTCCAGGTGCGTAAGCAACGCGGCGTCGGCAAGCAGTCCGACGCGAAGCCGGGCGAGCGCCTTGTAGTCTTCGAGCTGCCCCCGGCGTTGGGCCTGCAGTTGCTGCTCGGCGGCCTCCACCCGTGCCTCGACCGCCGCGACCCGGGTGCGAGCCTCCTCGACCGCCCGATCGACCTCGCCGAGGGTTTGTCTGCCGGACATCATGCGCGGTCTCCAGAGTGAGCGGCGTCTGCCGTGCATGTGTACCGAGCCGCATCGCGGCGTGCTCGATCGATCAAGGGACCGGGAGTTACCATTTTGTGATGGCCCCGCCGGTCGTGCGCATGTCGTACCGCGGAATCAACTCGCCGCGGGCCTTGATGCCGAAGCGGTCGCGCTCGATGATGCCGTCGTCCTGCTTGTCGCTGGCCACCGCGTTGAAGGTCTCTTCGTCCACGCGAAGGCCCCAGACGGCGACGGTCTCCGTCTCGCGGGTCTCTTCGTTGAGGATCGGCACGCGGAGCACCCGCCCGGTCGGATCCACGGCCTCGACCAGGATGTAATAGTTGCGTGCGCCCGTATTCACGTCCGGGATACGCCAGACACCGCTCCGCTCGCCCGGTCGGTTGACGATGCGCAGGCTGTACTCCTGCCCCAAGATCGTCCGGGCCGTCTCCAGCTCGCGCAGCGCCAAGCGGGCGCCTTCGGTGTCGTCGTTGCGCAGTGCGGACTGGCCCGCACCGAGATAGCGCTCCAACGTCTCGCGCGCTCGGTCGTTTCCGGCCAGCGCGATCGCCTCTGCATGGACGCCCACCAAATCCTCCGGCAAGGCGGCATCCGGGGCGACGAATGAGACATAGTGGATGACCGCGGCGAGGACCATGATGCCCAGGATCCCGCCGACCCACTGACCCCAGTCGCCGCGGTTGACATAGACCCGGGCAAGCCGGGTCGCGAGCGAGCGCGACGGCGGGGCGTAGGTAAAGCGCCCTTCCTTGAGCGCCGCCACGCCCTGCTCGATCACATGGCCCGGCACATCGATACCCTGAGCCGTGTAGATCTTGCGCAGACGCTCCTTGAGATCCTCCTCGCGACCGAGGTCGTCGAGCTCGGTCTTCACAAGACGCTCGCGGCGTCGCAGCGTATCCACGACGTCCATCGCGAGCATGACCTCGTCGAGCGGATGCGTGCTGCCGGCAACCGCGGCCTGCGCCCCCGCTGCGCCGACCGGCCGCACGCCGCCGTCGACGCTGGTCTCGGTGCTCATGCGTCGACCTTGAGCTCGAGACCCTTGCCCTCCTCGGCGAGGCGCGCGAGCTTGCGTTTGCCCTCCTCCACCGCGTCGCGGATCTCCTCGGCGTTTCGGGTGCTTTGGACACGCATCTCCTCGATGATCTCGTGCGATCGGGTCTGCCAGGTCACCACGGAGTCGACCAGCTTCTTGACCGCGTCGGCGCGCACGGTCGGCCCGTAGCCGGCCCGAACCGCCGCTTCCTGGACCTTGCCGCCGATATCGGCCAGGACCTCGAGCGACTGACTGACGCCCTCCTTCATCGCCTCCACCGTTTGCGTGCCCTCGTGCAGACCGAACATCCCGGTGAAGGATGCGGTGAGCGCGGTCAGGACCACCTCGTTTGTGCTGAAGAAGCTCACGGCCTGAGCATAGACGCGCTCCTTGGCGTTGGTCGTCTGAAGCAGACGCGCCATCACCACCTCGGAGGTGTTGTAGGAGATGGTCAGGTTGTCCGACAGATCCTTGGCGATCTGATAGCGCTTCTCTTCGAGCTGCAGTGCGCGCACCTGCTCGTCGCGGGCCAGCTCGTAGCGGGCGCGCTCGGCGGGCTCGGCGGACGCATTCGCCTCCACCTGCGTCATGGCCTGGGCCAGCGCCGCCTTCGCCGCGTCCAGCCGAACTTCCGCGGTCTCGAGGACTTCGAGCGCCAGCACCTCGGACTGCTTCAGCGCGCCGCGGAAGTCTTGATAGGCTTCGAGGATCTGATGCTCGCGCCGAATCTGGTCGTCGGTGGAGGCGGTGACGTCCAGATAGCTCGTCTTGATCTTGTCGAAACGGGCGGCGATGTCGCCGCGCGTGACCTTCATCCAGACGTTGCTCATGCGCTCGAAGGTGTCGAGCTTGCCGTCCTCGATCTGATCCACCATCGTCTTGGCATCGTCGCGGATGCTGTTGAAGGCGTTGGTGATGTCCTCGTAGCGACTGCCGATCTCCATCGCCTGGACCTGCTGCCGGACAACGTCGTTGAAGAGCGACGCCTGGCTGAGTGTGCGCGCGATGGCGGCGACGCGCCCTTCGTCGAGGGTCGAGATTTGGTTCAAGAGCGCGATGACCGGGTCGGCTTGGCGGTCGCCCTCGGTCGGGAGCAGTCCCAGGTCGTTAAGGCCGTTCATGGCCTTGTCCAGATACTGCATCGGGGTCGCGCTCGCAACGGCAGCGGTCTCTGTGGTGCTCATGGTGTCCTCCGTAAGGCCGGCGGATCCACCGGTCTTGGACTGTGGTGAAGGCATCCACAGCGCGGGTGCGCAATGAATGGCCGGGCGTCTTTCCGTGTGCTAGTTTTAGCCTTGCCGCATTGGCGGTCAAGGCGTTACAAACCACCGGAGGACACCATGGGACTCTTCGATTTCGCGAAAGACATCGGCAAGAAGCTCTTCGGCAACGAAGCCGAGGCCAGCGATAAGATCAAGGCGGAGATCGAGCAGGACAACCCCGGGATTAAGGGACTGACCGTGAATTACGACAACGGCGTGGTCTCGCTGACCGGCGAGGCCGAGAGCCCGGAGGCGATGGAGAAGGCCGTGCTCATGGCCGGCAACGTCAAGGGCGTCGCCGAGGTCAAGGCCGACCAGCTGACCGCGCCGCCCCAAACCGCCGAGGTCGACTTCTACGTCATCGAGAAAGGCGACACGCTATCGGCCATCGCCAAGAAGTTCTACGGCGATGCCAACGCCTACCCCCGAATCTTCGAAGCCAACCGGGAGGTCATCAAGGACGCGAACCTGATCTACCCCGGGCAGAAGATCCGGATTCCCACGTCGGCCGGGTAGAGTCCTCGAACGCATCGGGCGGCTTCAGCCGCTTTGTGGTGTTCGAGATGGGTGTGGGCGACTGAAGTCGCCCCTACCAGCGACACACCACGCCCTTCTCGAAATATCCTGAATCGCGTCACTGCCGAGACCTCGCCCCGCTCGGCCCGTACCCGCCAATCAAACGCTGGTGTTGACCCCGAGACGCGATTCAGCCGCGCACAAGGGCCAACATATCCGCATAACTCAACCGCCCCCCGCCCTCGCTGCCTTCGAGCAACCCATCCGCCAAATCACGTTTGGCGGCATGCAGCGCCAGGATCCGCTCCTC
>NZ_DATITZ010000359.1:0-2859 GCF_035467215.1 Thiocapsa sp. | reverse complement strand
GTAGCTTAGGATGCCCTCGGGAGGATCCGTCTCCGACATCACCTTCAACCAGCCGCGCACCCCGTACACACCGGCGACGTGTCCGACGACGATACGCGTCGAATCCGGTTGTCCGGCCATCGATCGGAGCAGTCCGAGGCTATCTTGGCTTGACGCGATCGAACGACTTACGCAGCGACGGCAGTTGCCGACTCTTCGCGAGCCGCTTGCTTCAGAAGCTGCTTGACGCGGTCGGTCGGCTGGGCGCCGCGCTCGACCCAATACTGCGCACGCTGACGGTCGACGCGCAGCTCGACCTCGCCGCCCTTGGCGAGCGGATTGAAGAAACCGAGGCGCTCGATATAGCGGCCATCACGCTTGGCGCGGATGTCGGCGACAACGATCTGATAAAAAGGGTTCTTCTTGGAGCCACCCCGAGACAAACGAATCGTAACCATGTGCTGTCCTGGACCCAGACGATTGGACGTTGCGGGAATGGCCCCGCAGGTAAACGCGCAAATATACAGAATCTGCCGGAAAATGGAAGTGGTATACCGAGCGCGCGTGCTATTGATCGGTTCGGCGGGCGCTCGCCGAGGTCAAGGTTCGACGCAGATCGGCCTCCAGGCGTTCGAGCTCCTGGCTGGCGATGGCGCGGGCGCGCTTACCCTCGTCGGCGATCGCGAGACTCTCCTCGATCGTCTCGATGAGTGTTTGATTGGCGTGCTTGACCACATCAATGTCGAAGACGCCGCGCTCGATCTGGCGGCGCGCCTCGGCGTTCGCCGATTTGAGATTATCGGCATTGGCGCGCAGCAGGTCGTTCGTGAGATCGGTGGCCGCCTTGATGGTGTCGGCCGCCTCGCCCGAACGGTAGATAGTGACGGCCTGGGCCAGTTGTTGGCGCCACAGAGGCACGGTGTTGACCAGGGTCGAGTTGATCTTGTTGATGAGCCCCTTGTCGTTTTCCTGGACCATGCGGATGCTGGGTAGGCCCTGCATGGTCACCTGTCGCGTGAGCTTCAGGTCATAGACGCGCCGCTCCAGCTCGTCGCGGGCACCGCGCAGATCCTTCAGGCGCTGCACCTCGACCATGTCGGTACTCGCCGCAACCTGCGCGGCCAGCGCGGGGATGGTCGATTCGTCCAACTCGACGAGCTTCGCCTCGCCTGCCGCGATGTACTGCTCCAAGGTTCTGAAATAGTCCAGGTTGGCCGCATAGAGCCGATCGAGCGCGGTGACGTCGGTCAAGAGCTTGGTCTTGTGCCGCTCCAGTTGTCCGGAGATGGTCTCGATCTGATCTCGTACCGCCTCGTACTCCTGAAGGAACTTCACGACCGGCCGACCTTTGCCGGTCAGACGCGCCAATAAACCTGGCTTGCGGTTCGGATTGAGATCATCGACACGAAACCCCTTGAGCGTGGTCACCATCTCGCTCAGCGCCGCCCCGGCGGGGCCCACGTCCTTGGCCCGCACGCCTTCGAGCATTTGGTCCGAGACCTCGGTGAGACGCTCTTGGGCCTTGGAGCCGAAGAAGAGGATGGAGTGGGTGTCGTTCAGATCCAGCTC
Organism: Thiocapsa sp.; assembly: GCF_035467215.1. GTDB lineage: Bacteria > Pseudomonadota > Gammaproteobacteria > Chromatiales > Chromatiaceae > Thiocapsa. The sequence goes on along the minus strand of NZ_DATITZ010000359.1, from coordinate 1,311 downwards.
CTGCAGCAGTCGCCCGAGCTGCGCCTCGCCGATCTGCGGCACCTGCGCGTCCTCGGCGACCATGAGCGGCCGCTCCGCCGCACCCGGAGAACCGGCGATGGCGATCTCCGCGACAGGGTCGGCTGTCGGCACAGGCCGGGCGCCCGTCGCTTGCCCCTGTGTCTGAGGATCCATCGCTGACGCGTCGCCTGGCTCTCGCTCGCTCACTCAATCTCTCCCAATCGATTTAAACCGCGCCCGACGCGGTATGAGTTGTTGTTGGATGGGATCGGCCCAAGCAGACTTGACGATCGCTGGAGCCGGCGCGGTTTAAAACATTAAAAAATATTAGCCTAAACCACGTCCCCGCTAAGGGCTGTGGATGCACCAAACGTCGAGCTCGCTCTGATTGTCCCCTTCTAAACCGCGCCCCGCCGAGGCCTTTGTTCACCGCGACGGGAGACCGACGCGGAAAAGACGCATCTCACAGGAGGCGCGGTTTAGTCACTGAATGCCTTCGCGCTCGAGCTGCTTCTTCAGCACCTCGATCTGGATATCGAGGTCCATCACGTCGGTCTTGAGAAGCCTCTGGTGTTGCTCGTCGAACACCTGCTCGACCGTCACCAGGACGTTGCGAAAATTCTGCTCCAACTCGCGCGAATCCGCCAGACGATGGGTCCGTGCATAACCGTCGGCGACCTGCTGGACACCGTCGAGATAGACACTCAAAAATTTGCGTGCCCGAAACAGGTCCGTGGGCCGATCCGCGATCTGATTCAGGATCGAGCGACCCTGCGAGCCGATGCGTTGCAGGCGGATCTTCAGCTCCGGGTTGGCGATCGTCTTCGCCGCGCGGTCCAGGTCGATCAGCTTGCGCTCAGCCTCTTCCAAGGCCGCCGCGACCTTGCGCGTCCGCTCGTCGTCGGTCGCAAAGGGACGTGCGCGACCGAGCGGCTCGAGGCCATAGACCAAGTGAAAGCCGATCAAGGCCACCGTCGCATAGACGAGGCTGAGCGCCGGCCCCTGACCGACCGACAACCAGGCGGCCAATCCGGTTGCAACGCCTGTCAGCACACCGCCGATGGTCTTCAGCGGGATACGCTGGAGACGCGTAAAGCGTAGAACCTGTTGAGCATGCTCCGCGCGCAGCCCACGGCGGGTCAGATCGGCCGCCGCCATGAAAAGCGCAAAGATCCCGCCGTCGATCAGGACGACATCCAACCGCCCTGTCCCGAGCCCGATCAAGGCACCGATCAGGAGCGGGATCGGCAGCAGGAACAGGAGCGTGCCCTTCGCGCGAGGTTTCCCCCGAGCGGGCATGTTCATGTTGGG
>NZ_DATITZ010000358.1:0-22707 GCF_035467215.1 Thiocapsa sp. | reverse complement strand
GAGGAACTCTACCGAATTGCCGGCCGCACGCTGCATCACGAGCAGATTCTGTAACCACTCCGAGGCCAACGTCGTGGCATTGGCCGTGGAGTGCTCGCCGCTCTTGTAGAGCCAGTGCGCGGCGATCCCGGACTCGGCCATGCGCTGCATGTCCTCGGTGCGGATCTGGATCTCGATATGGATGCCCTGCGGGCCGATGAGGACCGTGTGGAGAGACTGATAGCCGTTTGCCTTGGGGATGGCGATGTAGTCCTTGAAGCGCCCCGGCATCGGCTTGTAGAGATTGTGGACCAGCCCGAGCACCCGATAACAGGTGTCGACCCGATCCACCGTGACCCGGAAGGCGAAGACGTCCACGACCTCCGAGAAGGCTCGGCGCTTCTCGCGCATCTTGCGATAGATGCCGTAGAGATGCTTGCGTCGGCCCTCGACCTCCCCGTGGATGTCCTCCTGGTGCAGGGCCTGTTTGAGTGCCGCCTCCACGGTACTCACCATCTCGACACGCGCGCCGCAGGTCCTCTGCAAGGCACGCTGGATGACATGCCGACGCCAAGGCCAATGATGCAGGAAACCCAGCTCTTCCAGCTCGACCCGGACGCGGTTGATGCCGAGACGGTTGGCGATGGGGGCGAAGATGTCGAGCGTCTCGCGCGAGATCCGTCGGCAGGCATCCGGGTGCATAGACCCGAGCGTGCGCATGTTGTGGAGACGATCGGCGAGCTTGATCAGGATGACGCGGATATCGCGCGTCATCGCGAGCAGCATCTTCTGCAGGCTCGCCGCCTGGGCCTCGGCGCGCGACTCGAACTCGATCTGCGAGAGCTTGCTCACCCCGTCGACGAGATCCGCGATCTCTTCGTCGAAGACCTCCGCGACCTGCGCCTTGTCCACCGGAGTATCCTCGATGACATCGTGAAGCAGCGCCGCGATCAAGCACTTATAGTCCATGTGCATCTCGGCGAGGATGCGCGCGACCGCGACCGGGTGGTAGATGTAGGGCTCGCCTGATTTGCGACTCTGACCCTCGTGCGCCTCGGCGCCGAACAGATAAGCCCGATAGAACTCGCTGACCTGCTCGGGCGGGAGATAGGTCTCGAGGTAGGCGCAGAGGTCGCTGATCAAATAACGGGCCACGGGCGCACGGTCGGAGACCTCCGCAGAGGGTTGATTCGGTTGCTCGGAGGCCGGGGCTACGGCTGGGAGGAAGGCGGTTTGCATGGATCCGGCATCGAACGGGCTCATGACGAGGGACGCTCGGCCGGAGCGTTGGCCCATGTCGGGCCAACCACCGCGGTCGTTCGTCGATCCTCGTCGAGCCGCATACCCGACCTACTCGCGCGGATCGCCCTTGGGCTCCGCCTCGCCGAGCTCGGAGGCAAGCTCCTCGGCGAGTGCCTGTTCCAAGGCAGCCGTGGTCTCGTCGATCTCGCGCTGCGCGGCCTGCACCATCGCTGTGGAAATGTGGCCCGCGGCGATCTCGCGCAGCGCCATCACGGTGGGCTTGTCGTTGGCCCAAGGCAGGATCGGCTCGACGCCGTTCGCCAGCTGACGGGCACGCTTGGTTGCGAGCAGCACCAGGTCGAAGCGGTTGTCGACGTGATTGAGGCAATCCTCAACGGTAATTCTGGCCATGCGAAATCATCTCCATCGGGGTCTCGAAAATCCGGGGGCGCCGGCGCACAGGGCCGGGGAATGCGACGGACGCGGGTGCGAGGACTCGTCTTTTTCGGCAGGCGGACGGGCTCGCCGTTCATGCCCCTCCGAGCCGACCGCCCACGCGGCAGCCTTGTGCTAAGAGCCTAACATACATGGCGAAGCAGCAGCGAGCGGCGCCGCGCCCGCTTCAGGTCAGGGCATCGAGCAGGAACCCCAGCCGCGGCCGCTGCCGCTCGCAACGCTGCCGCTCGGCGACGACGATGGCCGCGAGCGCATCCAGGGCCGTGTCGAACACGTCGTTGACGACCAGATAGGCATATTCCTCGACATGCGCCATCTCGTCGCGCGCCTGCGCCATCCGATCCGCGATGACCGCTTCGCTGTCGGTGCCCCGACCGCGTAACCGACGCTCGAGCTCATCGATCGACGGCGGCAGGACGAAGATCCCGACGGCCGAGACGAAGCGCTCGCGCACCTGACGCGCCCCCTGCCAGTCGATCTCCAGGATCAGATCCTGCCCGGCGGCGAGCGCGGCACGCACGTCGACCTCGCGGGTCCCGTAGAGGTTGCCGAAGACCTCCGCATGCTCCAGAAAATCACCTGCGGAGACCGACTGCCGAAACCGCGCCTGATCGATGAAGTGATAGTGGACGCCGTCCTGCTCGCCGGCGCGGGGCGCGCGCGTGGTGCAGGAGACCGACAGCGAAAGGCCCGGATCACGCGCCAAGAGCGCCTTGACCAAGGAGGTCTTCCCGGCGCCCGACGGGGCCGAGACGATAAAGAGGATGCCTTCGCTCATGGATGCGCTCGACTGTTTGAAAAGGGGTTTTCCTGCCGATGCCGGGCTGCCGAGACATTCGGCACGACACCGAGGGTCAAGACGAGGCTCGCGATCTGGTGGCCTGCACGCGACCGTCCACCGGATAAGGATCCGCAGAATATCGCGCCTGCGCCGGGCGCGCACGCGGGTCGAACGCGGAGTAGCGACCGCCGCGGGCGGCCTCAGAATGCTCAGTGCACCCGATACACCCAGCCGGCGATGCGCCCGCCATCGGCACTGGAGCGGCTGTTCGGCTCGACATCCAGCAGCGTGTAGCGGCCATTGATCTCGAACATCTGGATGCGTCGTGCGAAGGCCTGCGGATTCTCCCACGGCCTGTTGTCGTAGTTCTCCTCGGCCAGCGCGACCAGGCCCTGCTCGCGGTCCACGGCGACGACCACGGCGACGTGTCCGGCACGCCACTCCGAATCCTCGCGATCGGCCAGATACACCACCAGGTCGCCGCGCTCGGGCGGGCGATGCGCGGTGCCGTTGAGCGAGCGCCCCAGCGGCACGATCGCGCCGGTGCGCGGGTCGGTCGCCTCGGTCAGGTAGAGGATGTCGTGGGCCGTGTCGACGTCGCCAAAGGTCAGGGAGCGGTTCTTCATCCACCAGAGCCGCGCGTACCCGACACATTGGTAGGTGATGCCGACATACTGCTTCGAGCTGTCGGGCGGCGAGTCCCGCAACACCGCGATCTCGCCGCTCTCCAGATCAAGGAAGCTTCGCTCGGGCTGCACGCAGGTCGAGACACAATTCGAGCGGGCCGCGGCGCCGTCGGCGACCCCGAGCACCTGGCCGAAGGGGGTCTCGCACGGACCCTGACACGCACGGCGGCTCTCGGCGATCAGGCGAGGCCATTCGAGGGGTCCGAAGGCCGGCGGTGGTGGCGGCAGGCCGGCGCCGTCAGTGTGCAGCAGCTCGGGCAGGGCCGGCGGGGCATCGGCCGACAGGGGTGCGATCGGGAGCGCCAACAGCAGGAGCGCGGCGATCGGCCCGATGCGCGCGAGGGCGCCGGGGTATCGGAATGCGGGATTTCCGTCGGGAGTCATCGCTTCTCTCGCCGTCAGGTAAGGGTTTCGGTTCCGACCCGCCGCGGCGCGGGCGATCTTCGCCACGACAAACCGCAAAGGGTCTGGAGCCATTCCGGGAAATGATCGTGCGTGTTGATTTGGCTCAGTGCAACCCTCGATGCGGCGAGAATTATTAGTTTTTCTTAATATGCTTATACACGGGCATTGATCAAAAACATCGGGAGGTGCGCCATGTCTCGAGCTCGCTCTATCGCCTTGATGACCGCGTGCGTGCTTCTGAGCGGATTCGGCACGACGGGCTGGACCTACGATGCAAATCTCGCCGGCAGCTACGCCAAACTCTTCGCGCCGGCGCAAGGCGCACAGGCCGGCAAGGGGCTGCACTGTATCAAGTCCGAAGCCTTGATGAATAAGATCAAGCGGGGCGAGCCGGTGGCCACAATCGATGTCCGCACCCCGGCGGAGGCCAAGGTGTTCAGCACCGTGCTACCGGACAATCTGAGCATTCCGCTCAATGAACTCTTTCTCCCCGCAAATCTTGAACGGATTCCGACGGATCGCACGGTCGTGGTTATCTGCAAATCCGGGATTCGGGCCGCCGCAGCGGGCACGGCGTTGCGCCATATCGGTTTCGATCAGGTCTTCATCCAGGAAGGCGGGTTCAAGGCGCTGATCGATTATCTCGACCCGATGACCGCCAATAGCCCTCCCACCGAGGAGTTGTCCAACAAGTAATCTCGGGGTTCGATCGTGCGAGCGGAGCGAGCCACGATCGAACCTTCTTCGTTGGGCTGACTCCGGTCGCTCGGGGCACCCTGAAAGCCGCGCCCGCCGCAGTAGAGCCGGCCGTTCTCATCGTCGTCGTCGCGCATGATGGCGGCCGTGAGGATACCGCCGCCCGGAGCACACACTCCGAAGCCGATCAGGCTGTCGCCGACGATGCCGCCCGAAGAGGACGCCGCCCTCTCGCACATCAGGGCGCCCGGGAGAATACTCGCGACCAGGCGTCCTTCATGGACACCACAACCCAGTCGTTCTCGGGGGCAAGATCCAGTGCGGTATCGAGCTTGCCGATGTGGCTCTCCCTGTCGTGTGCGTACTCACGTTCCCCGTCGGTGTGATGGAGGATCAGCCCGAGTCTTGGGCCGGGCCCCGCGGTGGTCCACTGCAGCATCTGCAGATCACCGTCCGAGTTGCCGAAGGCCAGAATCGGGCGGCGACCGATGTGGCGCTGGTGACATCGGTCACAAACGCGGTAATGGACTCTTTCGCCGGCCCATCCCTCCGAGACGGCAGGGGGTCAGGCTCCGCCGAAGCCGTCGCGACCCAAACGAACAGCAAAATCGCTAAGATGGTCGTCTTGTATCGCATATGGTGGGATCCGAATGATTGCCTGAAAACAGGCGATTGGGCGCGCACGAAATTCAACCTGGATACCGAGCCTCAGAATCTCCAGGTTCCGCCCAGCAGAGGCCCACTGAAAGCAATGTTGTCCAATGCGGAATCGGAGCCGAATTCCCAGCCAATATGGCGATAGAGCAGGGTGACGTCTCCCCAGTCAAACGCGTAGCCCAGACCACTTGCGACCTGCCAGGTCAAATCGGACTCACCGGCTCCGACGTCGAAGTAATACGGCAAATACCAAGGTTCATCCAGGAGCACTCGGCCCTTGACACCCACGACACCATCCCAAGTCACCTGCGTGGCGATGATCCCGGATGTTACTGCGTATTGAGCGGCTGCAAGATCGAGGTCAAAGTCAAGCTCCAGATCCAGGTAACGCGCCCCCAGAATCAGGTCGAGGTTCGCGCGTTCGGTGCGAACAAGATTGAATGCACCGCTCAGGTTGAAAACCCATCCCGTTGTCGCCACGCCCGCCGCGACATTCACGTTGCCGGTCGCACCCGACGCCAGACGGACAGGGACCTCCCCGCTCTCGTTTGCACGGACGTCGAGGTAGACCAGATCCGCCCCGAAGGACCAGCGATCGCGGCGCGCCTCGAAGGCGCCCATGAAGGCCATATCGAGATTGCTGATGAGCGTGTCGAAGCCGACGTCGACCTCGGCTCCGCTGGCCGTTTCGCCCTGAATACCGGCGCCCCATAGGTAGAGCGTCGCCCCATAGTGCCAATCACCGCTCGCGTCGGCAGCGAGACTCCCGAGCGGTGCGACCAAGAGAGCCGGCAAGGCCACCACGGATCCCATCGCGTACACCTTGGCGTCAGCGCGTCTGATCATAATCCTGTCCCTCTTTGTGCGCTTGAGATGCCGGATGCGGCTGCCCGGCAGTTATACCGAGCACGCGTGGATTTTTCGGCGAATTGCATGCCCCGCGTGTCAACACTGCGATCGGGTTCACCGTGTAAAGCTCGCGTTTTTTCTTCTCCGATCGAGATACGAGGCAGGATAAGGACGAGGCGCGTTCGCGCCCCGTCCCGCCTCTCGATAGCGAATCGGCAACCAGTGGCGATTTAGTTGCCAGGTCGGGTCAATGCCTCGAGCTGCTTCAGCGACTCCATCGCCCCAACCTTCTCGAGGGTTTGGTAGCCGATATTGCCTGCGGAGAGACTGGAACCCGGCTGGAACGGGTAGTCCGGGATGGTCATGAAGAAGTTTTTGATGACCTCCTGCATCGGAACCATGACCCACATGTTGTCGGCGTACCAGCGCACGTACATCAAGGAGTGATGCGGCATCATCTCGTAGGGATCTTCATGAAGGTTCACGATCAAAGGCCAATTGGTCGCTTTACGGACTCCGAGCGCGATATTGCCGTCGACACCCGCAAAGTTGACCTTCCACGGACCGTAGCGGACGGCATTCAGCTCGCCGCCTTGGCCGAAATACAGAAACGATTTGCGTGGACTTTCCTCCGCCTCGCCCTTGAAGAACGGCAGGAAGTTGTGGCCGTCGAGGTGCACACGCCAGTCCTTGCCGTTTGCCGAATACCCCTGTTTCATCTCGTCCACCAGGTCCGGCTCGCCGACCGCGGCCATCAGGGTCGGGATCCAGTCCTCGTGGGACATCAGCTCATTGAACTTGGTACCGGGCTTTACAGTGCCGGGCCAGCGAACCATGGCGGGGACCCGCATACCGCCTTCCCACGTCGTGCCCTTCTCCCCGTAAAACGGCGTAATGCCGCCGTCGGGCCAGGTCACGGTCTCGGCGCCGTTGTCGGTGGAGTAGATCACGATCGTGTTGTCCAACACGCCCAAGTCTTCGAGCTTCTTCAGGATCTGACCCACATGCTCGTCGTGCTCGACCATACCGTCGGGGTAGATGCCCACGCCGGTCCTTCCCTCGGATTCGGGCTTCAGGCGGGTCCAGACGTGCATGCGGGTGGTGGTGATCCAGGTAAAGAAGGGTTTGTCGTCCGCGTGGGCGCGATCGATGAAATCCAGTGCCTTGCCGACGATGACATCGTCGGCGGTTTCCATGCGCTCGCGGGTGAGCGGGCCGGTGTCTTCGATGCGGCCATCGGCAAACGAGTGAAGCACACCGCGCGGCCCGAAGCGCTTGTGGAACTCGGGATCCTTCGGGTAGTGGTAAGTCTCGGGCTCCTCTTCGGCGTTGAGGTGGTAGAGGTTGCCGTAGAACTCGTCGAAACCGTGGACGGTCGGCAGGTGCTTATCGCGGTCGCCGAGGTGGTTCTTGCCGAACTGACCGGTGGCGTACCCCTTGTCCTTCAACAGGTCGCCCAGGGTCGGCGCCCAGTCGGGGATGCCATGCTCGGAGCCGGGCATACCGATGGTGAGAAGGCCCGTGCGGAAGGGGTGCTGCCCGAGTATGAAGGCGGCACGCCCGGCCGTGCAGCTCTGCTGGGCGTAATAGTGCGTAAACATCCCGCCTTCGTTGGCAATACGGTCGATGTTGGGCGTTTCGTAGCCCATGACGCCGTGGTTGTAGGCGCTGATATTGTGCACGCCGATGTCGTCGCCCCAGATAACGACAACATTAGGTTTCGCCGCGTCCTCGGCAGAGACCGGCGCAACCAGGGCCAGGCTGCCGCCGAGGGCGAGCAAAGCCAGCCCCAGCGATGCGCCCATGCGACCCGGGGAACAAGCACCGCGACGGTCCTGTTCTTTGGATATCAACTGAATCATTTTTCCAGCCTCCTCGAAATCAGTAGGTGTTTTTTCGGATCTCTCACGAGTTCTTGTCTTGATCCTCATCATGACCGGTCGGATCCGCCGGTTCGCCGAGCAACAGCGCAAGGTAGGGCGAGCAATTCACAAGGCGTGCTCCTCGCGCCGCAGCCCGTCTCAGGAGGTCCAGTGCAGATGCGTCCGCCTGTCGCAAATCGGCGAGATCCACGGTCAGCAGCCCCGCCGACGGCTCGACGCAAACGCGCTCCAGCTCCGCGATACCGTCGGCCTCCAGCCAACCGTCGACCTTGACGAGGGTTCCCCCCGGGGCATCCAGACGTGTAATCCGAAAGGTCATGTCGTGTGATAGAGCAGAATCCGATCCAATCCTGAGACGATGACTCGACATTTCATCAAGATACTGAATCAATTAGTAATTTCAGGATCTTAACGACCGAGCATTCGGAGACAAGGAGGTTTCTCGTTGCCGAGAGCGACGACATGCAGTGGTTTCTCTCACGAAATCTCGTCAATTTCGAAATACCGTGGTTCGGGAAAATGCGGGTACACTTACGGTACATCCGAAGCATCTTTATCAGTGATGTCTATCCCTCCCGCAGCAAATCGCGATCGAGATGCCGATACTTCGCCGGATGCCCCGAGCAACGCGACCGGCTTCGAAGATCTCCTCGCAGATCTGACGGCGTCGTTCGTCAACGTGGAGCCGGAGGCACTTGACGACCTGATCGTGGATGCCCTGCGACGTATCGTGCAATTCCTCGGGGTCGACCGCAGCACGCTAGGCCGTTATGAACACAACTCCGGACAGCTCATGACGACGCACTCCTGGGCGGTGCCGGGCATCGAGCCGGTGCCATCGCCGATTGCCGAGTCCCGCTTTCCCTATCTGGCCCCGCGGATGCGCTCCGGCAGCGCAGTGGTCTTTAACCGGATTACCGACCTTCCGCCCGAGGCGGCCGCCGACGCGTCGGCCCTGAGCAAACTCGGGCTTCGCTCCATGGCCACCTTTCCGCTGTCGGCGACCGGCGGCCCGCTCGGCTGGCTGTCGTTCGGGGCAATCCGCCGGACACACGTCTGGACCGAGCCCGAAGTCCGACGCCTGCGCCTGCTCGCCGGGGTCTTTGCAAATGCAATGCTGCGAAGGCGCAAAGAGGTGGAGCTCAAGGCCGCGCTCGCAGAGAACCTGGCGCTGCGCGAGCGGGTGGAAGCGGAGAACGCGGTGTGGCGAGAAGAGGTGCTGCATTGCCGCGAATTCGACGAGCTGGTCGGGGAAAGCCCGGCCCTGAAGCGGGTACTGCTTCGGTTGGAGCAAGTCGCCCCCACCGACAGCACGGTCCTGGTGCTGGGCGAGACCGGCACCGGCAAGGACTTGATCGCGACCGCTATCCACAAACGCAGCCGCAGGGCCGAGCGCCCACTTATCCGGGTCAATTGCGCGGCCTTGCCGGCCACACTCATCGAGAGCGAGCTGTTCGGCCACGAGAAGGGCGGGTTCACCGGCGCCATCGCCCGCAAGGTCGGCCGTTTCGAGGTTGCCGACGGCGGCACCTTGGTTCTGGACGAGATCGGCGAGCTGCCCCTGGAGCTGCAGGCGAAGCTCCTGCGTGTCTTGCAGAGCGGCGAGTTCGAACGGCTGGGCTCGACGACGACGCGGCACAGTGACGCTCGGTTGATTGCTTCGACCAATCGTGATCTCGAGACCATGTCGCGAGAAGGAACCTTCCGTGCCGACCTCTACTATCGTCTCGGCGTCTTCCCCATCACGCTGCCGCCGCTGCGCGAGCGCCGAGAGGACATCGCCCTGCTTGCGGCCTATTTTGTCGAGAAGCTCCGGGCCAAACTGGGCCGCCAGGTGACCCGCATCCCGGATCATGCCGTCGCCGATTTGATGGCTTACGATTGGCCGGGCAACGTGCGGGAGCTGGAGAACATCGTCGAGCGCTCCCTCATCCTCTCGTCGGGCTCGACCCTGTCGGTCGAACGCCTCCCCGGCGCCCACGGGGTGAGGCCCATGCAGGGCGCGGCGCCGAGTCCCGGGACTGCGGACGACAACCGCACGCTGCAGCAAGTGGAGCGCGACCACATCCTGGCGGTGTGCGAGCGCTGCGGCTGGCGCATCAATGGTACGGGCAATGCCGCGGAGCGCTTGGGGATTAATCCCAACACGCTGCGCTCGAGGATGCTGAAGCTGGGTATCCTGCGGCCCGCCACGTCACACGAAGGGAGAAGTCGTTCCGGGCGCCGCCTTACGTGACCGGCGGGGCACCGATCTTGGACCTCGCGATCCCGGCGCTCGTCTGGCTGCTGATGCTGGTCGTTGGGCTAGAGCTCGTCCCGGGTGATTTTCGCCGGGTTCTGATCTATCCGCGAGCGGTCGGCATCGCCACCTTGGGCCAGCTCCTGCTGCTTCCCGCATGTGCCGCCCTGCTGATTTGGGCAGCACGGCCGGAGCCCTGGATCGTCGCCGGGATGATCCTGCTCGCCGCGAGCCCGGGCGGGGCTATCTCCAACCTCTACAGCTATCTCGGCAGGGGCAACGTCGCCCTGTCGGTCACCCTGACCGCCTTGTCCACCCTCCTCGCCTTGGGGACCATGCCTGCTCTGACCGCCGCCGGATTGGCGCTGTTCCTCCAGGAATCGCATCGTCTCGTGATTCCGGCGGGTCGCATGATCGGTCAGCTGACTCTGATGATGCTCCTTCCCTTGACGCTCGGCATGGCCTTGCGCGCGTGGAGGCCGGCCGGTGTCGCCGCAGCACGTCAACCCTTGCGGATCTTGAGTCTCGTCGGCCTTGCCTGCCTGGTAGGCATCATTCTGATCGACCAGCGCGAGGGTCTAACGGCGGCTGTACGCGCGGCCCTTCCGACCGCCCTGCCCTTCTGCATCATCACGATGGCGGCTGGCTTCATCGTGGGGTGGGTGGCGCGCCTTTCGAGCGAGGACCGCTTCACGCTGCTGATCGAATTCAGCACCCGCAATCTCGGATTGGTCGCCATCATGGGCGCCCTGATCATGGGTCAGGTCAAGCTGGTGCTGTTCGCGACCCTGGTCTTCCTGATCGAGCTGCCCATCGTCTTGATCTTGATCGCGATACGCTCGCATTTGGCCGGAGATCCAAACAAGACTCTCGCTTGACGGTCTCTTGTTCTGCGCCCCCTGAGAAGCACGCGGAAACGCCCCGTCATTCCAGATTCTGCACCTGCTCGCGCATCTGCTCGATCAGGACCTTCATCTCGACCGCCTCGCGGGTGACCTCGACATCGGCGGACTTGGAGCCGAGGGTGTTGGCCTCGCGGTTGAGCTCCTGCATGAGAAAATCCAGGCGGCGCCCGACCGGCTCGCGGCGTTTGAGCACGTCCCGGACCTCGGCGACGTGGGCCTCGAGACGATCCATCTCCTCGTCCACATCCAGTCGTGCCGCGACCAGGGCGATCTCCTGCTCCAAGCGCGCGGGATCCAGCTCGGCGCGCAGCTCGGCGAGGCGATCGGCGAGGCGTCGGCGCACGCTCGTCATCACCTCGGGCATCCGGGCACGCACGCGCACCACGCTCTCCTGCAGGCGATCGCAGCGATCGACCAGCAGTCGCTCGAGACGCTCGCCCTCGCGCTCGCGGGTCGCGAGGAGGGTGTCGATGGCGGTTTCGAGCAGATCCAGCGCGGCGGCCGTCACCTCGTCCAGATCGCGGTCCTGCTCTTGGAGCACGCCGGGCCAGCGCAGCAGCTCGAAGGGCGAGGGCTCGACACCGCGGCCGATGATGGCGCCGACCTCTTGTCCTGCCGCCAGGAGCTGCTCGACGAAGGCCCGGTTGACCCGCAGACTTCCGGTGAGTCCGACGGCCGGGACGTAGCGCAGGTTGCAGTCGAGCTTGCCGCGTTGGACACGGGCGGACAGGCGGGTGCGCACGCTGGTTTCCAGCGCGCGCAGCTCCTCGGGCAACCGCAGGTGCGGTTCGAGATAGCGGTGGTTGACGGCCCGCAGCTCCCACGTCAGCTCGCCGAAATCGCCGGAGCGCAACTCGCGCGCGAAGGCCGTCATACTTTTGATCATGGGGTCGTCCCTTGGGTGATGGGGTGGTGTGGGGGTGACGATGTGGGCGTCGGCGCTCGGGCGCATCGAGCGGCAGCGAGACCGAGTGCGCAACCCTCTGCATGGGTTCGGAGTCGGGGGTTCCATTATCCGGGTCGACCTGTCCGACGCAACGGAGAAACGCACGATGCCGCCCGTCAGTCCCGGTCCGAGCGCGTCGGGTTGCGCGTGCGCCTTGTTCGGAGTCTGCCGGGCTCCGGGCGAGCCCGGGCGGGATCCCGTCGGGAATCGACCGCCCCTGCCCGTCGATCGATTGCCTTGTTTCGCGCGCGGGCGCAGGATTCCGTCCCGGGCGGCTGACGCCCCCGCGGCCGGCTGCGTGCCGCCGAACATCGAACGGAGACCGACAGAGACCATCATGGCCGTCGCCCGAGACAGCCTTCCCGCCGGCACCTTGCTGGGGCCGTACCGGGTCGTGAAGACCATCGCGCAGGGCGGGTTCAGTCTCATCTACCTCGCCTACGACGAGGACTCGGGCGAAGAGGTCGTCATCAAGGAATACATGCCCAAGAAGATCGCGCGGCGCGACAGCGCCAGGCGCGTGATGGCGAGCGAGCCGCAGCTTGCCGAGAATCTTCATCAAGGACGCAAGTTGTTCTTTCAGGAGGCCAAGGCCCTTGCCGCGCTGAAACATCCCTCGATCGTTCGGGTGTTGGATTTCTTTCTCGCCAACGATACGGGCTATCTGGTCATGCCCAACGAGCGGGGACGCAACCTGGGAGCCTATGTCGCGGACCGTCGCGGCGGACTCAGTACGACCTTCATCCTCGATGTCTTCATCCCCGTTCTGGATGCCTTGTCGCTGCTGCATCGACGCTCCATGGTCCATCTGGACGTAAAACCCGGCAACATCCATCTGCGACACGGCAATCGGCCCATGCTGCTCGACCTCGGTGCCGTACACCCCTTGGCGAAGGGACGCGCGCGCGGCGGACAGGTCATCACGGCCGGTTATTCCCCGATCGAACAGTACATACGCGACGGTCACATCGGACCCTGGACCGATGTCTACGCGGTCGGAGCCAGCATCCGCGCCTGCATTGAAGGGCGCACCCCGCCCCCCGCACCCGCACGCAAGCAGGAGGACACCCTGATTCCGGCTACGGTGGAGCTTAAAACCCGGTATCCTTTCCCCCTGCTCAGGCTGGTCGATTGGTCGATGTCGCTGGAGGTCGGCGACCGTCCACAGGATGCCGGAGAGCTCCTCGCGGCGGTGCTCGAGGAGGTGGCCCGGAGCCCGGACAGGGTTGCGGGCATACCGTCGAGCGCATCCGAATAGTCCCGCCACGCCACACCCTTTCCGGTTTCGAGATCGAGCATCGCTATGACAGACACCTCTGCAAACGCCTCTGTGCGACCCTCCGGACGCCGCCCCGACGAGCTGCGCCCGATTCGCCTGACCCGCGGCTTCACCCGCCACGCGGAAGGCTCCGTATTGGTCGAGTTCGGCGAGACGCGCGTGCTCTGCACGGCGAGCGTCGAGTCGCAGGTTCCGCCCTTCCTGAAGGGTCAGGGCAAGGGCTGGGTGACCGCCGAATACGGGATGCTCCCGCGCGCGACCGATACGCGCAGTCCGCGCGAGGCGGCTCGAGGCAAACAGGGCGGCCGCACGCTCGAGATCCAGCGCCTGATCGGTCGGTCGCTGCGCGCGGCGATGGATCTAAACGCACTCGGCGAGCGCTCGATCACGCTCGACTGCGATGTCCTGCAAGCCGACGGGGGGACCCGCACAGCCTCCATCACCGGCGCCTGGGTCGCCTTGCGCGACGCGATCGACGGGCTTCTGGCGCGCGGAGAGATCACGACCGATCCGTTGCACACGCAGATCGCCGCCGTCTCCGTCGGCATCGTGCAGGGTGTGGCCGTTCTCGACCTGGATTACGCCGAGGACGCGACGGCAGAGACCGACATGAATCTGGTGATGGACGGCGAAGGCCGCTTTGTCGAGGTGCAGGGGACCGCCGAGGGCGTGCCCTTCAGCCGCGCCGAGCTCGACGCACTCATCGCGATCGGGGCCGCCGGTATTCGCGAGATCCAGACCGCTCAGCGCGCCGCACTGGAAGGCGCATGACAGGGGTGCTCGCACCCGATCAGCAGACAAGGAGAAAGGCATGAGTATCCCGCACGCCGGCGAGGCCCTCGTCCTCGCCAGCAACAACCCCGGAAAGGCCCGAGAGATCAACCAACTGCTGCTGAGCGCCCGCATCAAGGCGGTTCCTCAAGGCGATTTTGCCGTGCCGGAGGTCGCCGAGACCGGGCTGACCTTCGTGGAGAACGCCATCCTCAAGGCACGCCACGCCGCACGCTACAGCGATCTTCCGGCCCTTGCCGACGATTCCGGCCTGGAAGTGGACGCACTCGCCGGTGCGCCCGGCATCTATTCCGCGCGCTACGCCGGTCCCGGGGCATCCGATACGGCCAATCTGCAAAAGCTGCTGGCCGACTTGGAGGGGGTGGAAGAGTCCAAACGCACCGCGCGATTCCAGTGTGTTCTGGTCTATCTGCGCCATCCTGCCGACCCGACACCGCTCATCTGCCAGGGCACCTGGGAGGGCTCGATCCTGACCGCCCCGCGCGGGGAGCACGGCTTCGGGTATGACCCGATCTTCTGGGTGCCGACGCACGGGTGCAGCTCCGCGGAGCTGGACCCGGAGACCAAGAACCGCCTGAGCCACCGGGGTCAGGCCCTGCGTGCGCTGCAGGCCCTGTTGGAGTCGGCGGGCGCCGACCTCTGACGGGACCGGACGATGGAAACGCTCGGGGCGATCGGCGACGACGGCATCCAGACACGTCTGGGCGAGGTGCAGGACCGCATCCGCGCGGCGGCCGAGCGCGCGCAGCGCCCGCCTGACAGCGTCGCGCTGCTCGCCGTGAGCAAGACCCACGGCGCCGAGTCCGTCCATGCGGCCTATACGGCCGGTCAACGGGCATTCGGCGAGAGCTATGTCCAGGAGGCGATCGAAAAGATCGCACTGCTCGCCGATCTGACGGATATCGAGTGGCACTTCATCGGCCGGATCCAGGCCAACAAGACCCGCCAGATCGCGGCCCACTTCGGTTGGGTCCACGGTCTGTCAGATCCGGTCCACGCCCGTCGCCTGAGCGAGCAACGTCCGAGCGGCCTGCCCCCGCTCAAGGTCTGCATCCAGGTCAACGTCAGCGACGAGGTATCCAAAGGCGGTGTGGAGCCGGACGCGGTCGCGGCCCTGATTGCCGCCTGCGAGGCCCTGCCCGGCTTGGATGTTCGCGGACTCATGACGCTCCCGGCACCCGCCGAAGACGAAGAGGCTCAGCGCGCGCCCTTTCGCGCCCTGCGTCTCCTGCGCGATCGGCTGGCCACCCCGAGCCGCCCGCTCGACTGTCTGTCGATGGGCATGTCCGACGACCTGGAGGCGGCGATCCTCGAAGGCGCAACCCTGGTTCGGGTGGGGACGGCAGTCTTCGGGCCGCGGCCGTATAATGCCGGCTAAACCGCGTCCAGAGCGAGATGATTACTTTCGCGTGCGTTCGACGTTTGGTGCATCCACGGCCCTTAGCGTGGACGCGGTTTAGAATCGTTTATTTTTTAATACCTTAAACCGCGCCGACTCCGACAATGATCGGAGCCGGCGCGGCCAAGCGAATCCAAGAAACGACGCATACCGCACCGGGCGCGGTTTAACCTCCGATCTCTTGTAGGGCTCGACATGACGACAACCAGGATTGCCTTTATCGGTGGCGGCAACATGGCCACCAGCCTGATCGCCGGCCTCGTTGCCGACGGCTATGCGCCGGACTCGCTCCAGGTGGCCGACCCCAACCCGGATCGTCGCGAGATGCTGCAAACCCGCTACGGGGTGCGGGTCTTCGACGACAATCGGGAGGCACTGGCCGAGGCCGATACACTGGTGCTCTGCGTCAAACCGCAGCTCGCAGCGCAGGTCTGCTCCGAGATCGCCGATGCCGCGTCGGCACGTGCCCCGCTCGTGCTCTCCATCATGGCAGGCGTCCCCGAGCAGGCGATTCAGCGCTGGCTCGGGGGCACCCTGGCGATCGTGCGGGCCATGCCCAACACACCCGCGATGGTGCAGACGGGCGCCATCGGGCTGCATGCCAATCCGGAGGTCGGCGAGGAGGGCCGTAACCGTGCCGAGACCATTCTGCGCGCCGTCGGCCTGACCCGCTGGGTCGAGACCGAGGCCCAGATCGACGCGGTGACCGCACTCTCGGGGAGCGGTCCGGCCTACTTTTTCCTCTTCATGGAGGCGCTGGAGGAGGCCGGCATCTCGCTCGGGCTGGACGCCGAGACCGCCCGGCTCCTGACCATCCAGACCGCACTGGGCGCGGCCAAGATGGCGGTGGAGAGCGAGGATACGCCCGGACAGCTGCGCGAGCGTGTCACCTCGCCCGGCGGCACGACCGAACGTGCGCTCGAGCACCTGCTCAAGGCCGATCTGCACGCACTGATGAAGCGCGCCGCGCACGCCGCACATGATCGTGCGGTCGAGATCTCACGGAGCCTATCGGAGCAAGCATGAGCGCGTCCTATCTGACCAACCCGGCCGTCTTCCTGATCCAGACCCTGTTCGGGCTCTATATCACCCTGGTGGCGATCCGCTTCCTGCTGCAATGGGCGCGGGCCGATTTCTACAACCCGATCTCGCAGTTCGTGGTCAAGCTGACCTCGCCCGTGCTGCGCCCTCTGCGTCAGGTGATTCCCGGCTATGCGGGCATGGATCTGGCCGCCTTGGTGCTGGCCTGGCTGCTCAAGTCCGTCGAGCTGGGGCTGCTCGTGGCGGTGCTGGGGCTGAACGCACCTTGGTTCGGCGCCTTCGGGTGGGCCGTACCCGCGGTCGTCGAGCTCTTCATCAACATCTTTTTGTTCGGGATCCTGATTCGGGTCATCCTGAGCTGGGTCAATCCGGATCCTTACAACCCGGCTGTCGCACTGCTGACACGCCTCACGGATCCGATCATGCGCCCGGCGCAGCGGATGATTCAGCCCATCGGCGGGATCGACCTCTCGCCCATGGCGGTGATCATCGGTTTGATTCTGCTCGAGATGCTGCTGATCCCGCCGCTGAAGTGGCTGGTCGGCAGCCCGTTCTGAAGCCGCGCTCGAGCACGGCGCCGGCAAGCAGCTTGGATGCCGTGTTCTGGTATCGATGGGACGGCGAGGACTTGGAGCTGACGCTGCGCGTAAAGCCGCGCGCACCCAAGGACGCCTTCATCGGGCCGGAGGTCGATCACTATCGGGTCGCCATCAAGGCACCCCCGGTCGAGGGCAAGGGCAATCTGGCGCTGCGGAAATTCATCGCCGATGCCTTCGGCGTCGCGCCGTCCAAGGTGTCCGTCATCGGCGGCGAGCAGTCGCGACACAAGCGTCTGCGGATTCAGGCGCCGCGGAGCTTCCCGATCCCGGTTGAACCGCGCTCGTAGTGACATGCCTTGTCGCACCGGATGCTCGGTGCTGCAGCAAATCTGTCGCCGCGGCGCTGGCGTGGTTTAGAGATTTTTCTCAACTTCTGAACCGCGTCTACTGGAACGGTCGTTGATTCATGTGCGTCCGAGCCCACGTGTCGAGAACGCATCTCGCAACGGACGCGGTTCATCTTATCCGCCGAACGAGGTTTACCATGATCATTGAACGGTCCCTTGGAATTGTGATTGCCGCCGGTTTGCTCGCCGCCCAAAGTGCTTGGGCCGAAGGCCCGATCACGGCAGGCGACTACAGCATCTACGCCAACGCCATGACGGCCGAGACGCTCAACCCCGAGATCGCGAATCTCTACCGGATCCAGCGCAGCAAGCTCAACGGCGTGCTGACTGTCTCGGTCGTCAAGCCGCACCCGGACGGGACGCGTGAAAACGTACCGGCGCAGGTCGAGGCCACCGCACGCACCGGCGACGGCCCCGCGGGCATGATCCCCATGCGCGAGATCCGCGTCGGGGATGGCGTGTCCTATGTCGGCCAGTTTCCGATTGCAGATCTCCAGATCGTAGATTTCCAGATCCAGGTGACCCCGCCCGGTGGCCAACCCACGGCGATCGAGCTGCAGCAGCAGTTCTTCACCGATTAAACCGCGTCTTCTTGCAACAGGCGAGGTTCAGCTTGAGTCGAACGCATGTGGCCGCCAACAGACCTTTCAGCTGACGCGGTTTAAGATAATAAATTTTTTAAATACTTAAATCGCGCTAGCTCCGGCGTTCCCGGTGCGCACGACCCCGATCCATCTGATAACGGGGGATATCACTGAAGAGCGCGATTTAACGGAGCTGCCAGAGGGCGTAGAGGCCGAAGCCGATGACCAGAAGCCCGGCGACTTGCTTGACCCATGCGCGCTCGGAGATCCGTGCCGCGGCGCCCGCCAGCAGGCCGATGCCGAGCAGGTTCGGGAGCGTTCCGGCGCCGAAGGCCAGCATGACGAGCGCCCCGTCCAGGACGCTTCCGGTGGCAACCGCCGTGATGAGGACGCTGTAGACGAGACCGCAGGGGATCCAGGCCCAGAGGTAGCCCAGTGCCGCAGCCTGCATGGGATTGCGGACCGGCAGGACGCGTCGACCCAGTGGTTCAAGACGCCTCCAAAGCACGGCTCCCGCGCGCTCGACCACGGCGATCAGACGCCACCAGCCGCCGAGATAGAGCCCGAGCAGGATCATCACGACCCCGGCGAAGCCGTAAAGAACACGCTGCATGACCTGAAAGGCGTCGAGCTGAAGCAGCAGGGCGCCGAGTCCGCCGAACAGCGCACCCGCGGTGGCGTAGCCGGCGATGCGCGCCAGGTTGTAGGTCACCTGATAGGGCAGCATCAGCCAGGGGTCGCGACGGATCCGCGGATCCAGACCCAAAGTCAAAGAGCCCACCAGGCCGCCGCACATGGACAGACAATGGACTCCGCCCAGCAGGCCGACCAGAAAGGCGGTGAGGTAGATTCCAAACGGGGTCGTCATCATGCGCGGTGCCTCGTCCGATAGAGAGCAGTTAGCGGTCGGTTTTCAGCAATCAGCTCACCGGTTCGAAAGGAACCCCGTATGAAAGATTACCAACACGAATTCCTGGCCTTCGCCGCCGAGATCGGCGCATTGCGCTTCGGCGACTTCACGCTCAAGTCCGGACGCCAGAGTCCCTACTTCTTCAACGCCGGGCTCTTCAACACGGGCGAGCGCCTATCCCGGCTCGGGAGCGCCTACGCCCGCTGCATCCTGGATGCCGCCCCGGCCTTCGACGTGCTCTTCGGGCCGGCCTACAAGGGCATCCCGCTGGCGGCGGCGACCAGCATAGCGCTCGCCGCGCAATCCGGCCGCGACACGGCCTACGCCTTCAATCGCAAGGAGGTCAAAGATCACGGCGAGGGCGGTCTGATCGTCGGCAGTCCTTTGGCCGGGCGTATCCTCATCATCGACGACGTCATCACCGCGGGCACCTCGGTGCGTGAATCGGTACAGATCATCCGCGATGCCGGGGCCGAGCCGGCGGGCGTGGTGATCGCACTTGATCGGCAGGAGCAAGGCCAGGACGGACGCTCGGCCGTCGCCGAGGTCACCGCGACCTTCGGCATCCCGGTCTACAGCATCGTCAGCCTGAACGACCTGATCGTCTACCTCGAAGAAGAGCCGCAGCTCGACACCTTCGCCGAGGCCGTGCGCGCTTATCGGGCTCGCTACGGGGTCTAGGCGTTTCCCCGCTCAGCGGCTGCGGATGAGGGTCCCGACGCCTTCGTCCGTAAAGAGATCCAGCATGACCGCATGCTCCACCCGCCCGTCGATGATGTGCGCGGACTTCACACCGCCGTGCACCGCATCGAGTGCGCACTGCACCTTCGGCAGCATACCGCCCGCGATCACGCCATCTTTGATCAGGGCGTGGACTCGGCCGACATCCAACTCGGCGATCAGGTTGCCTTCGGCATCGAGCAGACCGGTCGTATTGGTCAGGAGCAGGAGCTTCTCGGCCTTCAGCACCTCGGCGATCTTGCCCGCGACCAGATCGGCATTGATATTATAGGAGCGACCGTCTTCGCCGACCCCGATCGGCGCGATGACCGGGATGAAATCGCCTTTGACCAGCATGTGAACGACGGCGGCATCCACGCTCTCGACCTCGCCGACATGACCGATATCGATGATCTCGGGCTCGGTCAGCTCGGGAGCATCGCGTCTCAGAAGAAGTTTGCGTGCCCGGATCAAGTCGCCGTCCTTGCCGGTCAAACCGACCGCCGAGCCTCCGTGCCGATTGATGAAGTTGACGATCTCTTTGTTCACCAGTCCGCCGAGGACCATCTCGACCACGTCCATGGTCTCGGCATCCGTGACCCGCATCCCCTGCACGAACTCGCTGACCTTGCCGAGACGTTTGAGGAGAGAACCGATCTGCGGCCCGCCGCCGTGGACGATCACCGGGTTGATCCCGACCATCTTCATGAGGACGACATCGCGCGCGAAGCCCTGCTTCAGGGTCTCGTCCACCATGGCGTTGCCGCCGTATTTGATCACGATGGTCTTCCCGCGGAAGCGCCGGATATAAGGCAGCGCCTCGATCAGGACATGGGCGATGGTGTGGGCACGTTCGTTGAGGATGGACATGGCTTGGTGTTGCTCGGGTTGGAATGGGTCGGATTAGGTCAGAAGGGCAGCGCGAGCCCGGGCGCGGCCTCGGCCATGAGCAGACGAAACCGCTCCTGCATCGCCCGAAGCGCAGCCGGGTCGTCGCCTTCGAAGCGAAAGATCAGCTTGGGCAAGGTGTTCGAGGCGCGCACCAGGCCCCAGGCGGCCGGACCGTCGAGCCGCAGACCATCGATGGTCTGCACCGTCAAATCCTCGATGCGATCGGCCAGCAGAATCACCCGCGCCATGATCCGCTCGGCATCGCCCTCGGGCAACGGCAAGGGCAGCTCGGGTGTAGCGAGGCCGCCGGGAAAGGCGCGGAAGATCGCGTCCGTCGGGCGCGCATCGCGCGACAGGACCTCCAGGAGCCGAGCCCCGGCATAGAGTGCGTCGTCGAAGCCGAGCCAGCGCTCCTTGAGCATGATGTGCCCGCTGAGCTCGCCGGCAAGCTGCGCGTCGGATACGCGCAGTCGGGCCTTCAGCGGTGCGTGACCCGAGCGCCACGGCACCGGGCGACCGCCCGCGCGACGGATCACCTCGGCGAGATGCCCGGTGCATTTGACGTCGAAGACAACCTCGCTCCCCGGATGCCGGGCCAGGACGTCGACGGCGAGACACATGAGGACCCGGTCGGCCGCGATGAAGCCGCCCGCCGCATCGATCACGCCCAAGCGATCGCCGTCGCCGTCGAAGCCGAGACCCAGATCGGCCCCCTCCTCGACCACCCGCTCCGAGAGTGCCCGGAGACACTCGGGGCGGGCCGGGTCCGGAACCCGCTCGCCCATCCCGGCGGCCGGGTCGCAGTCGAGCACGATCACCTCGCAACCGAGCGCGCGAAAAACGGCCGGCGCGAGCGCCGAAACGGTGGCGTTGCCGCAGTCCAGCACAACCCGCATGGGCCGGGCGAGGCGGATGTCGCGGACGATGCGCTCGCGGTAGCGCTGGGAGATATCGCGCTCCACAAGACCACCGGCCCCGTTGGTCAGGTCGCCCTCCAGGATGCGTCGCCGCAGGTCCCGAATCGTCGCCGCATCCGCGCTCACGCCGCCGAAGACGACCTTGACCCCGTTGTAATCGGGCGGGTTGTGGCTGGCGGTGACGATCGCCCCGGCGAGGGGACCGGCCTCGCAGCAGGCGAAATAGACCAGGGGCGTCGGGGCGATGCCGAGATCGACGACATCGACCCCGGCGGCGCGGATCCCGGCGATCAGGGCTCCGGCCAAGGTTGGACTGGATGGGCGGCAGTCACGTCCGACCATGACCGTGCGATCGCCGCGCGCCGTCGCCTCGCTCCCGATGGCGCGGCCGATCACCTGCATGATCTCGGGTGTCAGCTGGTGGTCGAGGATGCCGCGGATGTCGTAGGCGCGGAAGATCTCGGGCGGCGGAGCTTCTGTGACCTCGGCCATGGGCAACGGCGCGTCAGTGCTGGCCCGTGTGTCCGAAACCGCCGCTGCCGCGCGCGGACGCGTCGAAGTCATCGACGATCCTCAACTCGGCCTGCAGGACCGGAACCAATACGAGCTGGGCGATCCGCTCGCCGATCTCGATCCGGAAGGGCGCCGTCCCGCGGTTCCAGCAGGAGACCATGAGCGGTCCCTGATAGTCCGAGTCGATCAGCCCGACCAGATTGCCGAGCACGATGCCGTGGCGATGGCCGAGACCCGAGCGCGGCAGGATGAGACCCGCGACGTTGCGCTCGGCAATGTGGACGGCCATGCCGGTCGGAAGCAGCTCGGCCGCGCCGGGCGCAAGGTCGAGCGGGGCTTGGAGCATGGCACGCAGATCGAGCCCGGCCGAGCCTTCGGTAGCATAGGCCGGCAAGGGAAAATCGCGGCCCAGGCGCGGGTCCAGGATCTTGACCTCAAGAGGGTGCAGCATGGCGTTCGGCATAGCGTTCCGCGAGGAGCATGGCCAGCTCGCGCGCGAGCTCGACCTTAGACATCATGGGCAGCGCGCGCTGCCCCCCGTTCCAGAGCACCAAGAGTGCATTCTCGTCGCGCTCGAAGCCGCCCGAGTCGCCCCCGACCTGATTCGCCGCGATCATGTCCAGCCGCTTGTCCTTGAGCTTGCCGCGGGCGTACTGCTCGACATCATTCGTCTCGGCCGCGAAGCCCAAGGTAAAGGGCGGCTTCGGCTGGGCCGCAACCTCGGCCAGGATATCCGGGTTGCGCACCAGCCGGATCTCCAGCGCCTCGGCGGACTTCTTGATCTTGCTGTCCGCAGGCTCGGCGGGCCGGTAGTCCGCCACCGCCGCGGTGGCGACGAAGATGTCGCAGTCGCGGCTGCGCGCCGTCACGGCGGCATGCATCTCCAGGGCCGTCTCGACCCTGACCAGCTCGGCGACGACGGGCGGCGCCAAGGCGCTCGGGCCGCTGACCAGGACCACGCGGGCACCCAGATCGGTCAGCGCAGCCGCCA
>NZ_DATITZ010000357.1:0-10727 GCF_035467215.1 Thiocapsa sp. | reverse complement strand
GCGGTGATTATTTTGATCCGGTGGTTACGAGGCACGGACTCCATCGCTTTGGTTTCCTGGGTCGTGTTGGGCTTGTGGTCCCTCTCGCAAGCCGCTCTTGCAACGATTGGTCGCCTGAGCATGTCGCCCGATCACGCGATGCGTACGGACTATATGTCGCACTCACTTTATATGTGGTGTTCGGGTCTGGTGTTGCTTTCGGCATTGTTGGAGCGGCGGTCCAAGATACGAGCAATTCCAGCGGGTATCGCATTAGTGTTCGGTCTGCTGTTGGTCGCGAGTCCGGCAAATCCGGAATTCTGGCAGGCTCTTGCCACCTTCAATGCAAGCCTTGCTCATGGGAAGGTTTGTTATGTTTATCGCGTACAGCATCTGGATTCCGAGTGTCTGGCATCTCGGACAGACAATGTGGATGCGATGCTCGTACGCGCCCAGGAGGCGGACCGAGCGCATCTAACCGAGCCCAAAGTGCAGCCAGGTCTTCCCCAGAGTCGGACGAGCGTTCGCGGCGCGATCACGGATGTGGAGCAGCTCGATGACGGCCGTGTACTCCGCGGGTGGGTGTTGCTTGAAGAGGGCGACCGCGCCGGGGCAATCTTGGTTGGGGTGTCCGAAAATGGCGGAGTAAGGCAAGTTCTTGGTTTCGGTCGCATCGATGATCGGCGTGGACTCTGGCCTCGGCTCTTTCCTCGGATTGGACCACGAGCCGATTGGGAGGTTAAGTTGGATGCGTCTGGACTGGATCGAGCAGCCCAGTCTGGAGGGCTGGATGCGTATTTTGTCCGAGCTGATACGGGCGAACTGCACCGTTTAACGCCCGGTTCGGCCGAGATGGAGTGGAGTGCAATCGCAAGATGAAAGAAATCGATAGCCAACTACTCGGTCTATGGCGTCGCGCTCGGCCTCTACTGTTTCGGCTGGACCCCGAGTATGCGCACGAGCTTACGCTTGGCCTGCTCAAGCGGTGGTCGACCTTCTTCGGTGGCCGCCTCGAGGCGGGCGACATTGCGCGCAGGCGAGGATTGGCCGTCGACGCGATGGGCCTGCACTTCCACAACCCGATCGGTCTCGCGGCGGGTCTGGACAAGGATGCCGTCGCCGTGCCCGCCTGGCAGGCGCTGGGCTTCGGTTTCATCGAGGTCGGGACCATCACGGCGCTGGCGCAGCCCGGCAACCCGAAGCCACGCCTCTTTCGTCTGCCGGCGGACGAGGCGCTGATCAACCGGATGGGTTTCAACAACGCGGGCGCGGATGCGGCGGCGATCCGGCTGGGGCGCCTGCGCGAGCGCGGTGTCCTTCAAGTCCCCCTCGGGGTCAATCTGGGCAAGTCCAAGGTCACGCCCGCGGAGGAGGCGGCGGACGACTACCGTCGAAGCTTCGAGCGGGTGGGCCACTTCGCGGATTATGTGGTCGTGAATATTTCAAGTCCGAACACGCCCGGCCTGCGAGATCTGCAGCGGGTCGAGGAGGTGGCTCGTATCATCGAGGCGATCCAGGGGCCCAATCAGCGACTCGCCCGGCCCAAGCCTCTGCTGGTCAAGCTCGCGCCGGACCTCGCCGACGAGGACGCGATCGACTGCGCCCGCGCGGCATTGGATGCGGGCTGTGCCGGCCTGATCCTGACCAACACCAGCATTCGCTTCGAAGGGCTGCGCAGCAGCACCGAGGGGATGAGTGGCGGTCTTTCGGGTCGACCGATCCTGGAGCGGAGCACCGTCCTGCTGGGTTTGGTCCGGCAGGCCGTGGGTCCGGGTCCGGTGCTCGTCGGTGTCGGGGGTGTCATGGACCCCGCGGGCGCGGCAGCCAAACTCGCGGCCGGGGCGGATCTCGTGCAGATCTACAGTGGCCTCATCTATCGCGGGCCCGGATTCGTGCGCGAGCTGCTGCGCGGGATGTCGAGCCAAACCGCGTCTCATCGCGAGAAGCTGACTTTCGAGTGAGTTCGATGTTTGGTGCATCCACGGCCCTTGGCGGGGACGCCGTTTAAAATAATATTTTCAGTATCTCAAAGCGCGCCGGCTCCGGCGCTCGTCAAGCCTGCCGGGGCCGATCCCATCCGCAAACATCGCATTTAGCGCTGGGCGCGGTTTAATGTCTGTCTCGTCGGAACGGTTTGCGTCGGCGTTTCTCGGTGTTCGCGGCCGCCGCCCTTATGTCGTCCGGATAGGCTATGGTTTAATGCGGCTTTGCGAGCCAACGACACTGCTTCAACATGACCCTCGACAGCACTCATCGTAAGGCCCGGGTCGAGCGCAACACCCTGGAGACCCGGATCCGGGTCGTACTGGACCTTGAGGGGTCCGGGCGCTCGGATCTGAACACGGGCTTGCCTTTTCTGGACCACATGATCGATCAGGTCGCGCGACACGGTCTGATCGATCTCGACATCCAGGCCGAGGGCGATCTGCATATCGACGCCCACCACACGGTCGAAGACATCGGCATCACGCTTGGCCAGGCGCTGGCGCAGGCACTCGGGGACAAGAAGGGCCTGCGTCGCTACGGGCACGCCTATGTCCCGCTGGACGAGGCCCTGTCGCGTGTCGTGGTCGATCTGTCCGGTCGACCCGGGCTGGAGTTCAACGTCGATTTCACCCGCGCGATGATCGGCGGTTTCGATGTCGACCTCTTCCGTGAATTCTTCCAAGGTCTTGTGAACCATGCGGCCCTCACGCTGCACATCGACAATCTGCGCGGCGCCAACGCGCACCACCAGGCCGAGACCGTCTTCAAGGCGTTCGGACGTGCCCTGCGCATGGCCGTGGAGCCGGATCCGCGGATGGCCGGGATCACTCCGTCCACCAAGGGTTCGCTTTGAAGCTCGATCCAAGTCGTCGCCATTGTCCGAGCTCGAGGCAGGGAGGCGCCCATCCGACATCCGACAGCGAGTGACCGATCCATGTTGCTGATTCCCGCAATCGATTTGAAGGACGGCCGCTGTGTGCGCCTGCGTCAAGGCCGGATGGAGGAGGCGACGGTCTTCTCCGACGACCCGGTCGACACCGCCGCACGTTGGGTCGGCGAGGGTGCGCGCCGACTGCATTTGGTCGACCTCAACGGCGCCTTTGCCGGCATGCCGGTCAACGGCGAGGCCATTCGCGCCATCGCCGAGGCCTTTCCCGAGCTGCCGATCCAGGTCGGCGGGGGCATCCGCGACGAGGCCACCATCGCGGCCTATCTCAGCGCCGGGGTGACCTACTGCATCATCGGGACCCAGGCGGTGAAGGAGCCGGTCTTCGTCGAGCGGGCCTGTCGCTCGTTTCCGGGCCAGATCATGGTCGGACTCGATGCGAAAGACGGGCAGGTCGCCATCGAGGGCTGGGCGCAGGTCACCGAGCATCAGGCCGAGGATCTGGCGAAGCGGTTCGAGGACGCCGGTGTCGCGGCCATCATCTACACCGATATCGGCCGCGACGGCATGATGAACGGGCCCAACGTGGAAGCGACCCGGGCGTTGGCCGGGGCGATCCGCATCCCGGTGATCGCATCGGGCGGTATCACCGTCATCGACGACGTGCGTGCGCTGGCCGAGGTGGCGAGTTGCGGCATCATCGGGGCCATTACGGGGCGTGCCATCTATGAAGGGACGCTCGACTTCGCCGAGGGGCAGCGTCTCGCGGACAGCCTGAGCCCGCGTTGAGCCGGGGCCAATTGCACACGCGCGCAGCCGGGTGTCGTCGACACCGCGTGCGCCGCGAGGAGATCGACGATGTCTGAAGATTGGCTCGACGCCATCAAGTGGGACGCCCAGGGGTTGGTTCCGGCGATCGCGCAGGAGCACGGGACCGGGACCATTCTGATGATGGCTTGGATGAACCCCGAGTCACTGAGGTTGACGCGCGAGACCGGGCACGCAGTCTATTGGTCGCGTTCGCGCGGGCGGCTCTGGCACAAGGGCGAGGAGTCGGGCCATCAGCAGGTGGTGCACGCCATTCGGATCGACTGCGACGCCGACGTCGTGCTCCTCGATGTCGAGCAGAAGGGCGGGATCGCCTGCCATACGGGGCGTCACAACTGCTTTTTTCGCGAGCTCGATGTGCAGGGGCGTTGGGTCGAGGTTGCGCCTGTCCTGAAGGATCCACAGGCGATTTACGGTAAGGCGTGATCGATCATGAATGACTTGCTCGAGCGGTTGTCGGATGTTCTCGAGTCGCGCAAAGGGGCGGATCCGGGTAGCTCTTATGTTGCAGGCCTTTATTCCAAAGGTCTCGACGCCATCCTCAAGAAGATCGGCGAGGAAGCGACCGAAACCGTAATGGCGGCCAAGGACGGGGTCCCCGAGAAGATCGTGCACGAGGTTGCGGATCTTTGGTTCCACACCCTGGTTCTGCTTGCGCAGCAGGGTCTCGGTCCCGGCGACGTTTTGGCGGAGCTGGACCGTCGTTTCGGCCTTTCGGGGTTGGACGAAAAGGCCGGTCGCGGGTCCTGATCCCCGCATCGGATCGCCGGCCTCGCCTCTCCGAGGGACTAACCGCGTCGATTGGGATTGCGGTATGATCCAGGCGCTTCGGATCCCTTGGGACAAGGGTGCCGAAGACATCGAAAATCCAGTCGACGGACTGTTTCGTCGGCCTCTCCACTGAACCGAGTCGACCGTCGCATCGCGACGGTACGGAGGAAAACATGGGCGCTGGTGGCATCAGTATCTGGCAGCTTCTGATCATCCTGGTCATCGTGCTGCTGTTGTTCGGGACCAAACGGCTCAAGGGCATCGGCTCCGACCTCGGTAATGCGGTCAAGGGCTTCCGCAGCGCCATGTCCGATAGCGAGAAGGCCGAGGAAGAAGCGGAAGCGAAGCGGGTCGAGCAGACCGCCGAGAAGCGTGTCGCCGACGGCGAGCCGGTCAAGCATGAGCCGGCGAAGTCATCGGATAAATCCGCCTAAGGTCTTTCCCTGAGCGAGGCGGTCACGCGAGGTTGCCATGTTCGACATGGGTTTCTGGGAGCTTGTCGTGATCGGCGTGGTGGCCCTCGTCGTCATCGGACCCGAGCGCTTGCCGAAGGTCGCGCGGATCGCAGGGCTTTGGCTTGGGCGTGCGCGCCGCACGCTCGCCTCGGTGCAGGACGAGATTCGGCGCGAGCTCAAGGCCGACGAGCTCAAAGAGATTCTCGACAAGCAGGCGCGCAGCCGCCCGCTCGAGAGCATCCTCGAAGAGCCGGCGAAGCGTACCGCGAAGTCCACCTCCGAAGCCGATGCCGCGCGCTTACCGGCACGGGGCGATCCACCCGCCGCGCCCGACGAGTCGACCTCGGCCGCCCGGACGACCGAGCGAGACACCTCAGCGAGCTGACCGCGCCGATCCGGCGACCCGATCCACGCCCGTCGCGCAAGCCGACGAATCGCTCGCTCGATCAGCTCGCCGAGCCGCCATCCAACCAGCGACGAGAACATCACCCATGTCCCCCGCGATGCAGCCCGACGATCCGGGTGCCGAACAGCCTTTCGTCTTCCATTTGATCGAGCTGCGCGATCGTCTGATCCGCATGTCGATCGCGATCTTCGTGGTGTTCCTGGCGCTCTTCCCGTTCGCCAACGAGATCTACACCTTCGTCGCGGCGCCCTTGATGGCGCAGTTGCCCGAAGGCAATACAATGATCGCGACACAGGTCGCCGCGCCTTTCTTGACGCCCTTCAAGTTGGCCCTGATCGCTGCGGTTTTCCTCTCGATGCCTTTCCTGCTCTACCAGTTTTGGGGGTTCGTCGCGCCTGGGCTCTACAAGCACGAGAAGCGTCTGGCAACCCCGCTGCTGATCTCGAGCATCATCCTGTTCTACGTCGGGGTGGCGTTCGCCTATTTCGTCGTGTTCCCGCTGATCTTCGCCTTCCTGTCGGCGTCCACGCCGGACGGCGTGGCGATGATGACGGACATCTCGGCCTATCTCGACTTCGTGCTGGCACTCTTCTTCGCCTTCGGAATCGCCTTCGAGATCCCGATCGCCACGATCCTGCTGGTGGCTGCAGGGATCACGACGCCGGCAGCCCTCGCCTCCAAGCGGCCCTACGTGATCGTCGGTGCCTTCGTCGTGGGGATGCTGCTGACGCCGCCCGACGTCATCTCCCAGACCCTGCTGGCCGTGCCCATGTGGTTGTTGTTCGAGCTGGGGATCGTCTTCTCGAAGGTCCTGGTGCGCAAGCGTGCAAACGATACCGACGAAGACCCGGATCCCGACGTCTCGGGCAGCGCGCCTTCGCGCGCGCCCTCCGCCCCGAATGGTCCGGTCGGCGGATCGACCATGGGCCGAGTGACGCCTCGGCCCGAGACGCGCGAGGTCGGACGCGATCTCGATCCGCACTTCGACGACCCGGGTCGCTGGCAGCCCCTGAGCGAGTCGGAGATGGAGGCCGAGCTGGATCTGATCGAGGCCGACGAAATCCTGGATGCGCCGCGGCACTCCGAGCCGAATGCCACTCAGGCCACGCAAACCGAGATCCCCAGTGGCGCTACGGAGATCAACTCGGTCGAAGAAAAGATTCGACGCGCGAACCGACTTCGCGATCTCGGCAGCACGTTCGCCGCGCGCACCGTGCTCTACGAGGTCCTGGAGGAGGGCGATGCCGATCAACGGCGCGTGGCACGCAACATCCTCAATCAGCTCGACGAGGCTTGAACGGCTTCGGAACGCTGTTGATCGACCGGAGCCTCCACCGGGAGGGTGACCGGCTGAGGCCCGAGGCGAGTGGCTCGGGCGCCGGGTCTTGTTCTGCCGCACGACATCCCGCTCTCTGCAGTGGCCGCGATCCGCGGCCGCCTTCCTCGCACATCCCGGATGCCCGGTGGTCGGTTTTGTCCTCGATCCGGCTGATGTCTGCGTCGTGCCTTATGCAAGGCATTGACTGCCTTGACGATGTCGGTCGTCAAGTTGAAATAATTGCTTCTTTCAATGGCCATGCTGAGATAGTATAGGTTTTACCGCCATTTGAAGATCGGAATCCCAATGGGCTCAGGATCCCAAATTCACTATAAGCAGAATCGACTCAAACAATTGCGCGCCTTTTGCCATGCTGCGCGCACCGGCAGCGTCAGCGCTGCAGCCGAGAAGATCTTTCTCAGTCAACCCACCGTCTCTTTGCAGATCCAGGCGCTGGAGCGCGAGTTCAGCACCATCTTGTTCGAGCGGCGCGGCCCCAAGATCAAGCTAACCCCCGAGGGGGATTTGCTCTTCCAGATGGCCGAGCCCCTGGTCGAGGGTATGGACAAGCTCCACGAGGCCTTCGCGACGCAATGCGGTCGCGTCGACCGCGGCGTGTTGAACATCGCAGCCGGTGAGTCGACCATCCTCTATATCCTTCCCGATCCGGTGCGTGCCTTCGTGGACCAGTATCCGGGGATCGAGCTGAAGATGCACAACGTGACCGGCCGCGACGGCCTGGCCATGTTGCGTGCGGACGAGGTCGATCTCGCCGTTGGGTCGATGCTGGATGTGCCGGACGATATCACCTACCGCCCCTTCGTCACCTACCAGCCGACGCTCATCACGCCGAAGGACCATCCGCTTGCGGGTAGGGAGTCGGTGACCCTCGAAGAGATTGCGCCCTACGGTCTTATCCTGCCGCCGCGTCATCTGAGCACCTGGCGGATGGTCGATCTGGTGTTCAAGCAGCACAACCTCGCCTACCGGGTCACCTTGGAGGCTGGCGGCTGGGAGGTCATCAAGAAATACGTCGAATTGGGCCTGGGAATCTCGATCGTGACGGATGTCTGTCTGACTGGTGACGAAAACTTGAGTAGAATTCCACTATCTCAGTATTTCCCGAAGCGCAGCTACGGTATCGTACAGAGGCGGGGGAAATTTCTGTCGCCCCAGACCAAGTGCTTCATGAAGACGCTTGATCGCGCGTTTGCAGACCGGATCGTGGAACCGCAACCTCAAACCGTGGGCAATGTCGAAGAATGGGAAGATGCTTATCTGGGATGATGACCCTGCGCTCGGCCGCAGAGGATGGCACCTAAGGCTTTTCGAGGGCGGCATGGCAAGTCATTTGCCCTTGTGCGCACAGCGAATGTGCTCGACCCGAACAGGATTCGTGCACAATTAAAACTAACCGTGTACCACTGACATCAGGTGAGTAGAGCCCAACACTATGGAACTCACAAAACGCATCGGGCAGCGCCTGCGCGCTGCGCGCCAAGATCAGAAGCTGAGCTTGTCGGAGCTCTCGGGTCGCACCGAGTCGCTCTCCAAATCACGAATCAGCAACTATGAGCAGGGGATTCGCCGCATGGGTCTCGAGGAGGCCCAAGAACTTGCGGTCGCACTCGGTACCGTGACCCCGACCTACCTCTTGTGTCTCGACGACAAGGATCCGCTCTCGGCTCGCGAGCGCGAGCTCGTGGAATACTTTCGGCAGG
The DNA here is from genome assembly GCF_035467215.1 of Thiocapsa sp. Taxonomy (GTDB): domain Bacteria; phylum Pseudomonadota; class Gammaproteobacteria; order Chromatiales; family Chromatiaceae; genus Thiocapsa. The sequence continues at coordinate 2,377 of NZ_DATITZ010000357.1, read as the reverse complement.
CCGACGAGCGCGGCAAGGATACGATCGTCAAGGTCGCTTCGGATCAGTCCGGCTTCGTCGCGGACTAGCGTCGGCATGCCGCCGTGCGCGGCATGCCTTCGGGTCTAAACCGCATCCAGAGCGATATGCTCATTTTCGAGTGAGCTCGACGTTTGCTGCATCCACGACCCTTATCGGAGACGCGGTTTAAGGGCGCTATTTGTAGGCGCCGACTCCGCAGAAGAAGCTCTGTTCGTTCGTCATCACATAGCTGGTCTTCTCGCGAATCTCCTCCGTGCCCGGATAGGGCCAGTTATAGTCGACCCAACCCTCGCCCGTGCTGCTCGCAACGGCGATCATGTTCTTGAAGAGCGTGTCGCCGTACTTGTCGAAATCCAGAAGATTCTTGCCGACCAGCTCCGGTTTGATCGCGTGCGACAGCATGACGCCGTCCATGTCCATGCAGAAGACATAGAGGTCGCGATCCTGGAAGCCGCCGTCCGCAGCGGCAAAGGCCGCAAAGGCCTGCTCGCTTCCCATCGCGTTCACGGCAGCCTGTGCTTTCTGAGACATGGCCTTGGCTTCGTCCGGCGAGGCCATCTCCGCGGCGATCGCATTGCCCGTAAGCATCATAGCAGCCGCTGCAAGCAGAAGTTTGTGCATTCTCCATCTCCTTATATTGTTTATAGGGTTTTACCTGGCCGACGATAGTACAGATCCCGACCTAGATCCAGAATGTTCGATCTTGGCGCGGCGACCCTCCCCGAACGCCCCATTTGAATCTCCGCTTGCACGAATCCGGTGCACTCTCTGACCTGCGACCTGGCGCGGGGCCGCCAAACATGAGCCGAGCGCATTGGCATGGTTTCTGCTTAGTGTCCTGCCGGACGTCCTCGTCCCAGAAGCTTCCACCCATGTGACGCATGATGAACAGGAGCCAGAATGTATGCTTAGACGCGACCCGATCAAATCGGTCTTGCTCGGCACGGGCCTCGTGCTTGGTTTGACCGCCGGATCTATGGCCCAGGCCGCGGACGACACCATCAAGGTCGGGGTCCTGCACTCGCTTTCGGGCACCATGGCCATCAGCGAAACGACGCTGAAGGATACGGTCCTGATGCTGGTGGACGAGCAGAACAAGAAGGGCGGTCTGCTCGGCAAGAATCTCGAGGCCGTCGTGGTCGACCCCGCCTCTGACTGGCCGCTCTTCGCCGAAAAGGCGCGCGAGCTGCTGACCAAAGACAAGGTTGCGGTTGTCTTCGGCTGCTGGACCTCGGTGTCGCGCAAATCCGTGCTCCCGGTCTTCGAGGAGCTCAACGGGTTGCTCTTCTATCCCGTGCAGTACGAGGGTGAGGAGTCCTCCAAGAACGTCTTCTATACGGGTGCCGCGCCGAATCAGCAGGCGATCCCGGCCGTCGACTATCTGAAGAGCGAGCTGGGTGTGGAGCGCTGGGTGCTCGCCGGCACGGACTATGTTTATCCGCGCACCACAAACAAGATCCTCGAAGCCTACCTCAAGCAAAACGGGGTCGCCGAGGAAGACATCATGATCAACTACACGCCCTTCGGTCATTCGGATTGGCAATCCATCGTCTCCGATATCAAGCGCTTCGGCTCGGAGGGTAAGAAGACCGCCGTGGTATCGACCATCAACGGCGACGCCAACGTGCCCTTCTACAAAGAGCTGGGCAACCAAGGCGTCTCCGCCGAGGACATCCCGGTCATCGCCTTCTCGGTCGGCGAGGAAGAGCTCTCGGGCATCGACACCAAGCCGCTGGTCGGCCATCTCGCCGCTTGGAACTATTTCATGAGCGTCGACGACCCGGCCAACGCGACCTTTATCGAGACGTGGCACGGCTTCACCAAGAACGACAAGCGTGTGACCAACGACCCGATGGAGGCGCATAAGATAGGCTTCGATCTCTGGGTCCAGGCGGTCGAGAAGGCCGGCACGACCGATCCTGATGCGGTGCAGGCCGCCATCATCGGCCTGGAGACCAAGAACCTCACGGGCGGGACCGCCAAGATGCTGCCCAACCACCACATCACCAAACCGGTGCTGATCGGCGAGATCCAGGAAGACGGTCAGTTCGCCGTCGTCTGGTCGACCGAGGAAGAGGTCCCTGGCGACGCCTGGTCCGACTTCCTCGAAGGCTCCAAGGATCTCACCGCCGATTGGACCCCGCCGGTCATGTGCGGCAACTTCAACACGGTGACCAAGACCTGTCTGGGGGCTCAGGCGCAGTAGTCGTTGAACCGCGTCCGGCGCAGTATGGTCGGGTGGCGCTGTGGGCTTGGTTTGGTATGAGTCTATGAGCGCGGCACTGGACGCGGTTCAAGTGATTTTCGGGATGGGTTCAGGTGATTGCCGATAAGCAATCAGCCGGCCTGTAGGGGC
>NZ_DATITZ010000356.1:0-9025 GCF_035467215.1 Thiocapsa sp. | reverse complement strand
GGCGAGCTGCTGCTCGATCCAGGTCAGCGGCAGGGCCAGGGCGGAACTCTGGCCCTGTAGCCGCCGCGCCAACTCCGCGACAAAGGCGCTCGACGGGGGCGGCTCCGAGCGCGCCATGTCGGCGATCACCAGGATCAGATTCTTGGGGTCCTGCTCGACCATCGCCATCATCCGATCGGCCCAGCCATCGGCCAGATTCTGGTCGGTCCGGCTGGCGGCGATGAGGACCGCAACCCGGCGCAGATTCTCGATCAGCGCCAGGCGCAGCATGATCGGGATGGCCCACAATTCGCCCAGCCGCAGGGTGGTGACGGCCTGATAGGCCGCGACGAAACGGTTGAGGTTCTCGGGGTCGACCCGACCGTCGCCGTGGGCGATGATCTCCAGTGCGAGGTCATAGACACGCGGCAGTCCGGCGGAGGGTCCTTGGAGCAGGCGCGGCAGTTGCCGGCTGTAGCCCTTGGGGAGATGTCGCTTGGCGGTGCGGATCTGATCTTCGATCAGATAGAAGTTGTCGAGCAACCATTCACCGGCCGGCGCGATCCGTCGGTTCTCCGTGACGGCGGCCATGAGCAATCGGCAGACACCGATCAGGATGGTTTCGTTCTCGGTCAGGCGCGCGAGCAGACGGTCCGGCGGGTGTCCGGGCATCAAGGCATGCGCATCGGCCAAGCGCTTGCCGTGCTCTTCCATCTGTACCGCGCTGAAGAGCTCCGAGCGCAACGGCGGCTCGTCGCCGACGGACGCCTTGATCAAACCCTTGGCGGGAAGCCATCTCCTGAATCGAAGCAGGGTGTCGCGAATCGCCAAATGACTCTCCTACACATGTCCGATCTTCGACGCGAAGACGCCAACCTCTGCGGACGAAGGTCACTATCGAGTCGTGGTTGTTGTTGTCGTTGTCGATCACGACAACGACAACGACTTCATGCGCCGGCGTTGGCGGACTGCGTGCGCTTGTCCATGACCCCAAAGCGCCGTTCGTCGCCTCCAGCCGTCGCTGACTGAAAACATCGCATCACATCCCACTTCAGCAAGCTCATGCAACGCGATGGACTCAATATTTACTTATAGTGCGACTTAAACGTATTGAAGGAATCCTTGAAGGCATCCCAGGCCCGCTCCGTTTCTAATTTGAGCTGCTCCCAGTTGCTTTCCGTAGCGGCCTGCATCTCCTCCAGCCGTTTCTCGCCTTCCACACGCGCTGCGCGTAACGACACGAGCTGCTCCTCGTATTTAACCTTGGCCTCTTCCTTGATGTCATGAGCCTTTTCCTGAAGCACGTCGATCTCAGCATTCCAGGCGTCGATCCGCGTCTTCATGTCCGCAATAAATTCGTCTTTGGTCAGCATGGGTTCTTGCTCCTGTTGTTGATCGTCAACCCGGCGAAGCGCGGGAACTCAAGTACCCGCTCGCCGTCCTGTGCTCAATCTCACCGCCCCTATTTCTTCCAGTAGAAGTCCAAGCGCGATTGGCCGGAACCATCCAGACTGAAGGTCTTGCGCTGAGTCTCGTCCTGACCGCGTACACCGGTCGGGGTGACCTCCACACTGTAGTCGCCCGCAGGCAGTTGGGCGAGGAACCAAGGGCCTTTCGATTCGGCGGTCAGAACCGGCGCGCCTTGCGTATCCAGAACGTTCACTTGAACCGAAGAGAGATATTCGCCGCTGCCCTCCGTCGCGAAGAGCAGGCGCAGGTTGAACTGACTGGACAAGGCTTCGAGCTCGGCGCGTTCGCTCTCCCCGATGCCGCCCGATACGTAGCGAATGTCGCCGGCGGTTTTGATCTCCGAAGACGCTTCCCCCGACGACTCCCGGCCCGGGGTGACGACCTCCGGCGACGCCGGCGAGCCAAGGGTCTCGGCCGGCCGAATCCCATACTCCGTGGGCGCCTCCGCGAGCTGCGTGTCCCGAGCACCGGAAATCGGCGTCTCCCCGTTGCCCGACTGGACCGGTTCGGCAGACTGCACCGCAGCCCCGCCGAGCATCAACACCATCGCCGTCAGGAACTGCAAATTTCTGTTGATCATGTCAAAGGGCTCGTTTGCCGACGTAAAAGGGCCGGAAACACGCTTTCCGGAAATTGCATTGCACCGGACAGGAGACAGAGATTCATGCCTTCCGACGGATGACTCTCAAGTGTTTCTCGGCACGAGCAATAGCGCTGCGCCGGCCACGATCGAGGCCACACCGGCCCAGATCGGAATGTTGACCGTCTCGCGGTCCTGGACCGTCAATTCCAGCGGACCCAGTTGGGCCTGCGTGGTCTCCTTCGTATAGCTGAAGCCGCCATACGCCAATCCCAGGCCACCGCCGATGATCAGCGCGACACCGACAATCTTGAGTGCGTTCATCTTATTTCCCGACATGAATCTGCGTTTATCGTTCGCACGATTACCCGATGCGTATTCCGGACATGGAGCCGAGGAGCCCGAAAGCAGACAGCAGCCAAAGCACCACGAAGATGACGACCACCACATTCAGGATCTTCTTGATGGTTCCATCCATCGGAATGTAGTTGTTGATCAGCCACAGGATCACTCCGATGACCACCAAAACGACGACCAAATTAATCAGATTCATTTCTATTCTCCCATGATGGTTAAAAAGCCCTCGGGACGTGGTAGCGTCGGAAACGGGCCGGATTCCACGGCGCCCCTCTGCTCAGGGTCGAAGAGGGTGATGCACGATGAAAAACACCATGACACGGCGTCTCCCGGCCGGTCTGTACGCCATCGCACATAAGGGCGGGGATCGGCACGTTATGTTTGGTAGCGCACTGAATCAACGCGTTTTTTGACGTAACTTAAGAAGCTGACGGAGCCCACAGGCCGCGCTACGGCGACCAACCGGGATCATGGCCAGCCCATGGGCACCAAGCTTCGCCCCTGGTTTCCCCGGCAACGCGCTCCGCTTGCCGAGTGTTTCCGTTCCACCCCGGCCCATGAGGAAACCGCACGTGCATCCCGAGAAGAAGTCCGCTCCCCTCGACAATCGGCTTCTCGCATCGCTGTCGGATGACGAGCATCGGCAGGTGTTGAAAAGATGCGAGTCGGTCGAGCTTGTGCTCGACGAGGTGATCAACGAGCCCGGCGAGCAGATCCGCCATGTCTACTTCCCCGTCGGCTGCTTCTTTTCCCTGGTAACGCCACCGATCGATCACGCCGGTCTGGAGGTCAGACTGGTCGGCAGCGAGGGAATGGTCGGAACACCACTCGTCTTGGGGATCGACGTAACGCTGCTGCGCACCGTTGTCCGGGGCGCGGGTCCCGCCTGGCGCATGACCGCGGAGCGATTTCCGGAGGCGCTCGGGCAGAGTCCCGCACTCCGGACCACGCTGAACCGCTATCTCTTCGTGGTGACGAACCAGGTCGAGCAGATGGTTGCCTGCACTCGGTTCCATGTGCTGGAAGCGCGGCTCGCCCGCTGGCTGCTGATGACCCAGGACCGGGCGCACTCGGATCACTTCCATGCCACCCACGAGTTCCTGGCGCTCTTACTTGGGGTGCGGCGGGTCGGCGTCACCAAGGCCGCGACGGCGCTGCAAAAACGCAATCTCATTCACTACAGCCGCGGCGACATCCGAGTTCTCGATCGGCCCGGCCTGCAAACCGCAGCCTGCGCCTGTTACGGGGAGTCGGAAGCCATGTACGAGCGATTCATGGGCTGAGAGACGCCCTGTCGACCGCAGCGATCCGGAGTCGCTCGCGGGTGGTTATTCCGGCGGGGTGTACGGGGGGCCGAACGGATGCCGGCGGATGTCGCACCAGACTCGATTGTGCTGACGATAGGACGGAAAACTTACACCGCCAGTAGGGCTAAAAGCCCTTGAACGCAGCGGCAAACGGATCCCGGCGCATGTCGCGCCGGACGCGGTTTCGACTTAGTGACCGGTGCGGGCGCGCACTTCCAGGGCGACTTCGAGTGCGTTCAACCCCGTCTGCCCATCCACCAGCGGAGGGCAGCCCTCGCGGATACAGCGCACGAACTCGGCGAGCTCAAGATCCAGCGGCTTCACCGGCTCGACACTGATGCGCTCGCGCGTGATCTCCGGGCGTGTCGCTCCGGCGGTCGTGCGGGGGGCTGCGATATCGATGGTCTGCGCGATGAAGTCGAGCGAGAGGTAACTGCCCGGCTGGAAGACCCGGATCCGGCGCGTGGTCTTCTCCGAGACGCGGCTAGCCACGACGTTGGCGACGGTGCCTTGGTCGAACTCCAATCGGGCACTCGCGATGTCGACATGATCCGTCAGCACGGATGCGCCCACGGCAGAGATGTTCGCGATCCGCCCGCCGACCAAGGAGAGGATGATGTCGATGTCGTGGATCATGAGGTCGGAGACCACGTCGACATCGGTCGCACGCTCGGTAAATCCGCCCATCCGTTGGGCCTCGATGTAGACAGGCGCGTGGATGCGCTGCGCAAGCGCCATGACGCCGGCGTTGAATCGCTCGACATGGCCGATCTGCAGGATTGCATGATGCTCGCGCGCCAGGCGGACGATCTCGATCCCGTCGGCCAGACTCGCCGCGATCGGCTTTTCGAGCAGAACGGGGATCCCACGCGAGAGGAACGGCGCCGCCGCCTCCAGATGCGCGGTCGTCGGGACCACGATGCTGACCGCGTCGACCCGTCCGATGACCTCCTCGATCCGCGCATAGGCGGCACATCCGGCCTCGGCGGCGACCGCCGCGGCGCGGGCCGGATCGACGTCGACCACGCCCGCCAGCTCGACATCCGGCATGCGCGAGTAGATCAGGGCATGGAAACGCCCCAAATAGCCGACACCGATGACGGCTACGCGGAGTTTATCGGACATAGGCTGCTACCGGATGCGTTGTTGAGCCTCGGAGATTCTCCGGGACAGGCCGTCGGCGTGCAGCCTACGGCGCTCCCTCCCGGGAATCGGGTAATGTCGCTGTCGATCCTCCCGGAAGGCGTCGTCCTCAGCCGCCGAAATCGATCGGCGCAACCGCCTGCTCCGCGATCGGGGTGCGCTCGACTCCCGAGTAGAGCCCGATCTGGTACGCCAGAGTCGCCGCCATCCCGATCGTCGCAAAGGCGATCAGCAGCACCAACAGATCTGGCTTGGGAGGAGATGACTTGGAACGCATGGGTAAACCGACCTGATGTTGCGACTCTGGCTGCGTGGCTCGCTGTCCTTGCGGGACATCGAAATGGAGCGGGACTCCGATGCGCCTGGATCGCGCGACGGGCCCATGTGTATTATCACGCGATCAGATGCGCTTGTCTGCGACGTGGAGGTTCAGGTGAAAGAGTTTTCGATCAAGATTTCGGCCAATAGTCAGTACCAGCCGGAGCGGTCTTCCCCCGGAGAAGGGCGTTATGTGTTCGCCTATACGATCGTCATCGAGAATCACGGCGAGCAATCGGCGCGTCTGCTCGATCGGCACTGGATCATTACCGACGCGGACGGCAAGGCCCAAGAGGTCAGGGGAGAGGGTGTCGTCGGGGAGCAGCCGCACCTGAAACCGGGTGAACGTTTCGAGTACACGAGCGGTACCATCATCGCCACCCCGATCGGCAGCATGCACGGCAGCTACGGCATGATCGGCGACGACGGGACCCGCTTCGACGCCGATATCCCGGCCTTCTCGCTGGCGTCGGCAATGACCATTCACTGAGCCGGACTGCCGGGACCGACGCGGCCATGTCCATCTATGCCGTCGGCGACATCCAGGGGTGCTATCGGGAGCTGCGGCAACTGCTCGACAGGCTCCGGTTCGATCCGGGCGTCGACCGACTCTGGCTCGTCGGCGACCTGGTCAATCGCGGGCCTGAATCGCTGGCCGTTCTGCGGTTCGTGCACGATCTGGGCGATTGCGCCGTCACGGTCCTCGGCAACCACGATCTGCATCTCCTCGCGCTGGCCGAGGGCAATACCCGGCACGCCGGCAAGAGCACGCTTGAGGAGGTGCTGCGGGCGCCGGACCGCGACGCGCTCCTGCACTGGCTGCGCCATCGCCCCCTGCTTCACCATGATCCCGACGTCGGCTTCGCGATGATCCATGCCGGTCTGCCGCCGCAATGGAGCCTTGCGGACGCGCAGGCCTGCGCGCATGAGCTGGAGTCGACCCTGCGCGGCCCGGACTTCCGCGCCTACCTGATGGCGATGTACGGCAACAAACCGAAACGCTGGTCACCCGATCTCACCGGCACGGACCGTTTGCGCTTCATCACCAACTGCCTGACCCGACTGCGGTTCTGCGCGTCCGACGGTGCACTTGCGTTGGGCGAGAAGGGCGAGATCGGCAGCCAATCGGCGGGGCGTCTGCCCTGGTTTCGGATGCCGGATCGACGCTCCCGCGACGCCCGGATCATCTTCGGCCACTGGTCCACCATCGGTTATCTCGCCGAGCACAACGTCTGGGGGCTGGACAGCGGCTGTCTCTGGGGCGGCGCGCTTACCGCCATCCGGATCGACGGCGCCGGAGACGAATACGGAGACGAAAAGAGGTCGATCACACCCATCCAGATCGACTGCGCGGGCTATCTGCGGCCCGGATCGGAGTGAGGCGCGGTTACGCGGCGAAGCTCCAAGAAGGTCATGGCATGCGCGTTGCGCTCGTCGGCCGGACGCTCGATCCGGCTTACCTCGACCCAATCCGCCGGATCCCAGCGCGGAAACCAGGCATCGCCCTCGATAGCGGCATGCACCAGTGTCAAATAGAGTCCGTCGGCGCGCGGCAGCGCCTCGGCATAGAGCGCCGCCCCTCCGACGATCAACAGCTCGGGCACCGGCCCGGCCGCCTCGATCGCGGCATCCAGAGAATCCACGACGAGACAACCGTCCGGACGAAAGGCCGGATCACGTGAGAGGACGATGTGGCGGCGACGCGGCAAGACTCCGGGCAGGGATTCCCAGGTCCGCCGCCCCATGACGATCGTCTTGTCGAGCGTGAGCTGTTTGAAATGCCCCAGGTCGGCCGGAAGATGCCAAGGCAGGCGATTCTCCCGACCGATCACGCCGTTGTCCGCGATCGCGGCAACCAGGCTGAGGGGTGGAGCTTGGCGTTCGGTCGATGGCATGGCGGATCATCTTGTCTTAAGGGCTGGGCGTGCGAATACATTCGCACCTACACGCCGGTTGCTCCTTTCCCGGACAGCACCTCATCATACCCGCAACGCTGCAGCCATTCGCGGAGGACACAGATGCAGAGCACCTACGACCTTGACTTCTATGCTTGGGCGAACACCCAGGCCGCGCTCCTGCGCAGCGGACGGATCGACCAGGCCGACATTGAACACATCGCCGAGGAGATCGAGAGCATGGGCAAGAGCGAGTTGCGGGAGCTTGAAAACCGACTCGCACGGCTGTTTACGCATCTGCTCAAGTGGCAATTCCAGCCCAATCGACGAAGTCGAAGTTGGACACTGACGATCAAAGAGCAGCGCCGACGTCTTCATCGGCACCTCGCACAGAACCCCAGTCTCAAGGCGAAGCTGGAACAAGCGGTCCTTGACGCCTACGGGGACGCCATCCTCGAGGCGGCCCGCGAGACCGGCCTCGCCGAGGAGACATTCCCGCCGGTCTGCCCCTTCACCATCGAGCAGATCCTGAACGACGAGGGACCGGGCGACGAACCGAAAGCCATGTAGGGGCGACTTCAGTCGCCGAATCAAGAGGATGGCTCCTCTTCCGTAAATGACCCTAAACCACGTCACCTCCGACGCTCGAGGATCCGGCCCCGAGGCAGCGCCAATCCAAAAACGATGCATGTCGCTCCGGGCGCGGTTTAGCCGTATCGCTCCAGCGCCGAAGCGAGACGATCCCGAACCATGTCGCGCAGGATCGCCGGCTCGACCACCTCGACATCAGGCCCGTATCTGAGCACATCCATTGTCAGCTCGAGCGCGTTGCTGTAGGGAATGCGTAGCTCGTAGCGCCCGTCCTCCAGAAATTGCCCCGCCTGATCCCGATGCCACTGCTCCTTCGCGACCCAGCGGGCGCGCTCGGGGCTGAATCGCAGCACCGCCGTCTGCTGCGGCGTGCCGGCAAAGATCCCGTAGGAGACGGCGAAGTGTCGATCGAGCTCCTCGTCCGCCACCGGCAAGGCCGGCGTGGACAGGGGGCGCGCGGCCTCGATCGCATCCAGGGCGAAGGTCCGTAGACCCTCGCGCAGATGACACCAGGCGTCGAGATACCAGTTGTCGCGGTAGTAGGTGAGACGCTGGGGCGAGACCTCGCGGTCGCTGTGCCGATCGTCGCCGCGATTGAAATAACGGATCCACAGGCGCTGATGTTGAGCCAAGCCGCCGGCGACCGTCTGAAAGTGTCGACCGCCACGACGTGCGCCCATCTGCATGATGCGCACCCGCGCCGAAAGCCCGTCGAAACCCGGGCGCTGCAGCTCGAGCAAATCACCGATGCGTTTCTGCAGTGGCTTGAGATGCGGGTCGAGCAGACCCGGCTCGACGCTGGTCAAGAGCTGCTGCACCGTCAGCAGGGCATGCAGCTCGGAGGCGTTGAACCAAAGACCGGGCAGCTCGTACATCGCGCCGTCGGCCAGATCGTACTTGTAGCCGTTGTAATCCCGGTCGTAGACGATCGGGGCGTTCAGGTGCAGACGCATGTCCTCGATGAGCCGCTTGATGGTCGCGCGCGAGCACTCGAGCGCCTCCTCCAATCGCTGCCGCGAGACCGGATGTCGAGCCGCCTGAAGGATGCGGTTGAGCTCGAAGATCCGGTCGAAGCGATCCACCGGGTCGGCCCTAAACGGGAACGGCGGCGACCTTAGCAACGGCAGCCGGTGCAGCCCATAGCTTTTCGAGATTGTAGAAGTCAAGCACCTTGGGGAGCATGACATGCACCACGACCCCGTTGAGGTCCACCAGCGCCCACTCGCCCTCGGTGACGCCCTCCATCCCGAGCGGGGTCTCGCCCGCCTCCTTCGACTTATAGGCCACGGTCTCCGCGATGGCCTTCACATGCCGATCCGAGGTGCCGGAGGCGACGATCATATAGTCCGTGATGGCGGTCTTGCCCCGCACGTCCATCACCTCGA
>NZ_DATITZ010000355.1:0-3728 GCF_035467215.1 Thiocapsa sp. | reverse complement strand
TCGGTGCGCTACCTGCCGCCCGCCGGCCGCGCCGTCACTGCGGCGGTCCGGCCGGGCCTGATGCTGTTTCCACACTACCAGCCGGGCGGTCCGCCGCGGTGGACGCGGCTGACACCGGCGCAGGTACTGCAGCGCGTGGTGGCCGCGGAGGCGGTCATCCGCGACCTGACCCGGGCCAAGCTGGAGGCCCTGCCGCGCCGGCCTTTGCCCTGACCTATCCCGACCTCGACCACGCCCTCGCATTGGTGCGGGGGCGGCTGGCCGCGACGGCAGCGGCCCCGGCCGGACCGCCCGCACCGTGATGCCGGCACTCCCACACACGGTTCCTCCGCGCACTCGTCTGTGGCACGCCTTGGCGGCGCTGCTCGACCCCGCCGGGGTCGTTCCGGACCCCTTGGACGACGCTCGGGTTCCCGATTGGATCGGCATCTACCGGCTGGCCGCGGGTCAATTGGTCGCGCCCGGCCTCTACGTCGCCCTGGCGGCGAGGCAACGGCTGGAGGCGGTGCCGGAACCGGTACGCATGGCCCTGGCCGAGCTGCATCGGCTCAATGGCGAGCGCAATGACCGCCTGCTGGCGGTGTTGCGCGATACCGTGCACCTGCTCAATGCCGCCGGGTTCGAGCCTCTCCTGCTCAAGGGGGCGGTGGCGCTTTTGCCCGGATCCGATCCCCTCGCCGCGGCGCGCATGCTCAGCGACCTGGACCTGGCCCTGTGCGATGGGACCGCCGAGCAAGGTGAGCAGGTTCTGCGCGCGGCCGGCTACCGCGACGCGGATAACTGCAACCCGGATCATTACGGTCCGCCCATGCATCACGCGGCCCCGCTGTTTCACCCCGGCGGGGACGGATCCCCCGGGACCGCCGACTTCAGTCGGCGCGAGGGCGAGCGCGCCGCAACTGACCGGTCATGCGCCGTGCGTGGGGATTCGTGCCGACTGAAGTCGGCGGTCCGGGCGGTCGTCGGGCCTCCGGCGTTTGTCTTCGGTCCTGCGCTTTGTTAACCTTGCGCGTCGATCCGGGCCACGGTCCGGGCGTCGATGTCATGGTGGCTTGCGCCGGTCCCCTCGCAACGCGAAACCGTGAACCCGGTCAGGCCCGGAAGGGAGCAGCCGCAGCGGTTGAAGCGTGTGCCGGGGTGTGGCTGGCGTCGGCCGCCGCCCCTTCGATCACGACGGGCGAGCGAACATCTTTGCGGGTGCCGGGAAGAGGATCTCGGCCATCGCCGGCCGAGCGACCGAGGCCGCGCATTACGGATTCGTTTCCAACCACTCACCACTCTCCTTTCTCTCAGCCTCTCCAACACGGAACTCGACCGACTCGAACTACGCATGTCCTACCAGGTGCTCGCCCGCAAATGGCGCCCCAAGAGCTTCGATGATCTGGTCGGACAATCGCATGTGGTCCGCGCACTCTCCAACGCGCTCGATCGCGACCAGCTTCATCATGCCTACCTCTTTACCGGCACCCGCGGTGTCGGCAAGACCACGCTTGCCCGGATCCTCGCCAAGGCGCTGAACTGCGAGGTGGGTGTGAGCGCGCGTCCCTGCGGGGTCTGCTCGTCCTGTCGAGAGATCGACGGCGGCCGATTCGTGGATCTGATCGAGGTGGATGCCGCCTCGCGCACCAAGGTCGATCAGACCCGCGAGCTCCTGGACAACGTCCCCTATGCCCCGGCCCGTGCACGCTACAAGGTCTATCTGATCGACGAGGTGCACATGTTCTCCAACCACAGCTTCAACGCCTTGTTGAAGACCTTGGAGGAGCCGCCGCCGCATGTGAAGTTCCTGCTCGCCACCACCGACCCGCAAAAGGTCCCGGTCACGGTGCTCTCGCGCTGTCTGCAGTTGAATCTGCGACGCCTCTTGCCCGAGGAGATCCGTGCCCGACTTCAGCATGTCCTGGAGGCCGAAGGTCTTGAGTATCAGGCGTCCGCGTTGCCCTTGCTGGCCCGCGGGGCCGACGGCAGCATGCGCGACGGCCTGAGTCTGCTCGATCAGGCGATCGCCTTCGGCGGCGGGCGGGTCGAGGAGTCCGGCGTGCGCACCATGCTAGGGACCCTGCCGGGGGATCTGACCCTGGACCTTTTGGATGCGCTGGCCGCGGGCGACGGCGCGCGCGTCCTGGCCGAAGTCGAGCGCGTGGCCTCCCTGACACCGGATTTCGAAGAGCTGCTGCGCGAGCTGATCGCGCTTCTGCATCGCCTGGCACTGCTTCAGCAGGTGCCCGAGACGCTGGCCCAGGACGATCCGGATGCCGCGCGTCTGAAGGCGCTGGCGGATCGGCTCCCGGCCGAGGATCTTCAGCTTTATTATCAAGTGGCTTTGACCGGGCAAGGCGACCTGCCGCTCGCCCCCGATCCGCGTGCGGGTTTCGAGATGGTCCTGCTGCGCGCCTTGGCGTTTCGACCGGGCGCGAATCGGGACGAGCCGACCCGCGCGCCGCCACGCCCAGCGACCCTGCGCGAGACCGTGACCGGCGGTGCGATGCGTCCGGCCGAGTCCGGCGGCGGTGCGGCCGGCTCGCCGGTGTCCTCGCCAGTGTCCTCGTCGGTGTCCGCGCCTGTATCCTCACCGGTCTCGATGCTCAGGTCGGTTGCCGAGCCGCGAATCGCCGAGCCGGCGCCTGCGCATCGGGCCGCTGCTGCGGTCCATGCGCCGACCGAGATTGCAGGCGCCGCGCGTGCGGTTGTGCTCACCTCGCACGCGGAATGGCTCCAACTCGTCGATCGCCTGGAGTTGGGCGGGATCGCGAGCCAGATCGCCCATCATTGCGATCTCGAGGGCTGGTCCGACGGGCGACTCTCGCTCGGCTTGGACCCGGCCGCGGAGCATCTGCGCTCCCCGGGTGCGGAATCGCGCCTGCAAGCCGCCCTGGAAAAGACCATGGGGACGGAGGTGAAGCTCGACATCCAGGTCGCCCGGCCGCAGCGCGAGACCCTGGCTCAGCGACGCGAGCGCGAGACCGGCGAGCGTCGCCAGGCGGCGGTCTCCGCGATGGAGGAGGACCCGATCGCGCGCGCCATGCAGGACGAGCTCGACGCGAGCTGGATCGCCGGGAGTATCGAGCCGGCCGATTGAAGACCGGCGGGCGGGTCGAGAGCCGTCTCGCCGGGTGTTTCTGTTGCGCCGAATCTCTGCTCGGAGATTCGGAAGGACTGGGGTCGTACTGCGACGAATTCTTTCAACGAGATAGCCAACCGAGAAGAGAGGATGCGGGAGATGGACGGCGTTCGGCGCCGTGCGCTATCCCGCCTCGGCCCTGCGGCCGAGGTTTCCCGCGACAACGCATGATGAAAGGCGGAATCGGCAACCTGCTCAAGCAAGCGCAGAAGATGCAGGAAGACATGAAGCTGGCCCAAGAGCGGCTCGCCTTGGAAGAGGTCGTCGGCGAGTCCGGCGGCGGCATGGTCAAGGTGACCATGAACGGGCGCTATCAGGTCAGTCGGGTGGAGATCGACCCCGCTCTGATGGGCGACGACAAGGAGATGCTCGAGGATCTCATCTCCGCCGCCGTCAACGGTGCGAGCCAGCGCGTGGCCGAGAAGGCGAAGGAGAACATGGCCGAGCTGACCGCCGGGTTGCCCTTGCCGCCCGGGATGAAGCTGCCCTTTTAGGCGCAGCCCGTCGCCGTGTCCGAGCGCCCGCTTCTCGGTCAGTTGATCGATGCCTTGCGGTGCCTGCCCGGCGTCGGGCCGAAGTCGGCGCAGCGCATCGCCTTCCACCTGCT
>NZ_DATITZ010000354.1:0-5275 GCF_035467215.1 Thiocapsa sp. | reverse complement strand
GGGATCATCGTCGATAACGTGCTGATTGGTCAGGACCAGACCGCGCTCGGCATCGACGATGATCCCGGAGCCCAGGCTGTTGCCCTCGCGATGCCGATGCTCGGGCGGCATCTCGAAGAAGCGGCGAAAGAAGGGGTCGCGCATCAGCGGATGCTCGGCCGCCTCGATACGCGTGACGGTGGAGATGTTGACGACGGCCGGCACGACCTGCTCGAGCATGGGGGCGAGACTCGGCAGGGGCTGACCCCCGACGCCGAGAGGCAGAGCTGCGAGGGCGCTGCCGCTCGCCAAGGCGAGCAGGATCCAGCACAGACGGATCGAGTAGAAGAAACGCATGGGTCCGAGCGTGATGTCGAGAGTGTTGATCGAAGGCCTTATTGGAACCGCAAAGGCGCGAAGGACGCAAAGGCTTTCAATTTATCGGGTGATCGGTCGTCGGACGGGAATCCTGCTCGCGTAAGGCGACGCAGATCGATGACCCACCGCAGCGCACACACGAGCAAGCCGGGCGATTGCCCGGCTTGTTTTACGGTCGAGGTTCCTGATGGACCGGAAGCGTCACGCGTTCGAGCCGCGTGACGCCCCACCTTCGCATCAGGCAGCGGCTTGGGTCTTTTGGGTCTCGCCCTCGATATACCGGCCCGTTTCGCCGCGGATCTCGATCTTGCGGGGCTTCATCGCCTCCGGGATCTCGCGACGCAGGTCGACATGCAGGAGGCCGTTTTCGAGCCGCGCATCCAGAACCCGCACATAGTCGGCAAGCTGGAACTTACGCTCGAAGTTGCGGTTGGCGATCCCGCGATAGAGGAACTTGGTTTGACCCTTGTCCTCGTCGTCCGACCGCGCACCCGACACGGTCAGGATGTTCTCCTTGACCTCGAGGGTGAGATCCTTCTCGGTGAAACCGGCGACCGCCATGGTGATGCGGTAGTCGTTCTCGCCGCTGGCCTCGATGTTGTAGGGAGGATAACCGCCGGGCTCGGAGCGGTAAGCCGTCTCCAGCGCGGACGACATCCGATCGAAGCCGATCATGGAGCGGAAGAGTGGTGAGAAGTCGATGTTTGTCATTGACATATCCTCGTTTGAGCAATATGGAAGTTGCGCGTTCTTGTGAACCGCGGTGTGTGCAGACCTCTTGCGAGCGCCTGCGTTATGTAAAGTAGAATACCGCTTGGCTGATGTCAAGAGGTGCCGAGAAAAATGTTATGTCAACTTAGTCCGCGGGACTCGCGGACACCGAGCGTCGCCTAACGAGGTCTTATGAAACAGCTTGATCGCTGTCCGTGCGGCGCACTGGCGGAATATCCGGCCTGTTGCGGGCGTTATCTGGACGCAGATCTGTGTCCGGACACCGCCGAGGCCCTGATGCGCTCGCGGTATGTCGCCTATTCCCGGGGTCGGGCGGACCATCTCTTGCGGACCTGGCATCCCTCTACCCGGCCACCGACGCTTGAGCTCGGGGACGATCCGGTGCGCTGGCTCGGCCTGCAGGTGCGTCATGTCGAGGCGGGAGGTCCTGAAGATATGCACGGGGTCGTCGAGTTCATCGCCCGCTACAAGATCGACGGTCGGGCACATCGTCTCCATGAAACCAGCCGGTTCGTGCGCGAGGACGGCCGGTGGTTCTATCTTGATGCCGTGGTCTGATCCTGAATCGACAAGCTGGACCGACAAGTAGGGGCGACTTTAGTCGCCTCGGATCTTGTAGGCATGCGCAGTCGGGATGCTTCTTGCCGGAAATCGCCTCAGGATCCGAACGATTAATCGCGGCGGGGCGCCCTGCTCCAATCCGCCCGTGACCCGAAGGGATGCCGCGCCGCATGGCCGCAGGCCCTCGTCACCATGTTCTATACTGCCATGAGGCAGCACGATTTCCAGCCCGATGCTTAAGCCCGCGGGAGGTGTCGATGAACGTGTCCGCAGCCGTCACGGTCGAGGGGTTCGTGGGGGAGTCGCTTGAAACCCACGGTCGAGATCCGCGGCACCTGCTTCAGCATCTGATCCGCGTCCAACAGCGTTTTTCCTACGTCCCGGACGCGGCGGTGGAAGCCTTATCCGCCGCGCTGGATGTCACGCGCACCCAGGTGCGCGCAGCCATCGCCTTCTACGCCTTCCTGCATGAGCGCCCGCGCGGCACCTTCGAGATCCGGTTCAGCGACAACATCACCGACCGGATGCTGGGCAGCAGGCGTCTGATCCGTCTCTTGGTCGAGCGTCTGGGGTTGACGGGGATGCCGGCGTGGGGTCATGACCTGATCCGAGACGACGGGCGCGTGAGCGTCGGGCTCGCCTCCTGCACCGGGATGTGCGACCAAGGCCCCGCACTCCTGGTCAACAGTCATGCCGTGACCAATCTGGATGCGCAGCGGGTCGATCGGATCGCCGATCTGGTGCAGGAGGATATCCCGCTCGAACGTTGGCCCGGCGAGTTCTTCCGGGTCGAGAACAACATCCGTCGGCGCGGACTTCTCCTCGGCAATCCGGCGACCGACGGCGCTGCGTTGCGTCGGCTTGTCGATGAGGGCGCAGACGCGGCGCTCGCGGAGGTGGAGCGTTCGGGACTGCGCGGACGCGGCGGGGCGGGCTTCACGACGGCGCTCAAATGGCGCTTCTGTCGCGAGGCTCCCGGGACCGATCGCTATGTCGTCTGCAACGCGGACGAGGGCGAGCCCGGGACCTTCAAGGATCGCGTCCTGCTGACCGATTATGCGGACCTCGTGATCGAGGGCATGACGGTCTGCGCGGGGGTCATCGGCGCCCGTCGGGGCTTCCTCTATCTGCGTGGCGAATATCGCTACCTCTTGGCGCATCTCGAATCCGTGCTGCAGCGCCGTCGCGCCGAGGGGCTGCTCGGCGCGAGGATTCTCGGCCGCGACGGCTTCGACTTCGACATCGAGATCCACCTGGGTGCGGGCGCCTACATCTGCGGCGAAGAATCGGCGCTGATCGAGTCGCTGGAAGGCAAGCGCGGTGTGACGCGCAAGCGCCCGCCCTTTCCGGTGACCAGCGGCTTCGACGATCAGCCGACCGTGGTCAACAATGTCGAGACCTTTCTCGCCTCTGCTCGGGTGGTCCAATGGGGCGGCTATTGGCTCCGCGGCGAAGGTACCGATCAGTCCGCCGGCAGCAAGATCCTGTCGGTCAGCGGAGACTGCGCTCGGCCCGGGATCTACGAGTATCCGTTCGGCACGCCGGTCCATCGCGTCCTGTCGGACTGCGGGGCGGAGAATACCCAAGCGGTTCAGATCTCGGGTGCGGCGGGTGCGACCCTCTCGCCGGCGGACTTCGATCGCATCATCGCCTTCGAGGACCTGCCGACCGCCGGCTCCTTTATGATCTTCGACGACAGCCGCGACCTGCTCGACATGGTCCGCAACTTCGCCGCCTTCTTTGCGCACGAGAGCTGCGGCTTCTGCACACCCTGTCGGGTCGGCGGGGCGCTCATGCGCAACCTGGTCGAGAAGGTCGCCGCCGGTCAGGGCTCGGAATACGACCTGAGCGAGATGCGGCATATCGGCGCCGTGATGCGCCAAGCAAGCTATTGCGGGTTGGGTCATACGGCGCCCAACCATGTGCTCAACACGCTCGACAAGTTCCCGTCGATCTATCGTCGGCGACTGACGCGCGCGTCCCACACCCCGTCCTTCGATCTGGACGCGGCGCTTTCGGAGGCTCGAACACTCACGGGTCGAGACGACGTCGGGGCCCATATCGGAGCCCATATGCCGGACGGTTCGGAGGTGTTCGCATGAGCAAGACCTTCACGCTCGACGGTCGCGAGATCCCTTTCGAGACCGGTCAGACCATCATGGATGCGGCGCTCGCCGCCGGGGTCTATATCCCGCACCTCTGCCACAACCCGGAATTCGCGCCGCACGGCAGTTGCCGTGTCTGCGTGGTCGATATCGGCGGGCGCCAGGTCTCGGCCTGCACCGCCGCGGCGAGCGAAGGGCTCCAGGTCGACAGCAGCTCCGAGGCCATTCAGGCGACGCGCCGGGCCATCCTGCAGATGCTCTTCGTGGAAGGCAATCACGTATGCCCGGCCTGCGAGAAGAGCGGGGCCTGTCAGCTCCAGGCGGTGGCCTATTACACCGGGATGTTGGCCCCGCACTTCACCCACTTCTTCCCGCGCCGCCCCGTCGATGCCTCGCACCCGGATGTCGTCATCGACTTCAACCGCTGCATCCTCTGCGAGCTGTGCGTACGTGCCAGCCGCGACCACGACGGCAAGCGGGTCTTCGCCATCAGCGGGCGAGGTCTCGAGAGCCACTTGGTGATCGACTCGCCGAGCGGTTTGTTGGGCGATTCCAGCTTTGCCGCGAGCGACAAGGCGGCCCATGTCTGTCCGACCGGCGCCATCCTGCCGAAGGGCCGCGGCTACGAGACCCCGATCGGCGAGCGTCTCTACGACCGCGAGCCCATCAGCATCGTCGGCGACGTGCGCGCACACGAGGAGGAGGTGGTCTGATGGCCGAGAAGCCCCGTGTCGCGACCGTCTCGCTCTGTGGCTGCTTCGGTTGTCACATGTCCCTTTTGGACATCGACGAGCGCATCCTGAAGCTGGTCGATCTGGTGACCTTCGACCGCACCCCTTTGACCGATATCAAGGCACTCGGCGACTGCGACCTGGGTCTGATCGAGGGCGGGGTCGCCAACGCCGAGAATGTCGAGGTGTTGCGCGAGTTTCGGCGTCGCTGCAAGACCCTGGTCGCCGTCGGCGCCTGCGCGGTCAACGGGGGGATCCCGGCGATGCGCAACCAGTTCAGTCTCGCCGAGTGCCTGCGCGAGTCCTACTGCGACGGCATCGGGGTGCACAATCCGGGCATCCCGAACGACCCCGAGATTCCGCTGCTCCTCAACCAGGTGCATCCGATCCACGAGGTGGTTGCGATCGACTACTTCTTGCCCGGCTGCCCGCCGTCCGCCGATGCCATCTGGACCTTTCTGACCGCGTTTTTGGAGGGGAGGCCGATCGCGTTTCCTTATTCGCAGATTCATTTTGACTAAACCGCGCCCAGCGCGGTATGCGACGTTTTTGGATGGGATCGGCCCCGGCGGACTTGACGACCGTTGGAGTCGGCGCAGTTTAAGACATTGAAAAATAAATTATTGTAAACCGCGTCCCCGCTAAAGGTTGTGGATGCACGTAACGTCGAGCTCACCCGAAAATGAGCATCTCGCCCTGGAAGCGGTTCAGAGGGTGAGGTTCAGGGTCCAGTAACCTCAATGCCGAACCCCGAACCCCGAACCCCGAACCCCGAACCCCGAACCCCGA
>NZ_DATITZ010000353.1:0-27860 GCF_035467215.1 Thiocapsa sp. | reverse complement strand
GTTCGGCGATTTTCGGAGCGCTTGCGAAGGCTTCTTCGAGAATTCGCATCTGTATCGTGATCAGATGCGCTCGTTGTTGACCGAGAACTTCGCGATTATCGGCGAGTGAAAATGCCGAAAATCTCGCATTCGCCGAGTATAACCTTAAATTTCAATTATTTGGGATTAATTTAGCGCCATTCGACCCCATGACCTTCGACGCTGTGATGACGCCGTCATTACGTACGTGCTAGTATCGACCACTATACGGGAGACACCGCCATGCCCACGATTCACGAACGGTTCACCAAACGCCAGACTCTCAACCTGCGCATCAAGGCCGAGGAGCGTGATCTGATCGATCGCGCCGCCCATGCGACGGGGAAGAATCGCACCGAGTTTATTCTCGACGCCACCCGCCGGGCGGCAGAGGAGACCCTGCTCGACCGGGCCCTGTTGCGCGTCGACAGCGATGCCTTTGCAGCCTTCCAGGCCCGGCTCGATGCGCCGCCTCATCCCAACGAACGACTCTGCAAGACCATGCAGACCGTGCCGCCTTGGGAAAAACCTTGACGGTCGGAGCACCGGAGCCACTGACCGATCTGCATGACTGCGCCGACTTCATGTGTGGCCGCGAGATGCTCGATACCTGGCTCAAGCAACGGGCGTTGCGCAATCAGGCAAGCGGGGCCTCGCGAACCTTCGTCGTCTGCGAGGGACGCCGGGTCGTTGCCTTCTACGCCTTGGCATCGAGTGCAGTGGCATCCGAGCTTGCGACCGGCCGGTTGCGGCGCAACATGCCCGACCCCATCCCAGTCGTCGTGCTTGCCCGCTTGGCCGTAGGCCGTCCATATCACGGGTTGGGTCTGGGCCGGGCCCTCATGCAGGACGCCGGGCGCCGCGTGCTCGGCGCCGCGGACTCCATCGGCATTCGCGGCCTGCTCGTGCATGCCATCGACGAGTCCGCCAAGGCGTTCTACCAGCGCCTTGGATTTGACCTCTCGCCGCTGGATCCCATGACCCTTATGATCACACTCGGCGACTTACGGGCCAGTCTTACAGATCCGACCTCGCCGGCGTAAGACCATCAGCCCGGCACCCGTCAGGCGTCCGACAAGAGGCGCAACGACGCACGGTAGCTCCCCGCCGCTGAAGAGCGCCGGCCAGGCGTCGTCGCGCGGGATGGCATCGGGAAAAAGATCGAGGCCCAGGTCAGCGATTGCGGCGGCGAAGGGTGCGAGGGCTTCGTCGCCGACCTGGTTGAAGACGACGCTGACCGCGAGCCGAACCCCTTGCCGATGAAGATCCGCGACGAGATCCGCGACGGACTCCAGCGCCCAGACATCGGTGGGGGCGCGGGCTCATGGGGCGCGGGTAGAATAGAGAGCAGGCGTCCCGCGACGTTAGGTTTGGCCTATCTGTTGCCGCCCCTTTCGTGTCGCGGTGCCTCAATAGCCGGCCCATGGTCACGGAAGCCAGCCCTCCCTCATCAGTAGGGTCGGGAACTGGCGCGCCGATGGCAGGGTCCGGTGGTATGTCCAGTGGTCTAGGGGCGCTCCGGGTAGCTGCAGTATCGGTTACCGACCTCCGGACGTGGCTTCCCGAGACTTGGATTCTCCGCAAGCCAAGAGAGCCGGCCGATGGCTGAAAGATAGATATCGCGTTGCTTGTTGCCCCGGGTCCGGACCCTGTAGCGGGCGATAGCGCGCACTAGGCTCAGGGATGTTGTTGCCATGAGACACCACCTACTCGGGGATCGCCCGGAAGTCGGCGATGTTCCGGGTCGCCAAGGCGCCGCGGTTGACGATCGAGATCGCAGCGATCATGCCATCAACTTGTTGCCGATGTGTCCGCAACTGATCACCGCATCGTCCCGCGCCGGCCGCCGACACGCCTTGGGCGCGCGTCGACTCCTTGTCGCGGTGCTCGCCGTCCTTCTGCTCGCTGCTCTCTGGTGGACTCTCCCGGCGGGCCCGGAAGTCCCGCTCGCGGACCGGACGGAGCTGCCCCTCGTTCGAGTGGAGCATATCCCGCCGTGGGTGTATCTGATCAGCTTCGTCGTCTTTCCCGCCTTCGGCGTTCCCATCTTCGCCTACTACCTGACGATCGGGGTCGTGATCGACGGCTTGGGTTGGACCCTGCTCGCGGCATGGACCTGCACGACCTCAAGTGGGCGCTGATCGGGCTCTTCCTGGTCGCGGCCGTCTGGATGACCCTTCGGATCATGCGACGCCGCGGCGTGACCCTGCTCGACCCGACCCCGCAGTCGGTGGTTCTTTCACCCCGCACCGCAGCCACGGACGACGGGGAGAATCGGGGCAAGTCGGGCGACTGGTGCTGACCTGACGGCGAGCAGGTTAAAGTATGGCTCGATGACCCCGTGAACCTTTGGCCACTCCGCACGGGCGCGAACGACGAGCGCGCCGATCACGAACCGAGACGAGCATGAGCCGATTGGACATTACAGAGGACCCTTATCTGCGCGCCTTTCGCGGCAGCTTCACCTCCGCGTTGCGCTGGCATCAGCTCGACGATCTCTGGGCGCGGATCGATGAACGTGCGGATGCGGGCTGGTATCTCTACGCGGTCGGCGAGCCGCCGCCGACTGCGGCGACGGATGCGGCCGGTGTCAGGACCTTCATCGCGGAGATCGACCGGCTGCTGCGCGCCGAGCATCGCGAGGACTATTGCGGCATCGTCTATGCCGACGATCCGCGCGCACCGACCTTCGTCAAGATCTATGATCCGAACAATCTGGGCGTGGTGTGCGGTTTCAGCGACGCCCCTCCCCTGCCCGGCTGGGTCATGAGCCTGATTCCGCCGGTTGACCTGCCGAGCACGCGTCCCCCGCCGAAGAACCGGCGGCGTTGGTGGAATCGATTGTTCGGATAGGCGAAGCTCGGATCTGAGTGGAACGCCGATTCGGCATCGCCCATCGGCAACGCAATCCCCGGATGGAGGCACGACGCGATGGATCCGAATCAGGCGTTCTCGATGCGTGTGGACGATCGCGAGGTATCGAGTCCGGTCCTCGCGGCCTTGCGTCGTCACCCGGAATTCCGAATCCAGGTCGAGCGCCTTACGGTCGGCGACTACCTGATCGACGACAGCCTCCTCTTCGAGCGCAAGACGCTGATGGATCTCGCGGCCTCGATCAAGGACGGGCGTCTCTTCGCACAGGCCGAACGTCTGGCGAGTGCCGGGCCGCGCGGTGCGCTGATCCTTGAAGGGACCGCGAAGGATCTGACCGAGAGCCGCATGAGGCGCGAGGCGATCCAGGGCGCGCTCGTGACACTGACGTTGTTCTTCGGTCTGCCGCTGCTACGCGCTCGGGATCCGGATGAATCCGCCCGGCTGATGCTCTTCGCCGCACGTCAGCAACGTTCATTCGCCAGGGGTGCACTCCCGCGACACGGCAAGCGGCCACGCGGGAAGGCGCGTCTCCAGAGCCATATCCTGCAAGGGCTGCCGCGGATCGGACCCGAGCGGGCGAAACGACTGATCGAGCACTTCGGCAGCATCGAGGCCGTGATCGCGGCGGATGCCCGGGCATTGACCGAAGTGCCCGGCATCGGCGATGCGGTCGCCGAGACGATCCGTTGGGCGGTGCGGGAAATCCCGGCCGGTATATACTCAGCGACTTTTCCGAGTTGGAGCAAAACGATGGCGCAAGGCGCAATCAAGAAGGTGGTGTTGGCCTACTCCGGTGGTCTGGATACCTCGGTCATCCTCAAGTGGCTGCAGGAGGAGTACGGCTGCGAGGTCGTGACCTTCACGGCCGACATCGGCCAGGGCGAGGAGCTCGAGCCGGCTCGCGCCAAGGCCACTGCAGCGGGGGTGAAGGAGATCTATATCGACGATCTGCGCGAGGAGTTCGTGCGCGATTTCGTCTTCCCCATGTTCCGCGCCAATGCCATCTACGAGGGCGAGTATCTGCTCGGGACCTCGATCGCGCGGCCCTTGATCGGCAAGCGGCTGATCGAGATCGCCGCCGAGACGGGTGCCGACGCCATCTCGCACGGCGCGACCGGCAAGGGCAACGACCAGGTCCGCTTCGAGCTGACCGCCTATGCGCTCAACCCGGACATCAAGATCATCGCACCCTGGCGCGAATGGGATCTGCTCTCGCGCGAGAAGCTGATGGACTATGCGGCGAGCCGCCGGATCGCGGTCGAGATGAAGCGCGACGGCACCAAGTCGCCCTACTCGATGGACGCCAACCTGCTGCACATCTCCTACGAAGGCTACGATCTGGAGGATCCCTGGGTCGAGCCGGGTGCGGACATGTGGCGCTGGAGCGTCGCGCCGGAGGATGCACCGGATCAGGCGACCGTCATCGAGCTGATGTTCGAGCACGGCGATTGTGTCGGCATCGACGGCCAACGCATGTCCCCGGCCGAGGTCTTAGCCGAGCTCAACCGCATCGGCGGGGCCAACGGCATCGGGCGCAGCGACATCGTCGAGAACCGCTATGTCGGCATGAAGTCGCGCGGCTGCTACGAGACCCCCGGCGGCACCATCCTGCTCAAGGCCCATCGCGCGATGGAATCCCTGACGCTGGACCGCGAGGCCGCGCACCTAAAGGACGAGCTGATGCCGCGCTATGCGAGCCTCGTCTACAACGGCTACTGGTTCGCGCCCGAACGGCTGATGCTTCAGGCCGCGATCGACGCGACCCAGGGGGTGGTGAACGGCGTCGTGCGCCTGCGACTCTACAAGGGCAACGTGATGGTGGTCGGGCGCAAGTCCGAGACCAACAGCCTGTTCGACGCCTCGATCGCGACCTTCGAAGAGGATGCGGGGGCCTACGATCAGAAGGATGCGACCGGGTTTATTCGGTTGAATGCGTTGCGGTTGAGGGTGGCAGGGCGCAAAAACCGCCCCTAAACCGCGTCCGAGGTGACCTGCCTGGCCGGGGGCAATCCCGGCCTTGTCGCCGTCCATTGCGTTTGCCAGACGCGGTTTAGGATAAAAAAGCGTTTCGGGAGAAGCACTTTAAAATCCTGAAGCGCGTCCGGCGATGAGTTGTTTGGATGCGTAGAGGCTCGCACATCCAGCCGAGATAGAAGAGGCACCCGGGACGCGCTTCAGCGGGGCACAATGCGCAGTAGAGATCCCTCTCCGGAGTCGATCAGCACATAGAGATAACCGTCCTGCCCCTGCCGGACGTCTCTCACGCGATTGCCGATGGTGAGCTTTTCCTCGTCGACGACCTTCGCGCCGTCCAAGACGATGCGCCGTACCTGGCCGAAGACCAGCGAGCCGCTGAAGAGGTTGCCCTGCCAGCCGGAATAGCGGTCGCCGCTGTAGAGCACCAGTCCGCTCGGGCCCTTGGAGGGTGTCCAGTTGATCAGCGGGTCGACCACCCCGGGGCGACTGCTCTCGTCGGAGACGCGCGGCCCGCGGTACTCCATGCTGTAGGTCACCTCGGGCCAGCCGTAGTTCTTACCGGTCTCGATCAGATTGAGCTCGTCCCCGCCGCGTGAACCGTGCTCGTTGGCCCAGACGCGTCCGCTCGCGGGATCGAGTGCTAGGCCCTGGATGTTGCGGTGGCCGTAGCTGTAGATCTCGGGGCGCGCACCCTTTCGGTCGACGAAGGGGTTGTCCGGGTGCGGACGCCCGTCTTCCGTGAGTCTCAGCACCTTGCCGAAGTGCGTCTCTAGGCGTTGTGCCTGGTCGCGGATGTTGCGGCCTGCAAAGGAGGTCGGCGGGTTGCCGCCGTCGCCGATACTCATCAGCAGGCTCTTGTCCGGCAGCCAAAGCAGACGCGAGCCGAAGTGCTGTCCGCCGCTCTTGACGTCGGCGTTCGTGAAAATCACATCGACATCCCGAAGCCGGTCGCCGTCGAGCCGTCCGCGTGCGAGCGCGGTCCGATTGGCCTCCGGGGTCCCGGTCGCGAAGGTGAGATAGACCAGTTGGTTGCGCTCGAAATTCGGATGCAGGGCGACATCCAGAAGACCGCCTTGGCCGTGAGACAAAACCGCAGGCAGACCGGCGACAGGCTCGGGCACCAGGGCACCGTCGCGCAGGATTCGCAGACGTCCAGGACGCTCGGTGATCAGCGCCGATCCGTCCGGGAGCCAGGCGATGGACCAAGGATGCTCCAGACCCTCCACCACCACCTCGGTGCTCCACCCCTTCGCCTCGGGCACATCGGCGGTAGGTTTGACCGGACCTTCGACCGGTGCGCAATGGGCGAGCGGGAGCCAAAGCAAGCCGAGGGCCCCGAGCAGGACCGGGCGGATCATGGGGTCACCTCCTCGGTGCTCCCGGTGGTCTCGGTCGGGCTCGCCGCTGTGCGATCAGGCAGCTCGGACGGCGCCTCGCCGCGCGCCTTCATGGTCTCGAAGGGGTCCGGTGCCGTGCGCTTGTAGCCGGCCGAGCCGATCTTCTCCAGATAATCGAACCAAAACGGCTGCCAGGCCCGCCCCAGCTTATAGAGGTATTCCCAGTCGTAGAGGCCGGACTTGTGGCCGTCGTCGAAGAAGATCTTCACCGCATAGCTGCCGACCTGCTGCAGGTCGGTGATGTTGACCTCTTCCTTTTTGACCTGGAGCTTCGCGGTGCTCGGCGAATGGCCGCGGACCTCGGCGGACGGCGAATAGACCCGCAGGTACTCGCACGGCAGTCTGAAGCGTGCCCCGTCGTCGAAGGCCACCTCCAGGATCCGTGACTTCTGATGCAGGTTGATTTCGGTCGGTCGGGCGCGCTCTTGCATAGTCAACTCCTCGAATCCGGCAATGGGTCGGCATCAAGCCGCTGCACCGAGCGCGATCGCTCGCTCGCGCTGCGCAGCGAGTGCGGCGGCGTCGACCGCAACGCGGCTGACCTCGGGCCACCCCGAGCTGTGCCGTTCGATCAGACCGGCCATCATCTCGATATGGTCCGGACGGTCGTTCAGGCAGTGGATATAGCTGAACTCCTTGCCTCCGGCACCGAGGAAATAACCGCGGTTCTCCTCGTCGATCTCCTCGATCGTCTCCAGGCAATCGGCCGAGAATCCGGGCGATAAGACCTGGACCGAGCGCACGCCTTCGGCACCCCAAGCCTTGAGCGTCTCGTCCGTGTAGGGCTTGAGCCACTCTTTGAAGCCGACGCGGGACTGAAAGGTCAGCGCCCAGCGGTCCGCGGCCAGACCGAGACGATCGGTCACCAGGCGCGCGGTCTTTTGGCAATGGCAGAAATAAGGGTCGCCATTCTCGAAATAATCCTTGGGGATCCCATGGAAAGAAAACAGCAGGCGCTCGGGCTCGCCTTGCTCGGCCCAGTGGCTGCGGATGCTCTCGGCCACCGCGTCGATATAGGCAGGCTCGTCGTGGTACTGATTGATGAAGCGCAGCTCGGGCAGCCAGCGCCAACGCTGCAGCTCGCGCGTGACGGCGTCGAACACGGAAGCGGTGGTCGATCCGGAATATTGCGGATAGAGCGGCAAGACCAGGATCCGGCGTGCGTTGGCTTGTCGCAGCTCGGCCAGGGCCGAAGGGATGGACGGGTTGCCGTAGCGCATCCCCAGCGCGACCTTGACCGGTCCGACGAATCGCTCGCTCACACGGGTCTGGACGGCAGCGGCCTGCCGCCGTGCGATGCTCAGAAGCGGCGAGCCGTCCTCCGCCCACACCGCTCGGTACGCCTTGGCGGAGCGGGCCGGGCGCACCCGCAGGATGACGGCGTGCAGGATCGGGAGCCAGAGTGCGCGCGGCAGCTCCACAACGCGCGGGTCGGCCAGGAACTCGGCCAGATAGCGGCGCACGGCCGGTACGGACGGCGCATCCGGGGTGCCGAGGTTGACGAGCAGGATCCCGAGGCATTCCGGGGTATCGTGGCGAAAATCAGGGGTACTTACGAACGTCATGACTCCGTCTCGGCTTTGGAGTGGATCCGGTCATGGGTCGAGCCGACGGGGCTCGGGCACGAACGCGCCCGAGTCCGGGCTCGACCCGAATCCGGTTGAAGAGGTCTGTGTTCGACACGCCGCAGGCCGCCGCCGAGCGCTCGAGCGCCCCCGCGCACCGCGCAGCTCAGTCCTTGGACTCCGCCGAGAGGCGCGCGTAGAGCGCTCGATAGCGCAGCGGATCCAGGGTTCCGAACAAGGGGTCTTCGAGGTTCGGCGCCTGCGCCTCGATCTGCGCCCAGTCCTCCTCGGACAGACGTTCGAGTGCGATCGGGAAGGCCTCATCGTCCTCCAGCCGCTTATGGGCACGCAAGGTGCCGATCAGCTCGCGACCGTGGGCCTCGACGTCTTCGCGCAGCAAGACCTCCTCGTGGAGGATGCCGTCGAGCGATTGGCGAAAACGGCGGCTCAATTGACCCAATGCCTTATGCTGACGCATGAGGACATCGAAGACGTCACGCCGCTCGGTGCCTTTCTCCAGAACACGCTCGAAGATCAGATCCTCGGTCGGGTGATGGACGACATCGGAGTAGTTGTCCATGTACTCGAGCATCTCGCACATGAGCTCGTAATCAGGCTCCGCGCCCTCGTGAAAACGGTTCAGCAGGTCTTCGAACAGATCGAGCAGCCTTGCGAGACGGACGTGGTCCTCGGCGAGTCGAGTCATTACCGGGTACATGGGCCTTTTCCTCGTAACAGCGGTCGACGTGGCCGCAGTATGCCATCATCCTCATGTCGATACCGAGCACCCGCGGATTTTTCGCCGCATTGAACGAACTGCTCTGCGAAAAACCCAGGGGTGCTCGGTACACCGAAGGTCGCGCCGAGACGAAGCGCCGACGAACGCGGTTCAGGTGTCGGACGCGGCACGCGCGCGACGCCGTGCCAACCAGCGCCAGATCAGTCCGCCGGGAGCGACGTTCCCGGTCAAGACATATTCGAGCACGTTGAGGTTCCGCAGCGTCCACGCCAGACTGCGGCTCGCATCGGCGGGCCCGCACAGCAGCAGACGGTCACCGCTGCGCACCCGCACGTCCGCGGCCGGCAGCAGCTCGCGCCCGTCGTTGTCCATTCGCAACAAGACGATCAGCGGCAGCGCCCGATCGCGGTCGCGTGGATCGCGCGAGAGTTGTTCGACGGTCACGGGGTTGCCGCACCGATCCATGGCACATAAGGCCGGCGCCTGGATCTCGTCGATCGTGATCTCCCAAACATGCGGAGGGTGATCGTCGACCAGTGCGACCACCCGGCTGACCAACTCGCAGGCCCAGTCGTCCTTGCGATAGCGCGCCAGTATCGTGAGCTCGGCCAGCAACGGCGTACCCAAGCGCACCCGGATACGGTCGGCGATGATGCTGCTCGGCATCATCACCACTTGCGCACCGACACGCTCGAACAAGGTCTTGTTGTGGCGGTGATTCTGACGGGCCACGACGAACAGGTTCGGATTCAGCTTCAAGGCGGTCATGATGATCGAGAGGTTGTTCGCGTCGTCGTCGGTGCCGGCCACCAAGCCGACGGCGTCGAGGATCCCGGCCTGCTCCAGCGTGACCGCCTCGGTACCACGCCCGTACACGACGCCTTCCTTGGGGATGCCGGTCTTGTGCGGAACCGCCTCGATCACGGTGAGATCCAGACCCTGATCGCTCAGATGGCGATACATGGCCTTGCCGAAACGCCCGAAACCGCAGATCACCCAACGCCCTTCCGCCGGCGGAAAGATCGGCGCATCGAGCGCTTGGTCCTCGTAGCCGGCCAGCCACTTGCTCAACAGGGTCAAACAGGGTGCCTGAATGGCGATCGCCATATCCAAGGCAAAGGTATCGAAAGGGTCGTAGATATAATCGGTTCCGAACGAGGCCATGTTGGCCTCGACCTCATGCGAGTCGGCCCGACAGATGACCGTGATCTCGGGATTCAGGAGCTTCGCGGCGATGGCGATCTTGAGATTGGCCTCGTTGACGTTGGTGAGTGCGACCACGCCTTTACAGAGCGGATGTTGCAGGCCTGCGGCCTCGAGGCTGGACGGCTCGCGCGCATCGGCGCACAAGGCGGGGACATATTCGCGCAGGTTATCGAGCTTGAGCAGGTTCACGCGCTGCGGATCGACGTCGATCGTCACCACGCGCTGATGTCGATCGGTCAGGCTGCGCACCAAGGCGGTGCCGGTTTGGCCGTAGCCGCAGACGAGATAGAAGGGTTCGCGCAGCTGCCGGACCCGGCGGCGAAAACGCGCCTCCGTGATGGCACGCTGAAAGGTGGTGTCCTGCAGCAACGTGATCAGGGTCCCGATCGCGTAGAGCCAAACCGCAACCGTCGCGAACACGCTGAAGGACACCCAAATCCGCTGAGCATCGGTAAAGGCGTTCGGCAGCTCGCCGAAACCGATGGTGGTCGACATGTAGCTGACGAAATAAAAGGCATGGAAGAAGCTCGTCGGAACCGGGTTGCCGGCCGCGTCCTGCGCGGGAATCAGCACCATACCCGCCATCGCCACGGCGTAGGTCCCGATCAGGATCAAGAGCGGCGTGCGCATCCGCCGCATGATGAGGTAGACGACGTTGTCCATAATTAAACCGCGCCCGGCACGGTATGCGATATTTTTGGATGGGATCGGCCCCGGCAGACTTAACGACCGCCGGAGCCGGCGCGGCTTAAGGTATTAAAAATATTAAATTTTAAACCGCGTCTCACCGAGATCGAGGACATCTCCAAAGCCAAACGCAAAATGAAAATGACGCATGTCGCTCTGGACGCGGTTTAGCGACGCAGGGTGAAGGTCTCGATCACCAGCAGCACCACCGACACGACGTTGGCGATCATCGCCCCGCCGCTCAAGGAGACGATGCTGGCCATGATCGCCGGTGTCATGCCCGCTTCGGTCGCGTAAACGGCGATCGTCCAGACCAGGGCTGCACCGATCAGCTGCAGCATGGCGACCAGGCTGGTCGCCAACAGCAAGGCGCCCATGTGGGTGCGGTCGCCGAACTTCAGTACGGTCGCGACCAGGTTGACCAGAATGACGCCGAACAGCTCCCAGACGTGATGATGCTCCGGGTTGTCGATCTCCCCGACGAAGAAACCGAAGTTCAGGGTCAAGGCCAGGATGATAAAGAACCCGAAGACGACCTTCTCGGGATTCATGTGGCGGGGCTCCTTGCGCGGTCTCGCGCGCTCGTTCGTCTCGAATGAAGCGTCATGGCCCGAGGCATGCCGTCAGGCCGCCGAGGATGCCGTCTCGGCGCCCCGCTTCTCGGTCAGGGCGCGATGCATCACGATGTTGAGCATCCGCACCGTCGCCCCGATCGCGGCGAAGACCTGATTGGCATGCACGCCGCGGGTGCGCAGCTCCCCCTGTTCGGTGGCCCATGTGATGCTGCATTCGGTCAGTGCGTCGGTGCGTCCGCCCTTGGGGATACGGACCTCGTAGTCGAGCAGCGTCGGCAGGATGAGACCGCGCTTCTTCACGATCTTGGCCAGGGCATTGTTGAAGGCGTCGAAACCCCCGTTGCCGCTGCCGGCAGCCATGTGGACCTCGTCGACGATGCGGATCTTGATGCTTGCCGTCGATTCCAGATCCAGGGTGGAGGAAACCGAGCAGGCGAGCAGCTCGGCATGGTTGTAATCCTTGCTCTCCAGGACCTCGGCGATGATGAAGGGCAGATCTTCGATCGTGATGGTCTTTTTCGAGTCGCCGAGCTCGACGATCCGTTTGAGGACCTTCGCCTGGTTCTCCTCGGAGAGCGTGATATCCAAACGCTCCAGATTCTTCGCGAGCGAGGCCTTGCCGGCGAGCTTGCCCAGCGCATATTTGCGCCGCCGTGCGAACCGCTCGGGCGAGAGGCGAGTGTGATATAGACTGCCTTTGCGATCCCCGTCGGCATGGATACCGGCGGTCTGCGTGAAGACATCGGCGCCGATAATGGGCGCATTGTCGGCGATCCGCTTGCCCGAGAAGTATTCGACCAACTCGCTGATGCGGGCCAGATGCGTCTCGTCGATGCCGATCTGCAAGCCGAGCTGATCGCGCAGGTTGACGGCGACCTCGGCCAAAGAGGCATTGCCGGCGCGCTCGCCGAGACAATTCACAGTGCAGTGAACGGCTGCGGCACCCGCTCGGGCGGCAGCGAGCACGTTGGCCGTCGCGAGCCCGTAGTCGTTGTGCGGGTGGAAATCGAGATTGATGCCCGGAAAACGCCCGAGCATGTCGGTGAAGGCGTCGAAGACTCGCTCGGGCGTCATGACGCCGAGCGTATCCGGGAGCATGAAGTGCCCGATCCCGCAATCGGCGAGTCGCTCGACCAGCCCGAAGACGTATGCCGGGTTGTCTCGGTAGCCGTTCGACCAGTCTTCCAGATAGAGATTGACGGCCAGGCCGCGATCGCGGGCGATGGCGATCGTGTTCCGAACGTCGGCGGCGTGCTGATCGAGGCTCTTTCCGAGCTGGCCGCGACAGTGCTTCTCGCTGCCCTTGGCGAGCAGGTTGATCACGTGCCCGCCGGCGCTCCGGATCCAGTCGACGCTGCGCCCGCCGTCGACGAAACCCAACACCTCCACGCGCCTGGCCAGATCACGCTCTTCGGCCCAGGCGATGATTTGAGCCACGGCATGGGCCTCGCCGGAGGACACGCGGGCCGAGGCCACCTCGATGCGGTCGACCCGAACCAACTCAAGCAACACCTTGGCGATATTGACCTTTTCGTCGGGCGAAAAGGAGACGCCCTGGGTCTGCTCGCCGTCGCGCAGGGTCGTGTCCATGACGTAGACGTAGCGACCGGGCGCGCTCGCGGCGGGGATTTCGTCAGGCGTTGCGGGCGTCGCCGGGCTCATCGGGTGTCCTTCAAGGTGTCCCGGATATGCGCCTTGAGCGTCTCCGCACCGGCATCGAGCTCAAGACATCGCGTCGGCAGATCCATCAACCCTTGCAGCGCAGGGGGCAGCGGGGCATCGCAGCCGATGGCAAGACGGATCGCCTCGTTGAACTTGGCCGGATGGGCCGTGGCGAGACAGATGGCGTCCCCGGAGCCCGCCGCCTTGACCCCGACCGCGGTATGCGGACAGAGAATGTAGCCGCTGGCGGCGTAGGTCAGACGAATCTGCTCGAGCGTCTCCGCATCGCTCACCGCAACGGCATCGAAATCGGCCCTTGCGCGGGCATGATGCGCCGCGTCGACCTCGAGCCGGCCGGTCGCCTGCAGCATCTCCAGCATCGCCCGGATCTTTCCGGCATCCCCGTCGTGGAGGAAATAGAGATAGCGCTCGAAATTCGAGGCGATCTGGATGTCCATCGCGGGGCTGAGGGTCTGATAGACCTCGCCGACGGCGTAGACGCCCGTGTCGACGAACCGCGTGAGGATATCGTTGCGATTTGTGGCGATGATGAGCCGATCGATCGGCACGCCCATCCGCTTGGCGAGATAGCCCGCGAAGACATCTCCGAAGTTCCCGGTCGGCACCGCGAAGCTCACGCGTCGCTCGGGATCCCCGCCGGCTGCGCGCGCCCAGGCGAAGACGTAATAGACCATCTGGGCGAGGATCCGCGCCCAGTTGATCGAGTTGACCGCCCCCAGGCTGAATTCGGATTTGAACGGCAGGTCGTTGAAGAGCTCTTTGACGATGCGTTGGGCGTCGTCGAAGCTGCCGCGCAGCGCGATGTTGTGGACGTTGGGATCCAGCACGCTCGTCATCTGACGTTCCTGGATCGGCGAGATCCGGCCCTTCGGATGGAGCATGAAGATGCTGATCCGCGCCTTGCCGCGGACGCCGTAGATGGCCGCGGAGCCGGTATCCCCGGAGGTGGCGCCGCAGATATTGAGCTCCCCGCCATCGCGGGCCAGGAGATACTCGAAGAGATTGCCGAGGAACTGCAGCGCCACGTCCTTGAAGGCCGCGGTCGGCCCGTGGAACAGCTCGAGAATCCGCAAGCCGCCGACCTCGACGACGGGCGTCACCTCGGGGTGCGTGAAGGTGGCGTAGGAGCGTTCGATCAGCGCGCGCAGGTCTTCCCGCGGGATCTCGTCCCCGACGAAGGGCGTCATGACCTCGAGGGCCAAATCCTGAAAGCGCAGACCGGACCAGGCTCGCAGGGTCGCGGCATCCACGCGCGGCAGATCCGTCGGGACCACGAGCCCCCCGTCGGTCGCCAGCCCCATCAAGACGGCCTCGGCAAAGCCGACCGAGGCAATCCCGCCGCGCGTGCTTGAATACTGCATATCGATCGAACCCACCGCTGAATGTTGTGACCTTATCGCGTTGCAGGGTAAGAAACACCGCGTCCGTTGGCAACCGAGATTCCGTCCGAGCTCTGAAATGCGTAACGGGATGTTGCCGAAGGTCGTGCTTTACCGATACATTCGCTGCGCCGGAGGACCGCACCGTCGTTGACAGCATGACGTAGCGGGCCAGACAATGCCGGCGCCTCGTCCGGAGATTCGGACGAGGAAAAAATGGAAACCTGCCGGACCGCGCCAAGGGGCGAGACCGGCTTCGCAACTCGATATGAGACATGGGTTCGGGTTGCGCGACCGACTGACCGCTCGGCGTCCTCGCTCCACTGGATGCGCGTCGCGAGCAGTCGACAACAACAAGATCGACCGAGGGGGCACAGGTTACGGCCGACGAGCCAGCCGCATGAAGGGCTCCGTCAACGCCCCGTCACCCCGACCCAAAACACTCATCCGACACTACGGAGTGACACAACCTATGACACCTGGCAAAAGGGCGGAATACTGGAGCGCGAATCTGCGTCTCCTGGCGATTCTGCTGACGATCTGGTTCATTGTCTCCTTTGGCTTCGGCATCCTGTTGGTCGAGCCATTGAATAGCATCATGCTCGGCGGTTATCCGCTCGGGTTCTGGTTCGCTCAACAGGGATCCATCTACGTCTTCGTCGTGCTGATCTTCTTCTACGCCATCTCGATGAATAAGCTCGACAACAAGTTCGATGTCGGCGAGGATTCGGGAAGCGGCACGCCCTATCAAGCCGGCAGTTACGGCACCCAGCCCGAGCATCTCCACGCGCAACCGAGCAAGGCCGCGCAATACTGGAGCGAGAATCTGCGTCTCCTCGCTATCCTGCTGACCATCTGGTTCGTCGTGTCCTTCGGCTTCGGCATCCTGCTGGTCGAGCCCTTAAACAGCATCATGCTCGGCGGCTATCCGCTCGGTTTCTGGTTTGCACAACAGGGATCCATCTACATCTTCGTGGCGTTGATCTTCTTCTATGCCATCTCGATGAACAAGCTCGACAAAAAATACGACTTCGGCGAGGAATAAGGGGCGCAACTCTATGACATCACTTGAGCTTTGGACTTACAGCATCGTCGGCGCGACCTTCGCGCTCTATATCGGGATCGCGGTTTGGGCCCGCGCAAAGACCACCGGTGATTTTTACGTCGCGGGCGGCGGCGTTCACCCGGTCGCCAACGGCATGGCGACGGCCGCGGACTGGATGTCCGCCGCATCTTTTATCTCGATGGCCGGAATGATCGCCTTCGGCGGTTACGGCGGATCGGTCTTTCTGATGGGCTGGACAGGCGGCTACGTGCTGCTGGCTCTGCTCCTGGCTCCGTACCTGCGCAAGTTCGGCAAGTTCACGGTGCCGGAATTCATCGGCGACCGTTATTACTCGCAGACCGCGCGCGTCGTTGCCGTCATCTGCTTGATCCTGGCATCTGTGACCTACGTCATCGGTCAGATGACGGGTATCGGTGTGGCCTTCTCGCGGTTCCTGGGCGTGACCTACGAGATGGGCATCCTGGTCGGCATGGGCATCGTCGCCATCTACGCCATCACCGGCGGCATGAAGGGCATCACCTACACCCAGATCGCGCAGTATGTCGTGCTGATCTTCGCCTACACGGTTCCCGCGATCTTCATCTCCATGAACCTCACCGGCAATCCGCTCCCGCAGCTCGGCCTCGGCAGCGAATATGCGCGCGACGGCGTGGCCAGCGGCATTTCATTGCTCACCAAGCTCGACCAAGTCGTGACCGACCTCGGGTTCAAGGAGTACACCACGCAGGTCATGGGCAGCTCGCTCAACATGTTCGTCTATACCCTGTCGCTGATGATTGGTACGGCCGGACTCCCGCACGTCATCATCCGCTTCTTCACGGTCCCGAAGGTGCGTGACGCTCGTTTCTCGGCCGGCTGGGCACTGGTCTTCATCGCGATCCTCTACACCACGGCACCGGCTGTCGGCGCCATGGCTCGCCTGAACCTGATGGATACCATCCAGATCGGTCCGGTCGGTACCGAGACGGGCAACCTGGTCTACGACGAGCGTCCCGAGTGGTTCAAGCGTTGGGAAACCACCGGTCTGCTCAAGTGGGAAGACAAAAACGGCGACGGTCGTATCCAATACTACGACGACAAGAACGAGGCGTTCGCCGCGAAAGCCGAAGGGTTTGGCTGGAAGGGCAACGAGATGGTCACGGTCAACAACGACATCATGGTGTTGGCCAACCCCGAGATCGCCAATCTGCCGGCCTGGGTCATCGCCTTGGTCGTCGCCGGCGGCCTCGCGGCGGCGCTCTCGACGGCGGCGGGTTTGCTGCTGGCCATCTCCTCCTCGATCTCGCATGACCTGCTCAAGGGTGTCTTCATGCCGAAGATCTCGGAGAAAAAAGAGCTCATGGCGGGACGTCTGTCGATGATCGGCGCCATCATCCTGGCGGGTTATTTGGGTCTGAATCCGCCGGGATTCGCGGCCGGAACCGTCGCCATCGCCTTCGGTCTCGCGGCCTCGTCGATCTTCCCCGCGCTGATGCTGGGTATCTTCGCGAAGCGGATGAACTCGCTGGGTGCCGTTGCCGGCATGATCGGCGGCGTAACCATCACGCTGCTCTATGTCTTCCAGCACAAAGGTATCTTCTTCGTGCCGGGTACGAGCTTCCTGATGCCCGAGATGGGTATGGGCGCGAACTGGTTCTTCGGGATCACGCCGGAAGCGTTCGGCGCCGTCGGCGCGCTGTTCAACTTCATCATCGCCGCCGTAGTCTTCAAGTTCGCGGCACCGCCTCCGGAGCACATCCAGCACCTCGTCGAAGATGTGCGCATCCCGCGTGGCTCGGGAGTTGCGACCGGCCACTGATCGAGGACCGAGGTGCGGGCACTCGAAGCGCAATCACCGCCTGCACCTGATCGACTGCCCCGAGGCAACGACCTCGGGGCAACCTCGAGAGGTTTTCAACCCCGCTTCGGCGGGGTTTTTCATTGAGACTGGGCCTGCCGAGCCCGACCACGCCGCTGGGACAGACCGAGGGTACGCGCCATGAACATCGAGCTGATCGAGATCCGAGACTTCCTGGCCAGTCACCCGCCTTTCTCTCAACTGCCGCAGGACACGCTCGAACGCCTTCCCCAGCGCCTTTCGGTGCGCTATTTTCGCCGCGGCACGGCCTTCCCGCCGGAAAACGCCGACCCGTCCTGCGTCTATCTCCTGCGCCGCGGCGCGGTGGAGCTGCGCGACGCCAACGGCGAGCTGGTCGGCAAGCTGGCCGAAGGCGACCTGTGCGACATGACCTGTCGGCCCACCCCCGAAGGTGGTCGATTTTTCGGCAACACCTCGGAAGACACCCTCGTTTACGCCCTACCCTGCACCGAGTTGGCGGATCTACGCGAGCACCACGCCGAATTCGCGGAGCATTTCGACCAATCCATCTCCAGTCGCCTGCGTAAGGCGCTGGACATCATGGTGGACGCGCCGGCTGCCGGAACCGGCCTGATGACGGTGCAGATCGGCAGTATGATCAACCGCACGCCGATCGTCGCGAGCCCGGAAACCAGTATCCGCGAGGCCGCGCAGGTGATGTCCGAGCACCGCGTCTCCTCGCTTCTGATCATGGAAGGCGATCGGCTCGCCGGCATGATCACCGACCGCGACCTGCGAAGTCGCTGCGTCGCCGTCGGCCTCTCGACCGAACGGCCGGTCCGCGAGATCATGACCGAGAAGCTACAGACCGCGCAGGTCGACACGCTGGGATTCCAGGCCCTGATCACCATGACACGGCTAAACGTGCATCATCTGCCCGTGTTGGACGGTGAACGTGTGGCCGGCCTGATCTCGACAACCGACCTCACCCGCTTTCAGAGCGCCAACGCCGTGTATCTGGTCGGCGACATCCATCGCGCGACATCGATCGAGACACTGGTGCAGATCAGCGCCAAGATCCCCGAGCTTCAGGTCCACCTCATCAACGGAGGAGCGACCGCAAACCACGTCGGTCAGGCCATCAGCGCAGTGACCGACGCCATTACGCAGCGCCTGATCGCGTTGGCGGAGGCCGACCTCGGCAGCCCGCCCGTCCCCTATGCCTGGATCGTCGGGGGCTCCCAAGCACGCCGCGAGCAGTCCTCGCACTCCGACCAAGACAACGCCCTCCTGGTCGCGGATCACGCCAAACCGGACGACGACGCCTACTTCGCGGCTCTCGCCAAGATCGTGAACGACGGCCTCGACGCCTGCGGCTTCGTCTACTGCCCGGGCGACGTCATGGCGTCGAATCCGAAATGGCGCCAACCCCTGAGAATCTGGCATAAATATTTCACCAATTGGATCCTCAAACCCGATCCCATGTCCCTCATGCTCGCGAACGTCTTTTTCGACCTGCGCGCCGTGTATGACCCGGACAACCTCTTCCCGGAGCTTCAGGAGCGTGTCCTCGAGCGCTCCAAGGCGAATCGCATCTTCGTCGCCTACATGGTCGCAAACGCGCTCAAATACCGGCCTCCGCTGGGGTTTTTCCGCAACATCGTACTGATCCAGGGCGGCGACCACGACCACACATTCGATATCAAGCACAAGGGCATCGTGCCCATCGTCGACCTGGCTCGGATCTACGCACTCTCGGGCGGACTGCCCGAGACCAACACGATCGAGCGCCTGAGCTCCGCCGCTGAGCACGGAACCTTGAGCAAAGACGGAGCCGCCAACCTGACCGACGCCATCGAGCTGGTCGGAACACTGCGGATGCGCCATCAGGCCAATCAGCTCGCTCACGGGAAGAAGGCGGATAATTTCCTGTCGCCGGACGAGCTCTCTCCGCTCGAGCGCGGACATCTCAAGGACGCCTTTCTGCTGATCAACACCATGCAGGAATCGCTCGGACAGCGCTATCAAGCCGGGCGCTTCGCTTAGGCCCCGATCATGTCGCGACTGCTCGATTGGCGCCGCCGCTGGGAACTGCGCCGGACCCCGCCGGGGCCCTTGCGTTCTTACCTGGAACATCCGTTTGTACCGCCGAAAACGGACTATCGGGAGGTGGACTATCTCGCCATCGATCTGGAAACGACCGGGCTGGACCTCGCCAACGATCTGATCCTGAGCGTCGGCTATGTCTGGGTCAGAGGCACATCCATCGACCTGTCGAGCGCCCGCCATCGGGTGGTGCGGATCGATCGCTCCATCCCCGAGGCGACGGCTATCATCCACCAGATCACGGACGACGAGTCCGCCGAAGGCAGCGAGCTTGCCGACGTCCTCGAAGAGCTTCTCGAGGTCCTGGCGGGTAAGGTGATGATTGCCCATCACGCACGCATCGAGCGCGGCTTCCTGACGAACGCCTGCAAGCGACTTTGGAAGCAAGGACTCCTGATGCCTGTCGTGGATACCCAAACATTGGCGTACCGTACCTTCGAGCGCCGCCAGACCCCGTTCAAGGCGTCCGATCTGCGGCTGCATGCGCTCGGCGATCGTTACAACCTGCCCCGTTACAGCGCGCACAATGCGCTGAGCGACGCGCTGGCCTCGGCCGAGCTGTTCCTCGCCCAGGCCGCCTATCGAGACAACGGCGACGGACTCCCGCTGCGGGATTTCCTGTGCTGAGACCGGGCGCCCCCGAGTAGACCCCGGTATTTCCCGGCTGGCTGCGCCCTATTGGAGCGTTTACTATTAACCGTTCGCGTCCGCCGGCACCGAAGAATGCACGCGTTGCGCCGGCACAGATCACTCCACCAAGTCGAGGAGACAACAACCATGTCGGAAGAAAAGGTCTATCAGGTTCCTGCGGACATCGCCGCCAAGGCGCATGTCAACGCCGAGCAGTACGCCGCCATGTACAAGCGGTCGATCGACGACCCGCAGGGCTTCTGGGCTGAGCAGGCCGAGACGTTCCTGACCTGGTCCAAGCCGTGGGACTCGGTCATGGACTACAGCTTCAAGGCCGACGACCTGCACATCAAATGGTTCCAGGGCGGCAAGCTCAACGTCTCCTACAACTGTCTGGATCGTCATCTGGCCACCCGTGGCGATCAGATCGCCATCATCTGGGAAGGCGACAATCCCGAGGAAGACCGCAAGATCACCTATCGCGAGCTGCATTCCGAGGTCTGCAAACTGGCGAACGTGTTCAAAGCGCGCGGCGTCAAGAAGGGCGATCGGGTCTGCATCTATCTGCCGATGATCGCCGAGGCGGCCGTCGCCATGCTGGCCTGTACCCGCATCGGCGCAGTGCATTCCATCGTCTTCGGCGGCTTCTCGCCCGACTCGCTGCGGGACCGCGTGCTCGATTCGGAGTGCAAGCTGGTCATCACCTCCGACGAGAGCGTGCGCGGCGGACGTCATATTCCGCTCAAGAAAAACGCCGACACGGCGATGCTGGAATGCCCGAACGTCGAGACTGTGGTCGTGGTGCGGCGCACCGGCGGCAAGGTCGAGTGGACCGAGGGCCGCGACATCTGGTACGACGAGGCCATCGCCGCCGCGTCCGCCGAGTGCGTGCCGGAGGAGATGGACGCGGAAGACCCGCTCTTCATCCTCTACACCTCCGGCTCCACCGGCAAACCCAAGGGCGTGCAGCACACCACCGGTGGCTATCTGGTCTATGCCGCCATGACCCACAAGTACACCTTCGACTATCAGGAAGGCGAGGTCTACTGGTGTACCGCCGACGTCGGTTGGGTCACGGGTCACACCTATATCGTCTATGGTCCGCTGGCCAACGGCGCCACCTCGCTGATGTTCGAGGGCATCCCGAACTACCCGGATATGTCGCGTTTCTGGGAGGTCATCGACAAGCACAATGTCGCCATCTTCTACACGGCACCCACCGCCATCCGCTCGCTGATGCGCGCCGGCGAGGAGCCGGTCAAGAAGACCTCGCGTAAGTCGCTGCGCATCCTCGGCTCGGTCGGCGAGCCCATCAACCCGGAAGCCTGGGAGTGGTACTACCGCATCGTCGGCGACGAGCGCTGCCCGATCGTCGACACCTGGTGGCAAACCGAGACCGGCGGTCATCTGATCACCCCGCTGCCCGGTGCGACGGCGCTCAAGCCAGGATCGGCCACCCGACCCTTCTTCGGCGTCGTCCCGGCGCTGGTCGATCCGGCTGAAGGCACCCTGATCGAAGGCCCCGGCGAGGGTGCGCTGGTGATCTCGCAGCCTTGGCCGGCGATGATGCGGACCCTGTACGGCGATCACGCGCGCTTTGCCGACACCTATTTCCGGCAGTATCCGGGTTATTACTTCACGGGTGACGGCGCGCGGCGCGACGCCGACGGCTACTACTGGATCACCGGTCGCATCGACGACGTGCTCAACGTCTCGGGCCATCGTCTCGGTACCGCCGAGATCGAATCGGCGCTGGTGCTCCATCCGCATGTCGCCGAGGCCGCCGTGGTCGGCTACCCGCACGACCTCAAAGGCCAGGGCATCTATGCCTATGTCACCCCGATGTCCGGCATCGAGCCGACCGACGAGCTGAAAAAGGAATTGGTCTCCATGGTCCGCGGCGAGATCGGTCCGATCGCCATCGTGGATATCATCCAGTGGTCGCCCAGCCTGCCCAAGACCCGGTCGGGCAAGATCATGCGCCGGATTCTGCGCAAGATCGCCGCCAACGAGATCGACTCGCTCGGCGACACCTCGACCCTTGCCGACCCGACGGTGGTGAACGATCTGATCGAGAACCGCGTCAACAAGTAGAGGCACGCGCCCGGTCGCCTGCCGCGTGCGGCAGGGCCGATCGTCCAAGCGAAACGGTTCGCCGAACCGGACCGCACGACCCGCGGCCATCGCTCCCGCCACCTGCGGGACCGATGGCCGCGCTGCCGTGCACAAAATGCGAAAGCGCGGTCAATATGAGCTCGAGTTTCAGAGTCGGTGTCTTCGTCGATGCCGAGAATGTCCGCTACAACGGCGGTTTTCAGATGCGCTACGACGTGCTGCGACGCTTCGCCGCACGCGAAGGCGGCATCCTGCAACGATTGAACACTTACATGGCCTTCGATGCCGAGCGGGCTCGCGAGGACATGGAATACAAGAAAAAGGCACAGACCTACCAGCAGATGGTGCGGGACTTCGGCTGGAAGATCACCGTGAAGCTGGTCCGGCGCTATACCGACGAAAGCGGAAACGTCACCACCAAGGCCAACGCCGACCTCGACATGGCGGTCGATGCCATGCTTCAGGCCAACAAACTCGATCAAGTCCTGCTGGTGACCGGCGACGGCGATTTTCTTCAGGTCGTCGAAGCCTTGCAGAACACCGGTTGCCGGGTCGAGCTGATGGGATTCAAGAACGTCTCGCGCCAACTTCAGCAACAGGTCGACGCCTACTATTCCGGATTTCTGATCCCCGATCTGCTGCCGATCTCCTACGAGCCGCGCAACGAGTGGGGCAAGCCCGGATCCTGCGTGCGCGGGGTCTGTACCAAGTGGTTTGCGGACAAGGGTTACGGTTTCTTGAGGATCATGGACCGCATCTCGCCCTCGCTGTGGGTAACGGATCCACGAGAAGCCGATTCTCCCTACATCAGCGTCTTTTGCCATGTCAACGAGTTGGCCGACGATGTCACCGAGGACATGTTGATGAGCCGTGAGACGGTGCTTGAGTTTTATCTCAACGAGAGCGAGCAGAAGGACAACGGACTGGTCGCGAGCAATGTCCGACTCGCCTTTTCAGTCAACCGCTGACGCGCCACGACAGACAAGCCATGGCGACGGACCAAACAGCCAAGAACAAGCTCTCGGGACTCGCCTTGCGCCTGGTGCGCGACAACCTGATCTCCGAGCGTGCCGCCATCGCCGCCTACGAGGATGCCGCCCGCCGCCGGCAAGCCTTCGTCCCTTATCTGGTCGAGCAGAAGCTGCTCGACAGCCGCAGTATCGCCGTCGCGGCCTCGCACGAATTCGTGGTGCCGCTGCTCGATCTGCATGCGCTGGATTTGCTGAACCTTCCGGTGAACCTGGTCGACGAGCGATTGGTGCGCAAACACCGGGCGCTGCCGATCTTCCGCCGCGGCAACCGCCTCTTCCTGGCGCTGTCGGATCCGACCAACGATCAGGCGCTCGAGGAGATCCGCTTCAACACCGGGCTGGCCACCGACGCGGTGCTGGTTGAAGAGGACAAGCTCAAAGGGGCGATCGAGACCGCGATCGAGGCACAGGACACGACCATGACCGAGCTCATGGACGCGGACCTGGAAAAGCTCGAGATCACGCCCGACGACGAGGATCTGCGCGAAGACGCCGACATCAACGTCGACGACGCGCCGATCGTCCGTTACGTCAACAAGGTACTGGTGGATGCCATCTCGTCGGGCGCCTCGGACATCCACTTCGAACCCTACGAGAAGTTCTTTCGCGTGCGCTTCAGACAAGACGGTATGTTGCGCGAGGTGGCGAGTCCACCCATGAATATCGCCGGGCGTCTGGTTGCACGCCTGAAGGTCATGTCGCGGATGAATATCGCCGAGCGTCGTGTCCCTCAGGACGGACGCATCAAGCTCAAGGTCAGCCGCACGCGCGACATCGATTTCCGCGTAAATACCTTGCCGACCCTTTACGGCGAGAAGGTCGTGCTGCGGGTCCTCGATTCCGCGTCGGCTCAAGTTGGCATCGAGGCACTTGGCTTCGAGCTCGATCAACGTACGGCCTTCCTGGAGGCCATCCACAAGCCGTACGGCATGATCCTGGTCACCGGCCCGACCGGATCCGGGAAGACGGTGTCGCTCTACACCGCACTCAATCTCCTGAATCAGCCCGACATCAATATCTCGACGGTCGAAGATCCGGTCGAGATCCAGGTTCCGGGGATCAATCAGGTCAGCATGAATCCCAAGACGGGTCTCACCTTCGCCGCCGCGCTTCGGGCGTTCCTGCGTCAGGACCCAGACATCGTCATGGTCGGCGAGATTCGCGACCTGGAGACCGCCGAGATCGCGGTCAAGGCCGCCCAGACCGGACATCTGGTGCTCTCCACGCTCCATACCAACGACGCCCCGCAGTCGCTGACCCGTCTCGCCAACATGGGCGTTGCGCCCTTCAATATCGCCTCCTCCGTCTTGCTCATCATGGCCCAACGTCTTGCGCGTCGCCTCTGTCCGCACTGCAAGGCGCCCGAGGACCTTCCGCGCGAGATCTTGCGCCAGGAGGGCTTCAGCAAAGAGGACATCGAGGAAGGGATCGTCGTCTTCGGACCGGTGGGATGCGAGCGCTGCACCAAGGGCTACCGCGGGCGCGTAGGCATCTTCCAAGTG
This sequence comes from Thiocapsa sp., assembly GCF_035467215.1. Taxonomy (GTDB): domain Bacteria; phylum Pseudomonadota; class Gammaproteobacteria; order Chromatiales; family Chromatiaceae; genus Thiocapsa. The sequence continues at coordinate 3,512 of NZ_DATITZ010000353.1, read as the reverse complement.
ATGCCGGTCTCGGAGTCGATTCGGCGGCTGATCCTCGAGGGCGGCAACGCGATGCAGCTCGCCGAGCAGGCCAGTCGCGAAGGCGTCTCGGACCTGCGCGAATCCGGTCTGCTCAAGGTCAAAGAAGGGATGACGAGCCTCGAGGAGCTCAACCGAGTCACCAAGGAGTGACGAGAACGCTCATGGCAACCGCACTTAAATCAATGCCGAAACCCAAACCGCAGGCGGAAAAGGCCTACGTCTTCGCCTGGGAAGGACGGGACCGGCGCGGGGCCAAGGTGACGGGCGAGACCCGCGCGACCAGCATGACGATGGTGCGGGCCGATCTCCGACGGCAAGGCGTGAGCCCGACCAAGGTCAAGAAAAAGGTCCAACCGCTCTTCAGCGGCAAAAAGAAGATCACCAGCACCGATCTCGCCATCTTCAGCCGGCAGCTCGCGACCATGATGTCCGCCGGCGTCCCCTTGGTGCAGGCGTTCGATATCGTCGGACGCGGTCACGAAAACCCGGCGATGCAGGACTTGATCCTGGGGATTAAACAAGACATCGAGAGCGGCACCGCCATGGCGCTGGCGATGGGCAAGTATCCGCTGTATTTCGACGACCTGGTTTGCAATCTGGTGGCCGCCGGCGAGCAGGCCGGCGTACTGGACGTCCTGCTCGAGAAGATCGCGACCTACAAGGAAAAGACCGAGTCGATCAAGGGCAAGATCAAGAAGGCCATGTTCTATCCGATCGCGGTCATCGCGGTGGCCATCATCGTGAGCGCGGTTCTGCTCATCTTCGTCATCCCGCAGTTCAAGGACCTGTTCGCGAGCTTCGGCGCGGACCTGCCCGCCTTCACCCTCATGGTCATCGGCCTGTCCGATGCGCTGCAGAAATGGTGGTGGGCGATCCTGCTCGGACTCGGTGCGGTCGGCTATGTCATCGGCAAAACCTTCAAGCGCTCGCGCGCATTCCGCGAGGCTATCGATCGCACGGCGCTGAAGATCCCGATCATCGGACCGATCCTCGACAAGGCCGCGCTCGCGCGCTTCGCCAGGACGCTGTCGACCATGTTCGCCGCCGGCGTGCCGCTGGTGGAGGCGCTGGACTCGGTCTCGGGCGCAACCGGCAACATCGTTTACCGGAACGCGGTCTTGAAGATGCGCGAAGAGGTGGCGACCGGGCAATCGCTGCAACTGTCGATGCGTCAGCAAGACCTGTTCCCGCATATGGTCATTCAGATGACCTCCATCGGGGAGGAGTCGGGGTCGCTCGACGACATGCTCGCGAAGGTCGCCGATTTTTACGAGGAGCAGGTCGACAACGCGGTCGACAGCCTCAGCAGCCTGCTCGAGCCTCTGATCATGGTTGTGATCGGCGGCCTGGTCGGCAGCCTGATCATCGCCATGTACCTGCCGATCTTTAAACTGGCCTCGGTCGTTTAAACCGCGCCCGGTGCGGTATGCGTCATGTGTTGGAGTGGTTCGGCCGGGCCAGCTCCGACGACTGTCGGAGTTGGCGCGGTTTAAAGTATTAAGAAATATTAACTTTAAACCGCGTCTCACCGAGACCGAAGACATCTCCAAAGCCAAACGCAACATGAAAATGACGCATTTCGCTTTGGACGCCGTTGAGTGCGCATCGGACCTTGCCCACGCCGCCAGGCAAGCGGCCGCCGTCACGGCTCCGGCGCGGAAATCTACGTTCATTGACCATCGACTCGTCGGCCAAGGGAGCCCTGCATGGATTGGAATGACGTCTTCGAGCAAACCCCGCTGCTGCTCTATGCGGTCTCGATCCTCGTCGGACTGATCGTCGGCAGCTTTCTCAATGTCGTCATCCTGCGGCTCCCTCGAATGCTCGAAGAGGATTGGGCGCGCGACTGCGCGGAGCTCTCCGGCACGCCGAGCCCGAACGATCGACCGGATCAAAAACGGCTTTCACTGGCCCATCCGCCCTCCACCTGCTCGCACTGCGGCCATCGGATCCGTGCCCACGAGAACATCCCCGTGTTGAGCTATCTCCTCTTGCGCGGCCGTTGCTCGGCCTGCGGCGCGGGTATCGGTCTTCGCTATCCATTGGTGGAGATCTTCACGGCGCTGCTGACACTGATCGTCGTCCTGCAATTGGGTCTCGGCTGGCAGACCGGCCCCGCCCTCCTGCTGACCTGGGCACTGATCGCACTCGCCGTGATCGACTTCGACACCCAGCTTCTGCCGGACAGCATTACACTGCCGGTGCTCTGGCTCGGCTTGATCCTGAGCCTCTTCACGGTTTTCACGGACAGTCACTCCGCGATCATCGGCGCTGTCGCCGGCTACCTCAGCCTCTGGTCGATCTTTCATCTCTTTCGCCTCGCCACCGGCAAGGAAGGCATGGGCTACGGCGACTTCAAGCTGCTGGCACTCTTCGGCGCCTGGCTGGGCTGGCAATCCCTGCCGCAGATCATCCTGTTGTCAGCCTTGACCGGGGCTGTGCTCGGGGTCGCATTGATCCTGAGCGGCCGCCATGCGCGGGGTGCGCCCATGCCCTTCGGTCCCTTTCTCGCGGCAGCGGGCTGGCTCAGCCTGATCTGGGGAGAGCAGATCAACCAGACCTACTTACAGATGGTGGGGCTCTAAGCCGCGTCCGGCACATTCGGGTTAGATGGGATTCCTTTAGAACGCGTCCACGAAGCGGCGCACGGATTCGGACCAAGAGATGCTTGTCATTGGCTTGACCGGCGGTATCGGCTGCGGCAAGTCGACCGTTGCGGATGCATTGGCCGCTCGCGGTGCGGGCGTGATCGACACCGATCTCATCGCGCGTGAATTGACCGAGCCGGGGCAGCCGGCTCTCGCCGAGATCGCAGCAACCTTGGGCGCCAAGCTCATCGGGCCGGACGGACGGCTCGACCGCGATGCCTTGCGCACCCAGGTCTTCTCCGACCCGGACGCACGCACCCGACTGGAGGGCATCCTGCATCCAAGGATCAAAGACCGGATGCTCGAGCGACTTGCTGCGCTCGACGCGCCCTACGCCGTCTTGGTCATCCCGCTACTCTTCGAGACCAACCAACAGACACTCGTCGATCGCGTCCTCGTCGTCGATATTCCGGAGGGGGAACAGCGCGAACGCGTGCGTCGGCGCAGCGGTCTGACACGCAGTGAGATCGAACGCATCGTCGCCAGCCAGATCAGTCGCGCCGAACGGCTTGCCCGAGCGGACGACATCCTGGACAACAGCGGCGACCTCCCTGCCCTCTTGGCGCAGGCCGAACGCCTCCATCTCAAATACAGCGATGTCGCCGAAGACTTGAAGGATCGCGAGGTTCGTTAGATCGCGCCGGCGCGGTGGCGATCTTCAGCCCTTCCGTAACCGAGTCGTCACATAGCGCTTGACAGTCCTCCCGAGTCGTATAGAATGCGCGCCTCGCTGAGGGGAAGCCCGAGGCGGTAGTGGTCCTGGAGGGGCCGTGGAGGCAGGGAGAGGTGGTATTGAGGTCGCGAGGGAGCGCGCAGCGAGGGGTTGACAAGTTCCTCGGGTCC
>NZ_DATITZ010000352.1:0-8275 GCF_035467215.1 Thiocapsa sp. | reverse complement strand
CTCGCCCTTGCCGCAGTTGCACACCCCGCGGATCTCCAGGCTCTCCGGGCCGCCGACCCCGTCGAGACTGCGCCAGAAGCTCGCGGAGATGCCGCGATAGCCGGGGTTGCGCACCAGCCCCTTGAGCTCCCCGTCCTCGATCAGTCGACCCAGCTCGCAGCCGAACTGGAACTTGTTGCGGCTGTCGTCGATCGACCAGGAGCGGTTGGTGTCCATCAGGATGCCCCGCTCCACCTGCGCGATCAGATCGGCGAGACTGCCCTCCCCCGGCTCCAGATTGATGTTGCCCATGCGATCGATGGGCGGGCGATCCCAACTGCTCGCGCGCGTGTTGGCCGTAACGGGCAAACCGGCGCGCGCTTGAGATAAGGCCCCGCCGAGCGGTCGCTCCAGGATGCCGCGTCGGATCAGATATTCACGCACGGCGGGGGCGCCCTCGTCGTCGGCGACACCCGAGACCAGCTCCATCGGCACGGTCGGATCGAAGGTGACGTTCAGCAGCTCGGAGCCATAGCGGTAGCGGCCGAACATGCCGGAGGTGACGAAACTGGTGCCGGCGTAGTTGCGCTCGTCGCCCAGGATGCGGTCGAGCTCCAAGGGATGGCCGATGCTCTCGTGGATCTGCAGCACCATCTGGCTCGGCAGCAAGAGGAGATCGCGGGTGTCCGTCGGACATTCCGGGGCATCCAAGAGGGCAAGCGCCTCCTCGGCGACGCGCGGGGCCTCCTCGAGCAGACGCACGGCGACGATCCGCTCCAGACCGCCTTGCTGCGAGCCGTCCGAGCCGCCCCCATGCCTGCGCTGAGTCTGGCTCCCTGCATTGGCCACCGCGACCAGGCCCGGATGCACATAGTCCAGAACCTGCGAGACACGCCCGCCGTCGCTCGTAATCAGGAGCTGCGACACTCGGCGGCGCGCCAGCCAAGCCGACCAATCCACGATGCGATCGTCGATCGCCAAGGCGTCGTTGGCGGCTTGCAGAATGTCGAGCTTCTCGCCGATCGGCAGCGTCGACCAAGGCTCCTCGACCGGCGTGCGATAGTCCGCACGGGTGCTGCTGCGCGGATAGATGCCGGCCTCGAAGAGTCCGAGCCGGGCATGCACCCGGGCCCAGCCCGCGGCCCGCTCGGCCGCAGCGCGCAGCCCGGCGGCGCTCAGATCGCTGGTTGCGCCGTAACCGATGCCGCCCCCTCCGACGAGGGTCACCATCGCGCCCGAGGTGTAGGTCAGTCGACTCGGCTCGACCACGCCCTGACGAACCTCCAAATGATCGTGCTCCTCCTCGACCAGACGCAGTGTCCAGTAATCGCAGGCGGGTGCCTGGCTCAGGAAGAGGTCGGCGATATCGCAAAGGTGCTGCATACGGAAGATCCTGCTCTTTCAGAATCGAATAAGGGCACTCTGGTCGAGCGGCGCTCCCGCTGTCAACCGTGCGTCGAGCAATACCCGGGGCGCCATCGTCTGTCCCGGCCCGTGCGCCGCAGGACGACGATGGCAGCGCTGCGATGCGCCCCGCGCCGATGGTGATAACTTCGGCACCGCAGCGCCCGGGGGAGGTGCATGGACGCGACCAAAGGCTCGGTGGCTACCTCTCGCCAAGACGAGGAGGGAATATGCCGTATCGGGCGCAGGGCGAGGTCTCGGACGCTTGTCGCTCGAGGTTCGGGATAGGCGGCCACTTTTACACGTCAACTGCCCTGTCGAGAATGATGGCTCAACTCAATCGTCGGCGTTCCGATCGCGGCTCCACCGACCCGAGGCAGGGTCCGCACCCGTATCTCGGCGCTCGCTTCGATGCCTTGGGGCTCGCATTGATCGGCGGTGCGACGCTGACGGGCGCGAGCGTCCTCCTGTGGAGCCTGATCGCGCAGGCGCGGACGCTCGGGACGGATCCGGCGCTCTGGTCCGAGCTCGCTCGAACGGGCCTGCCGACCTATGCCGCGTTACTGCTCGGCACAGTCGCGGTCTCGGCGGCGGGATCGATCCTTTGGTCGTACCTGAGAAGTCGAGCGACTGAACGCGAGATCGCGTTCTTGACCGAAAGCCGCGCGCGCAATCGGGCGATCGTCGACAACATGGCCGACGGTGCCGTTCATATCGACGTGGCCGGTCGGCTGGTCGCCATGAACCGCGTCGCCGAGCGCATGTTCGGATACGGCAGCTCCGAGATCCGCGAGCTCGATGGCCTGCGCAAGGACGCGACGAGCTTCCCGCTCTATCTGGCGATGAGCCGCGTGGATGTCGGCACCGGACTCGGCCTGGTCATCTCCAAAGGCCTAGTCGTGCTGATGGGCGGCGAGATCGGTGTAGAGAGCACGCCCGCCATCGGCTCGCGGTTCTGGTTCACGCTGAGCCTAAAGAACACGACCTCGACCCCGGTCTGCGAGGAAACCGACCTCAACGGCATCCGCACGCTGATCGTCGACGACAACGCCACCAACCGTCTGATCCTGGAAAATCATCTCGCACGCTGGGGCGCGCGAACCGAATGCGCGGAAGACGGACCGCAAGCCTTGAAGGCGCTGCAGCGCGGGCTTGAGCAGGATCGGCCGTTCGACCTGGCGATTCTGGACATGCAGATGCCGGGCATGGACGGGATCGAGCTTGCGCATCGGATCAAGGGCGACGAGGCACTCGGCGCGACGCGGCTCATCATGCTCAGCTCGCTCGGTTATCCGGGACCCGAGGCGCGGCGTGTCGGCATCGATGTGACCCTCCTCAAACCGGTCCGCGAGATCCTGCTCCACGATGCAGCCGCCAAGGTCTTGGGCATGTCGCGACCGGATGCCGGCATCCTACCCGTGCCCACGAAACGTCCGACGCGACGATTCGACGCTCGGGTTCTGGTTGCCGAGGACAATGCCGTCAATCAGAAGGTCGTCACCATGATGACGCGCCGTTTCGGCATCGAGCCCGCAATCGCGCCCGACGGTCAGGCGGCGCTCGAGGCCCTCGCGCAAGCGCGGTTCGATTTGATCCTCATGGATATTCAGATGCCGAGGCTCAGCGGACACTAGGCGACGCGCCACATCCGCGCAGCCGAGCAGGCGCGCGGCGACGGCGAGCACATCCCCATCGTCGCCATGACCGCCGGTGTCTCCGAGCGCGATCGCGAGGACTGCGCCGCCGCCGGGATGGACGACTTCATCTCCAAGCCCGCGCAGATCGCCGAGCTCGAGGCCGTCCTGCTGCGCTGGCTGCCGGGTCATGTGATCGGACCGATCGCTCACCTGCCGACGGCAGGGAGCGCTGCGCAACCGCTTGATTCGCGTCCTGCTTAATCGAGCTGCTCCCGCCCGAGCATCGCTAGTTCAATGCTGCGGCGGCGGCTCGCCCGGTGCGGGATCGGTGCGGGCCGACGCCCTGTCGATGTAGGCCAGCAAAGGCTCCGCCTCCTTGCGCTTGTCCGGATCGATCCGAATCGCCTCGTCCAGAGAGGCACGGGCGAGGTCGTATCGCGCGCTATGCAGATAGGCCACCGACATCCCGACGAAGGCGTTCGCGCTGTTCGGATCCAGTTTCACGGTCTCGCGAAACTGCTCGATGGCACCTGAATAGTCCTGCGTCATCAGGAGCGCCCCGCCGAGACGCAGCCGCGCCAAGGCGGAGCCCTGATCGGCCGCGACGGCCTCGCGCAGGACACCGACGGCGGCATCGAGCTCGCCGGCCTGAAGCTTCGCCTCGCCGTCTCGGATCAAGGCCTCGGCATCGGCGGCAAGTGTCGCTGTCGAAGCCAGCAACAGGGCAAGGAAGACGATCGGAATCGCTCGCATGGGTCACTCTCGGGTGCTGGGCGCTCCCGGACTCGGGAGCGGAGGGTTGGAACCGGAAGGGGGGTTTGGATAATCGGTGATCGGGGATGGGCACGGCCTTGCCTGAAACTGTAGGGGCGAATTCATTCGCCCCTACAGCCGAGCACTCTGCGCCTTACTTCAAAGATCCCTCGCCGTAGCGTGCCTCGAAGCCCTTACGCACCACCTCGAGCTGATCCTTGCTCATGCCGTTGAAGTACCAGTCATGCCCGTCGATGGGCTTGAAGTATTCATCCAGCAGTGCGACCGCGAACTCCTCGTTGCCGTCCTTCTTGCTCACGACCTCCTTGAGCTCCGGGATCCACTTGAAGTAGGTGTGCTGGGCGACCTCGTACATGCCGTGCCACCAAGTGTAGTCCGGCCCGCTCATGGATGCACCGTGACGCGCGCGACGACCCTCGTGATGCCAGATCTCCCACCAGGTCCACTCGATCTTCTCGTCGAAGGGCGCACCCGTGATATAGCCGCCGTCCTTGAGGCGAACCATCATGGCCGCGATCGGCTTGGCGAACTTATCGTTGTAGAGGTCGACCACGTCGTCGAACTGCTTGTAATGGCCGGTGATCACACTCTCGGCGTGACAGCCGAAGCAGACCTTTTCCATCTTCGCGCGACGGTCCTTCCAGGTCAGCACCTCGACCACCTTGGAGTCCTTCGCCTCGTCGCCCACGGCTGGGATCGGCTGACCCTCGGGCACGTCGAACTCCTGACCGTTTTCGAGCTTGACCAGGTTGATCTTGGTCGAGATCGGCGGACGCAGCGTCCAGGAGATGCGCTCGCCGACGTTATGCGTCGCCCCGATCCCGGGACCCGCGCTCATGTGGCAGGTCGCACAGGTTGGCGCTGCCGAGTAATCGACACCCGCGACCCACTTGCGCGAATCCAGGTTCATCTCGTCGACCTTGGCGCGGTAGATGATGCCGTGCTTGGACTCGTTGTAGACCTCGATCTGAGGATGGTCGGGTCCGACATGGCATTTGCCGCAAGTATCGGGCGTACGCGCCTGGGCCCGCGAGAAACGATGCCGACCGTGACAGGCCGTGCAGGAGCCGAGGCTGCCGTCCGGGTTGATCCGGCCGATGCCGGTGTTGGGCCAGCTGCCGGGTTTCGGACGACCCTTTTCCTTGCCTTCGGGGTAGAACTCCATCTCGCCGCCGTGGCACTGCTTGCAGCCGGCGTTCACGGCCGCGGGTCCGCCGATCACCTCACCAAGCAGGTTATCGAGCGAGCCCAGGATCTGACCGGCCTTGGCGTGATGGGAGCCGTCCATCTCTTGGAACTCGGTCTCGTGACAGGTCGAGCAGTTCTTCGGCGTGACCACGATGGAGATGAACTCGCCCTCGTGCTTGAAGGCATCGACCGCGCCCTCTTCGCGCTGATGGCAGTCCAGACAGTTCACGCCGGCCTGACCGTGCGCACTGTGGTTCCACTCCCAGTAGAGGCCCGGGTTCTCGGTCATATGACAATCCACGCACTCCTCACCGCGTGGATCGCCCCAATCGACCCCGGCCTGCCCGCTTGGACGCGCGGCATCGACCGTCGTTGCAAGGGCGAGAAGCCCGATGGCGAAACCCAATCGGACGAAACCGACCCGATCGAGGCCCGCGGGACTCGGTCCGCGAGGATATTGCTTCATAGTGCACTCCGGATTCTTTGTTATGGACCCCGTCCCTGGGCCAGTCGGCGAGCTCTCGCGCTGACGACCCTCGCCTGATCGACCGACATGCCGAGAAACCACAGGCACCCATCGGTCTTGGCAATCATCCCTATCGACCCGGACGATGCCGAGCGGATCTCCGGGCGGCCTTGATGCAAGTCAAATTTCGCCGGCGGTTGATGGATGATTGATCTTCGTCAATGCCCCTGCTGTTGATCGGACTTTCGTCGGAGAGAGCGCCGCAGCGCGGTCGATGCCGGATGCCGGGACCAACCGATCCGCCTTGACTTGAATCAAGGCCGAACCCGCGGGAGTCGTTCAAGGTGCCGCGAAAACAACAATGATCCTCCGGTCGCAACCCTGCAGACGGTCGCAACCCGGAGGCCTGTCGACCCAAAGGAGAGAGTGCCATGCCAAGACCCACTTGGAGCCGCGCCCTGTGCGTCGGGCTCCTGATCGGGATGCTCCCGACCCTGCCGATCCATGCCCGGGAGGTCCGCTCCGAGAGCATGCTCGCCAACACATGCGCCGGCTGTCACGGCACGCTCGGCGCGAGCGCCGGGGAGGTCATGCCGACCATCGGCGGGATGGACAAAGGCTATCTCGTCGAGGTGCTCACCGACTACAAGACCGGCCGGCGACCCTCGACCATCATGGGTCGCATCATGCAGGGCTATGGCGATCAGGAGATCAGCGCGATTGCGAGCTTCTACGCCGCGCAGCCCTGGGTCTCCACCGACCGGGTGGCCGTTGCGGATCAACTCGCCGAGGCCCCGGACCTGCACGAGCGCTATTGCGAGAGCTGTCATCGGGACGGCGGGCGCTCTCAGGACAAGGAATCCCCGCGGATGGCCGGGCAATGGGCGGGTTATCTGCAATACGCCATGCAGGCCTGTCGCGACGGCGAGCGCTGCCACCCGCGCAAGATGCAAAACCGCGTCGCGGAACTCTCGGATGCGGAGATCGCGGCCCTGGCCCATTTCTACGAAAGTCAGAAGTAAACCGCGTCTAGAGCGAGATGCTCGTTCTCGAGTGAGCTCGACGTTTGGTGCATCCACGACCCTTAGCGGGACGCGGTTTAAAATAATATATTTTTTAATATGTTAAACCGCGCCGACTCCAGCAGTCGTCAAGTCTGCCGGGGCCGATCCCATCGAAAGAACATCGCATGCCGCGCCGGGCGCGGTTTAGGAGGATCCACAGGATGAACACACTGACCCGTAGAACCTTTCTGCAGTCCTCCCTGCTGTCCACGGCCGCCGTGCTCGGCGGCCCATCGCTCGCCGTGCATGCCGCAACCCCTCCGAAGGCCCGTGTGATCGTGATCGGCGGCGGTTACGGCGGGGCCATCGCAGCCAAGTATCTGCAGATGTCGGACCCTGAGATCCGCGTCACCTTGATCGAGAAGGAATCGGCCTATGTCTCCTGCCCGCTCAGCAACGAGGTGCTCGGCGGCGAGCGCGACCTGGCCAGCCTCACCTTCGACTACCGCGGCCTGACTCGGCGCGGGATCGCCGTGATGCAGGACACCGTCGTCGAGATCGACCCGGCACAACACTTCGTCAAAGGTACAAGCGGCAACCGCTACAACTACGACAAGTTGATCGTCTCGCCCGGCGTGGATTACGACTGGGCGGCGATCGAAGGCATGTCCGAGGCGGTGGCCGAACGGATCCCGCATGCCTGGAAGGCCGGCAAGCAAACCCAAATCCTGCGAAAACAATTGGAAGCGATGGAGGACGGCGGCGTTTTCTACATCGTGGCGCCGCCGAATCCATTCCGCTGCCCGCCGGGACCCTACGAGCGCGCCGCACAGGTCGCGCACTATTTCTCGACCCACAAGCCCAAATCCAAGATCGTGATCCTCGACGCCAAGGACGCCTTCTCCAAACAGGGGCTCTTCCAGGCCGGTTGGCAGGAGCACTACGGCGACATGATCGAATGGGTCTCGGGGGCGCAGGGCGGCATCATCGAGGCGATCGATCCCGAGACGCGGACCTTGATGGGTTCGTTCGAGGAATTTCAGGGCGACGTGATCAACCTGATCCCGCATCAGAAGGCCGGCGCACTCGCGCAAACCGCCGGACTTGCGAATGAATCGGGCTGGTGTCCGGTCGATCAGCGGACCTTCGAGTCTTCGATCCACAAGGACATCCATGTGATCGGCGATGCCTGTATCGCCGGTGCCATGCCGAAGTCGGGTTATTCGGCCAACTCGCAGGGCAAGGTCTGCGCGGCCGCCGTCATCGCCGCGATCAACGGCGAAGCTGCACCCGCGCCGTCCTATGTCAACACCTGCTACAGCATCATCGCGCCCGAGCACGGCATCTCGGTCGCAGGTGTCTATCGGCTCGAAGAGGGGCGCATCGTAGACATTCCCGGGGCAGGCGGGGTCTCGCCTGCCGACGCGGACGCCCGAACGCGCGCGCTGGAGCAACAGTTCGCGCTGGACTGGTTCCGCAACATCACCTCGGATATGTTCACCTAAACCGCGCCCGGAGCGACATGCGTTGTTTTTATTGTCCGTTTGGCTTCGGAGATATCCTCGATCCCGGTGAGACGCGGTTTAGAATTGAATATTTTTGAATACCTTGAACTGCGCCAGCTCAGACAGTCGTCGGAGCTGGCGCGGCCAGACCACGCCAACAAACGACGCATTCCGCACCGAGCGAGGTTTAAGTGATGCGACAGCTCGCGGGAACATCATGACTCCAGCAAACCCAAGCCCGTCGACGCTCCAACTTGCCCTGATCGGCCTGATCGGACTTGCACTGGTCGGGCCGTCGACGGCGGCGAATGCGCAGCC
>NZ_DATITZ010000351.1:0-6801 GCF_035467215.1 Thiocapsa sp. | reverse complement strand
TTCCGTCAGAATCCGGCGCTCGACACCGAGGCCACCATCACTGCGCTCGGCGTCGGCGAGGCGCTGGTCTCGACCCTGGACGAGAAAGGGATTCCCGGGATCGTTCAGCGGGTCAAAGTTGCGCCGCCGGGAAGCCATCTCGGTCCCATCGAGCCGCAGGTGCGCAAGGCCGTCATGGATCAGTCGTTGGTGAAGGGTGTCTACGACGTCTCGATCGATCGCGTCTCCGCCTACGAGATCCTGGAGCAACGCGCCGAGCAGGCCGCCGCGGCCTCGGCCGCGCCCGAGATCCCGGATCTGTCCGAGTACTTCGGCCGCAGCGGCAAGAGCGCCCCGACGTCGTCGACCGGCAAGACCCCCGCCCGACGCGCCAGCACACGGCAGACACCGGTGGAAGCCTTCGCGACCAGTGCCATGCGCTCGCTCGGCAGCCAGATCGGTCGTCAGCTGGTGCGCGGGATCATGGGCTCGCTGACCGGCGGGGGTACGCGCGGGCGCAGGTAACCAGCCCCGGCAGTCGACCGCTTCGCGCCGCATGCAAGGGTTTGACGCGGTCGGTGATCTCGTCGATTCGATTTCTAATACATCGGGTGATGGCCGTTCAACGGCCGGATCCGGGGTATCGGACACACACGAGACGCTCCCGAACGAGGTTCGGATGGGAAGCACAGCGCAGGGCAGGGCAGGCCGCCCGAGAGTCGGGCCCGGCTGCTGTTTGATCGGTACGCGCTTGCAGGAAACGACGACTAGGAAGGACATTATTCCGCCGCGCTCGGCGCCGAGATCCCCTCGGACGGAGACTACTGGCTGGCTGTCGGCGTCGTCGATCCACCGACGCCGCTCTCGACATGGATCCTCGCCCGTACAGTTAGTTCGACCCAGAGCAAGGCGGTAGGCGATACGCGTCTTATTGGTGTCGAACCAGTCCGGTAGGCCTTTCGCAAGGGGCTCGCTCTGGCACAGAACCCCGAGCTCCGTGTTCAGCTTGCCGGAGCGCGGTTCCGGATTCGGGGATCCGACGAAGAGGGCCTCTTGATCGAAAACCGAGGTCTTGGCGTGCAGGCTGGCCCCCGATGAGCCGGTGAGCTTGGCGAACTTGCTCCGTTCCACAAGGTGCGGTCGGTTCAGTATCGCGTCATGAGCGTTGGGCAATTATGACCTGGAGATGATAAACAATGCTCGAACAGCTGCCGGCGCCTGACAACGACAGGTATCGATTCACCTGCTCTTCCGGAGATCATGCCGACGAGCAGTACGAACTGCGCCTCAGCGTTTGTCCCAACCCGGTTTGTCGATGCGGGTCCATCTCCATCCAGATGACCTCGGACGCCTCGACCGATCACGGGGTCTCGCTTCCGCCGGCAACATTTCTTATCGACGTGATGAACGGTTGCCTCGATACGACGGGCGACAAGACGATGCAGGCTGAGCAAGCCCTGGGGGAGCTCTTTGTTGATCGCTTATCGGACGAGGATTGGGCATCGCTGAGAGGTATTTTCTTCTCCGTGAAGCGCTTCCTGACGGAAAACGCCGCGGATGAAGATCTCGATGTCTATTTCCCGGTTTCTGAGATCGATCGCGACAGTTTAATGGTGGATTTCCACCAGATTCTGCCATATGCGGAAACAAAGCTTGTCGAAGCCTGCGACAAGCGATTTGCGCTGATGGAGCACTATTGCGTCAAGCCGGGGTGCAGCTGCTCGGATGTCTTCGTCACCTTGATGAACGCGGACGTCGTCAGCGAGGTTCCGTCGGCCGACGACGAGCCCGTGCTGGTCATCGATTACAAGAGCAGGAGTTGGCGCGTTGAGAGGCTTGGTCGTGAAAACGCCGTTCTGTTGGAGCACCTCGGAACAAGGCTCAGCACGGAAGACGATGCACGCCACTTTCAAGCTCGTCACGATCGACTTCGGTCGCTTTACCTCTTATACAAGCAGCGCCATCGCCCGGGTTCTTCCGCCAGGGTTCGAGATGCACGCAAAGTCGGTCGAAATGATCCTTGTCCCTGCGGTAGCGGCAAGAAATACAAGAAGTGCTGCTTGGGCTCCGCGGGTCGCTGATTGCTTCATCAGGAACAACCGGACGTCGGACCGCGCAATGCCGAAGCACATCACGAGCGTGATAGACAATTTTCGTGGAGATCCATCCGAGACCTATTCGGTGCGCTGTATCGAGTCGTTTCGGAGGGTGGACAGGATCTTCCGGGCTCTCGCGGATGATTCGGTCGATCCGACCGAGTGCACGAAGATCGAAGCACGGGCGGATGTCGAAAGCGATCGGCCTGATCCGGCGCCGACGACTCAGGCGTCGGTGCAAACGCGGTGGCGGTTCGATCAGGAAGTTGCCGAGAATTTTCCCGTCGAGGCGCGTCAAAATATCCCCGATTACGCCCGCGTGCTTGACGTCTGCATCGAGGTTGCAGACATGTTCTTGGAGAAGGACGCTCCGGTGATCGATGTCGGTTGTGCCTTGGGCGAGGCATTGAAACGTCTTTACGCGCGCGGTTATCGGCGTTTGTACGGCATCGACAACTCAAGCGATATGCTGGCGCGAGCATTCAATACGACGGATCGAGCAATAACCTATATCCTTTCCGACAAGTTTTCGTCCGAGCATGGCCCCTATCGGCTGGTGACCGCCAACTGGACGCTCCATTTCATCAAACAACGGGAGGCGTATTTAAGGGACATCCATGCAGCGCTCGAAGACGGCGGTTTTCTCGTCTTGACCGAAAAGGTGATGCTGTCCTCGATGATGGATCGTCTCTATAAGCAATTCAAGTTGGACGCGGGACTGAGTCAGGACTATATCGATTACAAGGAAGAGGCGTTGAAGGATGTCCTCGTGACCTATCCGTTGGATTGGTATCTGGTCAAGCTCAGGCAGATCGGTTTTCGGTCGGTGGAGATTCTCAACGCGAGACTGTCGTTCGTGACCTTTCTCGCGCGCAAGTAGAGGGTTTTGTCGTCCGGACCGATGGCGATACGGTGATGTTTTCGGGTGTTTTACGTCGAAGGCAATCAGGAGGGTATCTCGATGTTTGTGGTGACGAACCGGAAGGTCAACACGCGCAAGGAAGGACTGGATCTCTTCGGCGATACGCCGAATACCGTCGGTCCCAACGAGTTGCGGCTCGTCAAGGTCACCAAACAAGGCTCGCACTACACCACCGAGCTACTCGCCGACAGGCTGACGCAGGCCGAGGTGCGTGAGCTGAAGCGACGCCATGCACTTGACATCGACGAGCGGGCGGATTGGTACGCGAGCTTACGGGTCGCCTGCGATCTGATGGAGCAGGCGGCACGCGAGAAGCGGCATCTGCTCGTCTATGTCCACGGTTACAACAACGACATGAAGGACGTGCTGGGCACGGCCGAGGCGCTTCAGGCGATCTACAACGTCATTGTCCTTCCGTTCAGCTGGCCGGCGAACGGTGGCGGAGCGGTCAGCGGGACGGCGGCCTATCTCGACATGGGCAACTATGTGCTCAAGTACGCCCTGCGACCGAGCGCCGCGGCCGCCGCAAAGCTGATCTTCGACAATGTGTCGTTGGTCGCCGCCGACGCAAACAACGCGGCGCTCAAGGCCGTATTCAGCGATGCCTTCGAAGGCAGGCGGGCCGAGGAGCGGTTGTCTTATGCGGCCGATATCAACGCCTATCGGTTGATGTAAGCCGCGTTCGGAGTGACGACGAAGGTTCGGGTGAGAAACGGGCTTTCGTGTTCCATTAGGTCTTGCAGGTGACGCGGCTTAAATGAGTGAACCGCGCCGACACGAGGGCTGATGGCGTTCGCGTATCTGTACGCTTTGCTTCTGAACCGTCTCTAAGCGACCTGCGCCCGGTCTTCGTTCCCGCGCTCTGCGCTACGGGAGTCGCCGTCGGAGCGCACGGCCGGGGTGACCCACACCCGTCCCATGCCGGGCCCGAGATCGAGCTCGAAGGGTGTCGGGATGCGATCCATGGGTGAGTCGGGCGAGACGTCCTGCATCGGGTCGGTTGTTCGGGCGACCTGGCAGATGTCGTCGATCCGAAGGTGTTGGTGATTCCAGGGATCCTTGTTCAAGGCGAGCAATGCCGTGTCCCGACTCGTGTCGGACCCTTTGCGGAGCAGGAGGATGGCCGGATTCGGATGATGGAGGCGCTCGATCGGTCCTTCCTGACGGAACACCGGGAAACGGTCCTTGATTCCGTTGACCTCGGCGATGAAATCGGTGAGATCGGCGTTCGTGCCCTCCCAGTCCTCGGGGCAAGTGTTCACGACGTCGAGCCCCCGTCTGAAGCCATGCTCGAAACCGATCGGGATCATGACGCCCGCGGAGAAGAGCGCGGCGAACAGGTAGCGCTGCTTCATGGCGTCGGGGTTGCCGCCGCACTCCTGAAAGAGCCGCTCGGTATCGTGGCTTTCCGGAAAGCTGATCGAGGGGACCAAGCGGCGCGTCTGCTCGTATTGCTCCAGCAGCCATCCGCCCTCGAAGTCCCACCATTTGGAGCTGTTGAAGATGGCGTCGAAACCGGCGGCGGCCGTCTCGCGTGTCTGCTCCGGCGAGCAGCCCAGTGTCTCGGCGACGAAAACGACATCCGGATGCGCCTTGCGGATGTGCGCAATCAGCTGCTCCCAGACCGGTCTCGGGATCTGGTAGGCCGCGTCGCAGCGGAAGCCGCGAAAGCCCAGCGCGACCAGGTACTCGACCATCTCGATGCAGTAGGCCAGAAGCCCCGCGCGATCGGGCGAGCCGCGGTGATCGAACTGTGCCAGGTCGTGCCAAACGACCCGATTCCCGTCGGACTCGACACAGAAGGCGCTGGCGAACTCGTTGCCCTCGCGCACGAACCAATCGGGGTGTTCGTGCACCAAGCGCGAGTCCTTGGCGCAATGGTTGATCACGAGATCGATCATCATGCCGAGACCGAGTCGATCGGCCTCCGCGACCATGGCGCGAACCTGCTCCTCCGCTGTCCGATCCGTATCAGGCGAGACGAAGGTGGTGTTGATGGCGAAATGATCCGCGATCGAGTAGAGGGAGCGGGACTGACCGAGGATCTGGATCGGGTTGACGAAGATCCAGTCGAAACCCATACGCGAGGCCCGCTCGAGGTGGGGCGTCCAGTCCTTGAAATGTCCGGCGAGCCGGGGAAACAGATTGTAGATCTTCATCGAGCCGATGCGCTCCTTGCCGCGCCTCGGCGCGGCGGATTGGGGGCTGGGGCGAGTCCGTCGCGCGGCCGTTCAGCCTTCGCGGATATAGTCGTAGATGTTGAGGTAGTCCTGGCCGGGCGTGCTCCAGGAGTAGTCGGTGCGCATCCCGTTCTTCATCAATTCCCTGAAGTGCTCTGGATGGTTGCGATAGCAGGCGATGGCGCGGCCTAGGGCTGACTCTAAGCCTGCATTGTCGAAATCGCGAAAGACATAGCCGTTGCGTTCATGCAGCGGGCGGTGCGAATAATCCTTGTCGAACACCGTGTCGGCGAGTCCGCCGACCTCCCGGACGACAGGCACGGTGCCGTAACGCAGTGCGATCAACTGGGTCAGTCCGCAGGGCTCGAAACGGCTCGGCACCAGCATCATGT
Source organism: Thiocapsa sp. (assembly GCF_035467215.1). GTDB lineage: Bacteria > Pseudomonadota > Gammaproteobacteria > Chromatiales > Chromatiaceae > Thiocapsa. The sequence continues at coordinate 1,232 of NZ_DATITZ010000351.1, read as the reverse complement.
CCGCCCCGGCGTAGATGAGGTGTGAGAGATCCTCGTCGAAGCCGATCTCGAGATGACAGTCGGGGCTGTCGTTGAGCATCCGTTTGAGGCCCCAGAAATCGCCGTTGATTCGGTCATCCGGACTGGATCCGAGCAGCACGAACTGGGCGCCGCGCTCCAGCGTGTAGAAGATGGCGTGGCGCACCAGATCCAGGCCCTTTTGCGGGTCGAGTCGGCCGATGAAGGCGACGATCGGCTTCTCGTTGTCGGCGAGCATCAGGCGATGACGCAAGGCGCGCTTGTTGTCGTACTTGCCGTCGATGCTCTCGACGCTGTAGCGCACCGGGATCTGGTGGTCGACCTCGGGGTTCCAGATGTCGTAGTCGATCCCGTTGACCACCCCGCCGTATTTCATCTGATGGGTATGCAGGGTCGGCTCCAGACCGAATCCCTGGCCCTGGTCCTTGGTCTCGAAGGCGTAGCGCGGCGAGACCGTGGTGATGAAATTCGAATAGACGATCCCGGCCTTGAGCAGATTCAGTGCCTTGGGGTGTGTGTTGTCGGCCATGCGATCCTGATTGAAGAAGCGTTCGGGTCGATGCAGGCCAGTTGCGTGCAGGATCTCGACGCCCGTCACCCCTTGATGCGCAAAGTTGTGAATGGTCAAGCAGACCCGCGGATGGGTCATCCCGAGCGGCTGATAGAACTCGTAGAGGAACACCGGGACCAGCGCGGTCTGCCAGTCGTGCACATGGATGACGTCCGGATGCTTGCCCGCCTTCCAGAGGAACTCCATCGCGGCACGGGAGAAGAAGGCGTAGCGCAGCACGTCGTCCTTGTATCCGTAGATGCTGCCGCGGTTGAAGAAGTTGTCCTGCGAGTGCGGCTCGATGAAGAAGCACTTACGCCCGTGCACGAAGCCGAAGAAGACCGTGCAGTGGATCGCGCCGTCGTACCAGGGGACCCAGAGATCCTTGTAGACCTCGTGCATCTCGAAGATCTGGTCGTGCCGCAGGGTTGCGTACATCGGCAGGATGATCTCGACATGATTGCCGCGGATCGCAAGCTCCCGGCTCAGCCCGAAGACCACGTCGGCCAGCCCGCCGACCTTGGCGACCGAGGCGAGCTCGGGCGTGATGTGGACGATGAAGAGGCTCGGACGCGCGAGCGCGGGCGGTGCCGGCGCTTGGGTCGGCTCGGGCTCGGGTGGTCGCTCGTATTCCGGGTCCGGCTCGGGCTCGGGCTCGACGACC
>NZ_DATITZ010000350.1:0-22316 GCF_035467215.1 Thiocapsa sp. | reverse complement strand
CTTCGTTGCCTTCGCTTGGCGCTACCTTGTCTGCGATCCTCTTCGCGCCCGTCGGTCGGATCGTCTCCGACGGAGATCCGGGCCACTTCTAACGCGGCGCCCGCACCGCGACTTGACAAGGAACGACTGAGTCCTCCCAGGGAGAGGGGCTAAGATGGATTGGTTGTTGTTGAACGGTTGCTAAGACCCTTGTGCGCTCGGTCTATACTGCTCGAGCATGCTACAACCTCCGGTACCGGCCGATGCCCCGTGCAACCTTGCTGCGACAACGCCTGCTGCTGCTCTTCCTGGGCGGGATGCTGCTGCTGTTCTCGCCGCTGGTCATGCAGTTCGAGACGCTCGGCCGCTGGCTCGGGGCGCCTGCACTCCTGATTTATCTCTTCGTGATCTGGGCCGCGTTGATCGCCGTCGCGGCCTGGATCGTATCGCGCACACGCGATTGAGCCGCGGGAGGCCGAGCAATTGATCAACGGCCCGCTGATCATCGGGATCTCGTTCGCCTACCTGGGACTCCTCTTCGCGGTCGCCTACTGGGCCGATCGGCGCGCCGAGCAGGGCCGTTCGGTGATCGCGCGCCCGACGATCTATGCCCTCTCGCTCGCCGTCTATTGCACCGCCTGGACCTTCTACGGCAGCGTCGGGCGTGCAACGCAGAACGGCCTGGGATTCCTGCCCATCTATCTCGGCCCCACCCTGATGGCGCTCCTCTGGGGCTCGCTCTTGCTCAAGATGGTGCGGGTCAGCAAGGCCGAGCGCATCACCTCCATCGCCGACTTCATCGCCTCGCGCTACGGCAAGAGTCAGGTCCTCGGCGGTCTGGTGACCGTCATCGCCGTGATCGGCGTGGTGCCCTATATTGCGCTTCAGCTCAAGGCGATCGCCTGGAGCTTCACCATCCTGTCGCATTATCCCGAGGTCCGGATGCCGGTGCACGGCGACGGCCCCTTTTGGGCCGACACCGCCTTCGTCGTCGCGCTGCTGCTCGCCGCATTTACCATCCTCTTCGGTACCCGTCATCTGGATGCGAGCGAGCGCCACGAGGGATTGGTCGCGGCCATCGCCTTCGAGTCCATCGTGAAGCTCGTCGCCTTTCTCGCGATGGGTCTCTTCATCACCTTCGGCCTCCTCGGCCTCGGCGGTCCGGCGTTGCCGCCCATCGAGGACAGCCCGCTGTTGCGTCCGTTGCTCGAGCCGAGTATCTCGCCCTTCGCCGACTGGTTCGCCATCTCCCTGCTAGCCGGTCTGGCGGTCATGCTGCTGCCGCGCCAGTTCCAGGTCGCGGTCGTGGAGAACAGCGACGAACACCATCTGCGCCGCGCCATCTGGCTCTTCCCGCTCTATCTGCTGCTCATCAACCTCTTCGTGGTGCCGATCGCCATCGCGGGACTCCTGACCTTTCCGGACGGCACGGTGAACGCCGATACCTTCATGCTGACCCTGCCGATCGCCTTCGAGCAGCCCTGGCTCGCGCTCCTGGTCTATATCGGCGGGCTCTCGGCGGCAACCGGGATGGTCATCGTCGAGACCATCGCACTCTCGACCATGGTCAGCAACGACCTGGTCCTGCCGGCACTGCTGCGCCGCTGGCGTCGCCGTCCGCCGGCCGCGGACCTCGGACGTCTGCTGCTGACCATTCGGCGTGGCGCCATCGTGGTGATCCTGCTGCTCGGTTTCCTCTACTACTGGCTGGCCGGCGAGGCCTATGCCTTGGTCGGCATCGGCTTGATCAGCTTCGTGGCCGTCGCCCAATTCGCACCCGCCGTGATCGGCGGTCTCTACTGGCGCGGCGGGACGCGCGAGGGCGCGCTCGCCGGCTTGTCCGCCGGCTTCCTGGTCTGGATCTATACGCTGCTTTTGCCTTCCTTCGTCAAGTCCGGTTGGCTCCCCCCCGCGTTCATGGAATCGGGTCTCGGCGGGCTCGAACTCCTGACCCCGACGGCGCTGTTCGGGTTGAGCGGCTGGGACGAGATTACCCATGGTCTCTTCTGGAGCCTGACCGCGAATATCGGCGCCTTTCTATTCGTCTCCTCGCTGCGCGCACCCAACGCCGCGGAGGCATCCCAGGCCGGGATCTTCGTGGATGCCTCGCGCCGCACCGCGCTGGCGAGCGCACCGCTGTGGCGCGGCAGCGCCGAGATCGCGGAGTTGATGAGATTGGCCGAACGCTTCCTCGGCTCGGTGCGCACGCGAGCGGCCTTCGTGCAGTACGCCCGATCGCGCGGGGTGGACTCGCCCGAGGCGCTTCCGGCCGATGCGGAGACCGTCTATTTCGCCGAGACGCTGCTCTCCGGGGCGATCGGCGGCGCCTCGGCCCGGGTGATGGTCGCCTCGGTGACGGACGAAGAACCGCTCGGGCTCGACGAGGTCCTGAACATCCTCGACGAGGCGTCCCAGATCCGCGCCTACAGCCGCCAGCTCGAACAGAAGTCGCAGGCCCTGGAAGCCGCCACCGAGGAGCTGCGCGCGGCCAATATCAGGCTCCAGGATCTGGACCGCATGAAGGACGATTTCATCTCCTCGGTGACCCACGAGCTGCGCACCCCGCTCTCCTCCATCCGCGCCTTCTCCGAGATCCTCTTCGATGACCCCGACATCGATGTCGAGCAACGCCGACGCTTCCTCGGCATCCTGGTCAGCGAGACCGAGCGGCTCTCGCGTCTGGTCAACCAGGTGCTCGATCTGGCCAAGATCGAGTCCGGCCATGCCGATTGGCGCACCGAGGTAGTGGAGCTTCAGAACGTCATCCATCAAGCCGTGTCGGCCACCGAGCAATATGTCGAGGAGCGCGGCTGCCGCGTCCATCTCGAGCTGCCCGGCGAGTCGGCGATGGTCTGGGGCGACCGCGACCGCATCGTGCAGGTGCTGGTGAACCTGCTGTCCAACGCCGCCAAGTTCGCCCCGACCGGATCGGGCGAGGTCTGGATTGGACTCTCCCCCGCCGACTCGGCCTGGCGGGTCTGTGTCGAGGACAACGGCTACGGCATCCCCGAGAGTGACCTGGAGCTGGTCTTCGAGAAGTTCCATCAGACCGCGCGCGGGGGCGCCAAACCCGGCGGGACCGGACTGGGTTTGCCCATCAGCCGTCGCATCATCGACAATCTGGGCGGCCGAATTTGGGCGGAAAGCACGCCCGGAAAAGGTGCTACCCTTTGCTTCGAGCTGCCCGCCCATCCGGCGAATCCAACGGACCGAAGGCCTGATCGTGAGCCCAACCATGAATAAGCGGATCCTGATCGTCGACGACGAGCCCAACATCGTCATCTCGCTCGAATTTCTGATGATGCGCGAGGGACACGAGGTGCGCGTGGCGCGCGACGGCGAGGCCGGTCTGGCCGCCGTGCGGACGCATCGCCCGGACCTGGTGGTGCTCGATGTCATGATGCCCAAGCTCGACGGCTTCGCCGTTCTCGAAGCGGTGCGCGCCGATCCGGGACTGGCCGGCACCCGCATCCTGATGCTGACCGCGAAGGGGCGCGAGGCCGAGCAGAACAAGGGCCTCGCGCTCGGTGCGGACGCCTATATGTCCAAACCCTTCTCGACCCGCGACCTGGTCGACAAGGTCAAGGAACTGCTCGAACGCACCTGACGCCGACGGAGCAACAGCATGCCCGAGACCGATCACCCGGTTAGCGAAACCTCGGATCTCCTGGCCGCGGGGGGAACCGACCAGGGTCTTCTGCGCAGTTTGGCGCGGCGAGAGCCCTTGATCGTCGGCCCCGGGACCAGCCTGCGCGAGACCCTCTATCACTTCAGTCAGGATCATCTGGACGCCGCCGTCGTCTGCGATCCCGCGAGCGGCCTGCCCCTGGGCCTGATCCGCCTGCGCGACATGCTGCATGTGATCGGCTTCGAGGGCGGCGAGCTCGACGACCCTGTGGCGGTCCATATGATCGGCGCCCCACTCACGCTCACCGCGGATTCACCCGCACATCGCGCGCGGGTCATGATGGCCAAACGCGGTGCCGAGCATCTGCTCCTGACCGAGCATGACGGGCGTCTCTTCGGGCTGGTCAACCAAGCCGATCTGCTCGGGCTTCGCGCCGGCGGGGCGGAGGTCCTGATCGCGGGCATCAAGGCCGCTCGCGACGTCGAGGCCATGGCGCTCGCCGCCGATCGGGTGCGGCGTCGCGGCGCGGAGCTTTTCCATTCCGGCATGGGCGTGGAGACACTCTGCTACTGGATGTCCGGCCTCAACGACCTGATCGCGATGCGGGTCATCGAGCTGATCGAAGACGAGTTCGATCTCCCCGCCGTGCCCTGGTGCTGGATGGCCTTCGGATCCGAGGGACGCCTCGAGCAGACCTTCTCGACCGATCAGGACAACGGCCTGCTGTTCGTGCCGCCGGATCCGGACAGCACCGAGTCGGTCCGTAAGGCATTCCTGCCCTTCGCCCAAGCCGTCAACCAGGCGCTGCATTTCTGCGGCTTCGAGCGCTGCCGCGGCAACATCATGGCCGGCAACCCCGACTGGTGCCTGAGTGCGGACGAATGGCGCAAGCACTTCCAGACCTGGCTGCGCGAGCCCGACCCGGAGGCCCTGCTCAATGCCGTCATCTTCTTCGATTTTCGCCCGCTCTACGGCAGCGACGAACCGGTCGACCGTCTGCGCGATTGGCTGAGCCGAGCCGCGCCCGAGCAGACGCGCTTCTTCCACTGTCTCGCCGAGCAGGCGCTCGGGGTCGCCCCGCCGCTGGGATGGGCCGGGCAATTCGCCTTCGATCGCAATCGCGATTTCCCGCACACCATCGATCTGAAGACCCAGGGCGCGCGCTTCTTCATGGACGCGGGCCGGCTCTGGGCGCTCAAGCACGGCATCTGGGCGACCAGCACGGCCGAGCGCCTGCGCCTCGCCGGTGCCGCGAAGCGACGTGATCCCGAGGAGATCGCCGCCGAGATCGAGTCCTTTCATCTCATCCAGCGGTTCCGCATCCACCAACAGCTCACGACCAAGGATCCGGACGCCGTCAACCGTGTCGACCCCGACGACCTCAACGAGCTGCACCGCTTGATGCTCAAGGAAGCCTTCAAGCAGGCCAAGAAACTCCAGACGCGCATCAGGCAGGAATTCGCCCAGTAGGTTGAGCTGCCGCTAGTGCAGCCCGGCAGATGTGGCGAGACCGTTCGTCGTCGTTGTCGTAATCGACCATCGATACGACCACGAGTACGACAACGACAACGAAGATGCTCTCTGACGGCCTCGGAATCTTTAAACTGCAACACTATTAGGCACGACGGCCGACTACGGGGTAAGGACTGCTGCTAGGACAACAACGACGAGCAGGAGCACCGTCTCGGTGATTTCGACGAGGGCACCGGCGGTATCTCCGGTAAACCCGTCGATTCGGCTCATCATGGATCGGCGGGATAGGCCAAAGACCAGAAGCGTCATGACGCACAGCGCGAGCCCGCTCCAGCCGGCGATCAAGATACAGGCGATCCCCGCGATCAGCGTTGCCGCCCAAGCCGCCCGACGCGGCAGCTGCGCGACCTGCTCGGAGGCCATGCCCTGCGCACGGGCATAGGGTGTGGTCAGCATCAGGAGCGGCAACTGCGCCCGCGCCAGCAGCGGAATCAAGACCAAGATCCAGGCGGAACCGCTCGCGATCAGGGCCTGGATCCCGGCCCATTTCGCGATCAGGACGAGCCCGATCGCCGTCACCGCAGCCGGTCCGCTGCGCGGATCCTTCATGATCTCGAGTGTCCGCTGGCGGCTCGCGATCCCGCCGACCCAGGCGTCCGCGCTGTCGGCCAGACCATCCAGATGCAGCGCCCCGGTGGACCAGACCCAGAGGATCAGGACCAAGGCCGCGGCGACTCCCGGATCCACGGGCGCGAGCGCGGTCCCGGCCGAGGCCATCAACACGCCCAACAGCACACCGATCGCGGGATACCAAGGCACCGACAAGCCCAGGAGTCCGGGCTCGATCTCGCGCGGCTCGGGAAACGGCAGACGCGACAGGAGACGTCCGGCAAGCCAGAGCGGACGCAGGTCCACTCAGGGCGATCCGTGACGCATGAGGCTGGGCCGCCCGGGCGACTCCGGGACGCGCAGGCGGGACAGACAGGCCGGGGGAACCTCGATCAGAAGCGATGCCTCGGGCGGCATCCGCAGCACCTCGGCGAGGACGACGCGGATCACGCCGCCGTGCGTCACGGCCAGGGTGAAGGGCTCGCCCTCGTCGCACACCTGACCCCAAACCGCCATGACCCGCTCGCGAAAGACCTCGAACGGCTCGCCGTCGGGCGGCGCGTAGCCGACCGGATCGTCCCAAAACCGGGTCAGCTCCGCGGCCGGGATCTGATGCGCAGCCAGTCCCTCCCAGGCGCCGAAGCCGCGCTCGCGCAGCCCGGGGAGGATCGACACGGGGAGGTTGAAGGTTTCGGCAAGGCGCTGCGCGAAGGCGCTGCAACGCTCCGACGGCGAGCAGACGACGCGCGTCCAGTCCGGATTCACGGCGGTCGCACGCGTCATCTGATCCCAGCCTTCGGCACTCAGCGGGTCGTCGTGTCCGCCCCGAAAGCGCGCGCCTCCCTGCGCCTCGCCGTGGCGAAGCAGATCCACGAAGCGATCCTGCATCAGGCCTCGCTCACCCCGGCCTCGCCGAAGGTTGCCATCTGCTGGTGCAGCGCACAGGCCAGCCGCAACAGGGGCACGGCGACGGCCGCACCGCTGGCTTCGCCGAGTCGCAGGCCGAGATCCAGCAGCGGGTCGGCATCCAGCGCGGTCATGATGCGGCGATGTCCGGGCTCCGCAGAGCCGTGCGAGAACAGCAGCCAATCGCGCACCTCCGGCTGCAGGCGCACGGCGGCGAGCGCCGATGCACTCACGATGAAACCGTCGACCAGCACCGGGAGTCCGCGCTGGGCAGCCGTGATAAAGGCACCGACCATCGCGGCAAGCTCGAAACCGGAAAGCCTGGCCAGCAGCTCCAGCGGGGTCCGCTCGGAAGTGACGTGCAATGCCAGCGCCTTGGTGATGACCTCGGCCTTGCGCTCGACCCCCGACTGATCCAGTCCGGTGCCGGGACCCACGAGCGCACCCGCCGGAAGATCCAGCAGAGCACAGGCCAGGGCCGTGGCAGGCGTGGTGTTGGCGATCCCCATCTCGCCGCAGATCAACAAACGCGCCCCGCTGTCCACCGCGCGTTCGGCCGCGGCGCGACCCGCAGTCATGGCCGCGGCGAGCTGCTCGTCTGTCATCGCCGGCTCGCGCGCGATGTTGCCGGTCCCCGGGCCGATGCGCTCGGGGCGCACGTTCGGGATCGGCCCCGGATCCTCGATCGTCCCGAGGTCCGTGATCTCCATGCGCGCATCCAGTGCGCGCGCGAGCACCGAGATCGCGGCACCGCCGCCGGCGATGTTGCGCACCATCTGGTTGGTCACAGCCTGCGGAAAGGCCGAAACACCCTCGGCCGCAACCCCGTGATCCGCTGCGAACAGCAGGATCTGCAGGGGATCCGGCGAGGGTGTGGGAGTCCCCTGTAATCCAGCGAGCCGGATCGCGATCTCTTCGAGTCGGCCCAGCGATCCACGTGGTTTGGTGAGCTGATCCTGCCGGCGGCGCGCCGCATCGGCGGCCATGGCATCGATCGGCAGGCAGGGTTGGCTGATCCAGCGCAGACCTTCGATCATGCCGCTTCTCCTTTGAGTACGAGGGGCAGGCCGGCCACGGTCAGGACGACCCGGTCGCAGCGCGCCGCCAGATCCTGGTGCAGCACGCCCGCCAAGTCGCAGAACCGACGCGAGAGATCGCCGAGCGGCACCACGCCCATGCTCGTCTCGTTGCCGACCATGATGAGGCGCCCGGGCGCCCGTGCAACGACATCGAGCAGTGTCCGGGTCTGAGCGTGCAGACCCGATTCATCCATTTTCATAAGCCAATTCGTCAACCAGAGTGTAAGACAGTCGACCAGGACGCAGCGATCGGGCGCACATTCGCGCGCCAGCACCTCGGCCAACAAGAGCGGTTCTTCGATGAGGCCCCAGTCGTGCGGGCGACGTTCGCGATGCCCGGCAATCCGCCGGGTCATCTCGGCGTCGCCCGCGTGTGCGGTCGCCACATAGACGACCGGGAGTGTACTTTCGATCGCCAGACGCTCGGCCAGTCGACTCTTGCCCGAGCGCACCCCGCCGAGGATCAGGGTGCGTCCGCCCCCGTCGGAGCGGGGACGGAGCGGATCATCCATGCTCAGAGCTCGACCCCTTTCTGCGCCATGATGCCGGCATCGAAGGCATGCTTGAGCGGGCGCATCTCGGTGACCGTATCGGCGATCTCGATCAACTCCGCGGGGGCCGCACGGCCGGTGACGACCGCATGCTGATGGATGGGACGGTTCTGCAAGGCATCGAGAACCACATCGAGCGGGACCAAGCGGAGCTTGAGTGCGATGTTGAGCTCGTCCATCACGACCATGCCGAAGCTGGGATCGGCAAGGAAGGTGGCGGCCTTCTCCCAGGCGGCCATGGCCGCGCGCCGATCTGCCTCGGCGTCCTGCGTCTCCCAGGTAAAGCCCTCGCCCATCACGTGATACTCGAGCTCGGGAAAGCGTCTGAAAAAGGCCTCCTCGCCGGTCGCGAAGCTACCCTTGATGAACTGGACCACAGCGACCTTCATGCCGTGGCCCATCGCACGGGCGACCATTCCGAAGGCCGAGGAGCTTTTGCCCTTGCCGTTGCCGGTATTGACGACCAGGACACCGCAGTCCTGGTCGGCCCGCGCGATGCGGGCATCCACCAACTCCTTCTGGCGCTGCATGCGCCGGCGATGGCGCTCCTGTGCGCTGTCGTCGGTCATTGCGGACGGGCGCGCTCGGAACGGGTCCCCGGCAGGGCTCGCGCCAGGGTCAGATGGACGACCGCGGCCAGACCCACATAGACCATGAGGTGCAGCAGGGTCGCAGGCATGTAGGTCGCAAAGCGCCCCAGCAGCTCGACCGCGTTCAGGTCGGCAAAACGACCGGAGAAGAGATAGAAGCCGCCGCTGGCGAAGACCTCGGACAGGACACCGCCGGCAAGCAGGACGCCGAAGAGCAGAGGCAGTCTTTCTTTGGTCATCTCGAGACAACCGGCGGACCAGCGACCCATCCCCCAGACGACGCCGTAGGCCGGAACCAACATCCAGTAGGCCGGGGTCATGCAGTAGCCGCTGACACCGCCCCAGCCGATGGCGGTCAGATCGATGACGGTCGCAAGACCGAACAGGGCCGGGAAGCCCCAGATCGAGCGCAGATACAAACCGGCCAGGAAGAAGACGGCCAGCGAGGCATCCGGAAGATGGTGCGCCAGCGGGGCGAACTGCTGGCCACGCGTTGCCGCCATGAGGGCGGCCAAGGCCAAGCCGATCAGGATGCGGCTGCGAGAGTCGGTGATGGGGGTCATGAGGTGGTGATCTCCTGTACGCGTCGCCGGGGCGACAAGTTGGTGTGTTGCTCAAGTCTCTTGCGGCCATTGTAGATGGTCGCACGGGGCGTCGGAAGCGGTTGGATTGTGGGGGGGCTCCTGCCTCCTGCCTCCTGCCTCCTGCCTCCTGCTTCCTGCTTCCTGCCTTCATCTATCATCCATTCGCTGGTGGCTGGTGGCTGGTGGCTGGTGGCTGGTGGCTGGTGGCTGGTGGCTGGCGGCTGGCGGCTGGCGGCGACTCTACGGCTCGTATCTCAAGGTCAGATAAAACGCCCTCCCCGGCTGGTTGAACAGATACGCGGTCCGGTAGTCCTCGTCGAGTGCGTTCTCCAAACGCCCTTGAATGCGCACCGCGGGGGTGAAGGCGTACTCGGCACGCAAACCCAACAGGGTGTAACCGTCGAGACGCTCCTTGTTGGCCAGGTCGTCGAACGTTCGCCCGGCAACATAGACGCTCAGACCGGCCGACCAGCGCTCGAATTCACGGTCGAGGTCGAGCTGGACCATCTGCTCGGGGCGTCGCGGCAACAGGTTACCCTGATTCGGGCCGTTCGAGCGGTTTTCGGGATCCAGCAGGGTAAGGCTCGCGCCGAGATCCCACTCCTGGATGCGCAGCATTCCGAACGCCTCGAAGCCGCGGATGCGGGCCGAGGCGATGTTGGCCGGGGCGAACGTGACCGCATCGAAGGTGATCAGGTCGTCGATATCGGTCTCGTAAAGACTCAGCTCCCAACGACCGAGCGGGAGGGTTCCGGTCAAACCCAGCTCGACGCTCGCCGACTCCTCGGGGGCGAGGTTCGGGTTGCCGAAGCCGGGGTAGTAGAGGTCGTTGAAGGTCGGCGCCTTGAAGGCGGTGCCGTAGGACAGGGACAGGCGAATCCCCTGATCGAAGAGGTAGCCCCAAGCCAGATTGCCGGTCGTCTGTCCGCCGAACTGTTGGTAGTCGTCGTATCTGAGGCTGGCGGCAAGCTCGTTCGCCCCGATGGAGCCGAGATACTGTCCATAGACACCCGCGTTGCTGCGCGAATCTTCGGCGTAGTCGACGGTGCCCGAGATCCGGTCGACTTGGTAGTCCAGACCCAAGGTGAAGAGTTGATCCGGGAGCAGGGCGAGGTCGTTCTGGATACCGAAGCTGTCTCGTTCGGTCTCGAAGCTGTCCACGAACCGCTCCGGAACAAAGGCGCCCGAGTAGAACGCGCGATAGGTGTCCTGACTGCGACCGGCCGAGAGGGTCATGGTCCAGGGATCGAGCGGACGCAAGGTGCCTTCCACGCCGAACACCCGCTGATCGGAGCGCGAGAGGTTGCCCGAGAAGATGGAGCCGTCGAAATCGGTCCGATTCTCGGAGGTGAGCAGACTGAAATCGACCTTGGCCTTGTCGCTGAACTCATAACCGGCGCGCGCACTCACGCCCAGGTTGCGGTAGCCGTCGCGATCCGGCTCGTCCGCGCCGCAGCCGGCGAAGGGAAAGGCGCGGCCGTCGCAGGCGTTGATCCCGTCGGTCTGCTCCATATTGGCGCCGAGGTCGAACCATCCACGCTCGCCGCCGCCCGAAATGCCGCCTGCGATACTCGCCGTATCGAAGCTGCCGGCGCCGACGCTGAAACGCGGTCGTAGATCGCCGCCGCCGCGACGCGTAAAGATCTGAATCACGCCGCCGATCGCCTCCGAGCCGTAGAGGCTCGAGCGCGGGCCGCGCACCACCTCGATGCGCTCGATCTGAGCGATCGGCAGATCCTGCAAGGGTGCGTTGCCCAGGGTCGCCGAACCCACCTTGACACCGTCGATCAGGACCAGCACATGTCCGGCATTGGTCCCGCGCAGAAAGATGGACGCCGGCTGACCGGCCCCGCCGCTGCCCGAGAGCGTGACGCCCGGCAGGCCGCGCAGCGCATCCGGGACTGAGCGAAACTGACGACGCTCGATCTCCTCGCGATCGATCACGCTGACGGATGCCAGGGTCCGATCTTCGGGTTCGGGCGTGCGGGTCGCAGTCACGACCAGTGGATCAAGGATCAGGGTCTCCGTCTCCGCGTGGACAGGCAGACCGACCGGCAGCGACAAGGCCGCCGCCATAAGGGGGAATCTCATCGACAAACTCCAACAAAGGCCCGAGCGCACCCGCATGGGCCGGCAGAAGAAGGGGGCGAGAGATGGAGAACGGGCGAGAGCGGAGCCGCGCAAGTGGGACGGGGCCGTCATCCCGGCCGGTCGCCCCGCGCGACCCCGGTTCGAGGCTACGCCCGATGGCTCGGAGACGACAAGGGCCGACGGCAGGTCGGCCCTCGTACGCACGCGAGACACATCGAAACGGTCCCCGATTATCCGGCCGGTCTCCGGGCTTACGAGCGGGGTCGGACCCCGGACGCGGCGCCTTCCCGTGATGACTCACAGTGGCGTTTCGCCGCGTCTTGACTCGTCTACCGTTGCGGGGGCAGCGCCGGCTTTGCGGCTCCCGAGGGCACCGCGCACCGACTTCCCGTTTAACCCCGAAGGCGACGGCTTTCGAGGCACCGGACAATCAACGCGGCACTGTAGGGTTTTCCGGATCACCGCGTCAATGTGTCGACAGGCAGGCCGACCTCAATGCCTGACCTGGATCAATCGTTAGGCTGCCCTCGGAGTCGACTGCTCGGCATCCGCGCCGAACGTCCGGGCGGGAGGCGGTGCGCCGAATCTCGGCACCCGCAAGCGATGGCGCTCCCGGGCGCTCGAGGCGGTCAGGCGCCGAAGACGGTGCTGATCAAGTAGGAGGTATAGCCGACATAGCAGGCAAGCAGCAGCATGCCCTCGACCCGGTTGATTCGACCCCGACCGCGGAACCCGTAGCCGATCAAGAACAGGGACAGCGTCAGCAGGCCCATCACCATCATGTCCCGGGAGATGACCTCCGGCGGCACGAGCATCGGCTGGATGGCTCCCGCGATCCCGACCACGGCGAGTGTGTTGAAGAGATTCGACCCGATCACGTTACCCAAGGCGAGATCGTGCTCGCCCTTGCGCGCGGCGATGATCGAGGAGGCCAGTTCCGGCAGCGAGGTGCCTACCGCGACGATCGTCAGACCGATGATGAGATCGCTCACGCCCAAGGCATGGGCGATCTCGACCGAGCCCCAGACCAGCATGCGCGAGCTGATGATCAAGAAGACCAGACCGACGCCCAGCCAAAGCATGGCGCGACGCAGCGGCATCCGGGCGACATCGAGCTCCTGGGTCACCTCCCCGGCCAGGGCATCCGAGCGTTCTCGGAGACCTTGCCAGATGGTCCAACCCATCAATACCGCAAAAACGCCCAGGAATGCCCAAGCATCCATTCGCGTCAGCTCGCCGTCCATGAGCATGAGGACGGCGAAGACGGTCACCCCGGCAAGGATCGGAAGCTCTTTGCGGAGCACGCTGGAGTGCACCGCGATGGGGCTGATGATCGCGGTGAGACCCAGGATCAGGGCGATATTGGTGATGTTCGAGCCGTAGGCGTTGCCGAGCGCCAGACCGGGGTTGCCTTGGAAGGCCGAAATGGCGGAGACCACCATCTCCGGGGCCGACGTCCCGAAGCCGATGATCACCATCCCGATCAACAGGGGCGGCATCCCGAGATGCTTCGCGGTGACCGCAGCACCTTCGACGAAACGATCGGCACTCCACACCAAGAGTGCGAGGCCAAAAACAACCGAGAGTGAAGCAAGAACCATAAGAGCGCAGCGCCTCGCAAAAAACGGAGATGGATCCGGCAGGCTGCGCAGTCTACAGGCCCGGAGGCGGCGTGCGAAGGTCCCGCGCTCCGCTACACTCGGAGGATGGATCTCCTCTCCGCCGCCATCCTGCTTGCCATCATCATGGACCCGCTGGGCAACATCCCGGTGTTCCATTCGCTGCTCGGGCGCTATCCACACGCAAAGCGCATCCGCATCATCGGGCGAGAGCTGATCATTGCCTACCTGATCCTGGTGGTCTTTCTGGTCGGAGGAGATCTGCTTCTGCGCTACTTGGGACTCGAACAGCCGGCGCTCGGTGTCGCGGGCGGCGTGGTGCTGTTCATCATTGCACTGCGCATGGTCTTTCCGGACCAGGAGACCATCGAGCGTCGCGAGCTCGACGAGGAGCCTTCGTCGTGCCGCTCGCGGTGCCGATGATCGCCGGCCCCTCTGCGCTCGCGGCGGTCCTGCTGTTGGTGAGCCGCGAGCCGGACCGCTTCTGGACCTGGCTCTCGGCATTGAGCGCGGCCTGGCTCGTCAGCGCCGCCATCCTCTTGGCCTCGGGCCTCTTGATGGAAAAACTCGGCCCGCGAGCGCTCAGAGCCCTCGTCCGGCTCACCGGGATGCTGATGATCATGATGGCCGTGCAGATGCTGATGGACGGCGTGACGGCCTATATCGCCGACCTGCGGACCCGGTGAGCACAGGCGATATTTTTCGAACCACAAAGGCGCAAATAACGCAGCGACCCCCATGTCTCGGCAGCCGTTCCCGACTCTCCCCGTCGAACGGAGATCCTGCCCCGGTGTAACATCAGGCTGGATCGCTTCGCGGCGGTCCTGATGATGGCGAACCTACTGGTCGACGAAACGACCACGCGCACCCTATTCGTCCGGGCGCGCAACGCAATGACCACTCCCCTTGCCGACACCGGTTCACGACGCGGCTTGCTGAAGATCTTCGAGGAGTTCGAAGCCATGATTGGTGTCTGCCTTTCCAGCCGGAGCCTTGCGCAACTCGGATACCACATTGGTATCGAGGAGATACATCAAGACAAATCCGGCGGCCGAACGATGCCTGAGCGTAACCGCGGTGGCTCGAATTCGATCTCGGCGCAGTCGGGCTCGGCAAGTAAGTCCAGGATGCTCGGCTGATTGCCAAGGAGTTGCTCGTAGCGCTCGATCGTCATAAGCACGTAGGCCGAGCGGCCGCGATCGGTGATGAACAGCGGGCCGTCTCGTGCCGCCTTCTTGGCCTGGCTGATCGCTTGGTTGAATTCTCGGCTAGAGAATGTGGTCATAGTGCGCGTTCCACCCTAGAAAGTAGCTACGTTACTACTTTAGACTGGCATTCGCCACCGGATCGTTCGGCGAAGACTGCTCAGGCGGCCGTCCCGCCTGGGTTATCGTGTGCCGCGAGCCCAGTGTCCGACCTGATATCGAGAGCACTTGATCGCGAGCGAGATCCGCCCATCGGCCTGCCGGAGGCGGGCACTCGTGAACACGTGGACGCGGCAGTGGTGCATAGGAGTTGGAGCCACCATACGAGCTATGACGCCCGGTAATGCGGGTCGAGCAAAGGGGGCGGCCCTGTCCGATCGACTGTCCGCTGAACGAGCTTTTGCGGCCGCTCACCGGCGCCGGCTACGCGTCCGGAGTTGGCCGATAGCGGCCTTAGGCGACACCCGGTCAAGCCGAGGCCAGTCCTCGCGCTCTTTGCGCCTTTGCGTTTCACATTCCGACCCGCCGCAGGATCCCCTCCGCCGCCATCAGCCCGTTGACCGCCGCGCCGACGATGCCGCGCGACTTCCCTGCCCCGTCGCCTGCGACGAAGAGTCCGGGCACGTCCGTTTCCAGCTCGCGGCTCGTGGGATAACGGACATCGTAGAACTTGATCTCGGGAACATAGATGGTGGTCGATGGATGGGCGACGCCGGGGATGACGCGGGCGAGCAGCTCGAGGCTCTCCTGCAGGTTGCGCACGATCCGCCCCGGATAGGCGAAGGAGATGTCGCCGGGCGTCACGCCGGGTCCGGGCGGCAGGGTCGGCATCAACTTGTCGAAGCCCGCCTCGGCGGAGAAGAAGCTTTGCGCCTTGGATCGTCGTCCGGCCATGAGATCGCCCCAGCGCTGGACGATGAGACTGTTGCCGCCGCCCCAAAAATTGGCGAAGCGCGCCACCTGTTGTCCCATCTCGGTGGTGTCCTGCAGGGGTTCGGTCATGCCCACGGTATTCAAGATCGCGAAGTTGGTGTTGGTCGTCTTGGACGCCTTGAGGGCATCGCCGTTGACCAGCCGGAAATCACCATGCTCCTCGATCCGGACATGTCCGCCCGGATTGGTGCAGAAGGTCCGCGTGCGATCCTGATGCGTCGGGGTACAGAAGATGAATTTGGGGTCGTAGAGGACGTCGGTGATCTCCTCGTAGACCGCCGAGGCGATCTCGACTCGGCAGCCGATGTCGATCACGCCATGGCCGGTGTGCACGCCGAGCGCGCGCGCCTTCTCGCGGAACCAGTAGGCGCCTTCCCGTCCCGGCGAGCAGACCAGATAAGGCGCGCGGAAGTCGCCCGCGACGGTTTCGATCAGGAAGCCGCCGTCGCTCTCGCGGCGGATCTCGGTCACCGCGGTCCCGAGCGTCAAGGTGCCGCCGCGTCGCTCGACGGTGTCGGCCATCGCTTTGGTGACACGGTGCGCGAAGTCGGTCCCCATATGACGCTGCACGACCGGGACCAGCTGAATATCCCAGCGACCCTTCGATGCCGGCCGGCGGACCCAGGAGACACGATCCAGCCACCATTGAACGCGTGCTTCGTCCAGACCGTGCAGCGTCGGGTCCGCCCCGTGGTCGAGAAAGATGCGATCCACCTCCGCGATCCGACGGGTCGCCTCCTCCTCCGACAGCCCGAGCTCTGCGAGATCCAGACCGATATGCGGGGACAGGTTGAGCTTTCCGTCCGTGTAGCCGCCGGCCCCGCCCGGGCGCGGGCGGCGGTCGATGACCAGAACCTTCATGCTGTCGGCGAGCCGCATGGCCGCGAACAGCCCGGCGGGTCCGGCCCCGATGATGACGACGTCGAACGCTTTGGCCGGCATGCTCGTCTCCTTGAACCGCGCCCGGCGCGGTATGCGATGTTTTTGGATGGGATCGGCCCCGGCAGATTTGACGGCCGGTGGAGCCGGCGCGGTTTCGATCCTCGGTGATCGAGGGGGTTACTCCGGATTCAGCTCCACGGACGGGACGCGGAAAAGGACGCGCTTGACCTCGTCGAAGTAGTCCGGGAGATAACGCTCCCAGAGTCGCACGGGCAAGCGCTCGAGTCGAACCTCGGGTGCGGCGGGCAGCGCGAAGAGGTACTCGAGCAGAAACTCCACGTTCTGCGATAGGTGGCCTTGGTAGGCCCGTCCGAGACGCTGGCGGATGATGCGATCCTCGTGCATGCAGCGGCCGATCTCGCTCTCCAAGGTCTCGGCAGCATCCGAGCAAATGATCTCCACGCGCACGGCAGGCTCGCCGCTGCGCATGAAGGTCTCGAAGCGGCGACGGGTCTCGCATGGCGAAACACCGTGGTCCCGGAACACGCGCACGACCTTCTCGGGAAGCCCTTGCGCCAGAATGCGCTCCTTGTCCGGAGCGTAATCGACGAGCAGATTCACGGCACTGTAGTCGCCCCTGTGGACCTCCCGCTCCACCAGCCGACACCCGAGCCCGCCGAGAACCTCGGCGAGTCGCGCCTGCCTGTCCGGCTCCATGACGACCTTGATCCCGGCCACGTCGTTGATCTCGACATCATGGGGCCAACTCGGCGACGGCGTCGCGCGCAGACGATCCAGGAGGACGCTCCCGTGCGCGTCGAGCCTATCGGGGTCGTGGAGGAGACCGTCATGCGGCGGTCCGGCGAGGTCGCATGGCGTCCGAGGCGATTCCGAGAACCGCGGATCCGATCGAGCCTGCAGGAGACTCTCCTCGCAGAGCCAATCGACGACCTTGCGCGCGGACTTCTCGGCAAGCCGCCGGATACGTTTGATCCGACTCGAGCCCACATAGTCGCGCTGCCCCGCGGACTCGGCGAAATAGAGCGTGCCCCGAAACGGTGTCTCGCGATAGAAACGCCCGGGGTCGGCCCGGTAGTCGGCAACCAACCGACGCGCCCGCTCGGAGGCGCTCGGCAGATAGGCGGCGAGCTGATCCTTGAGGTCACCTTTGCTGACACAGGTCCGACGCGTGATCCGACCGCCGTGCAAGCCCTGCAGCAGAGCCTGCGCAAGCAGCGGGAGATAACGCGCGACATAGACCGAGTTGAAATGGACCAACTGGAGCAGTGCGGTCGGGTCGGACGACTCGAATCGATCGAGCATCCAGCGCCCGATCAAGTCGTGCAGGGCATCCCGATGGATGAATCCGGTGATCGTGATCATCGTGACCTGATGATCGGCACGGCGATCCGATCGCCTGCCGATCCGGCGTCCCCGTGGCGACGCGCCATGGGATCCATCCGTGCGGTCGCGCATTCCCGACCGGTGCGAGCGCCGTTCAGGCCGCGAAATCGCGCAGGCGAACCGGTTGGCGCCGATCGCCCCACTGTCCGGGGGCGGGCTCGAAGACGCCGGCGCAGGGAGCCCCGCAGCGGTTGCAATGTCCGTCCGCGGTCAGATTCCAATCCGAGAGCCGATACCAATCCCGGCCGATCAGCGTCTGTCCGCAGGCATGACAGTAAGTGCTCTCGCCTTCCTTGTCGTGGACATTGCCGGTATAGGCATAGCGGACGCCGTTCTCGAGCGCGATGGCGCGGGCTCGGGTCAGCGTGGAGGTCGGGGTCGACGGATAATCCAACATCTTGTAGTCGGGATGAAACGCCGTGAAGTGCATCGGGACATCCGGACCAAGATGCTCGACGACCCATTGGGTCATGGATCGAAGCTCGGCATCCGAGTCGTTCTCCCCGGGGATGAGCAGGGTCGTCAGCTCAACCCAAACCTTGGTTTCCCGGACCAGATACTCCAAGGTCTCCAGGACGGGTTGCAGATGGCCGCTGCAGAGCCGGTGATAGAAATCATCCGTGAAACCCTTCAGATCGACGTTGGCGGCATCCATCCACCGGAAGAATTCGACCCGCGGCTCCGGACAGATATAGCCGGCCGTCACGGCGACCGACTTGATCCCGCGCTCGCGACAGGCCTTGGCCACGTCGATGGCATATTCATGAAAGATCACGGGGTCGTTGTAGGTGTAGGCGACGCTGCGACAGCCGAGCGACTCGGCCGCCAGCGCGATGGTCTCGGGCTCGGCGGCATCCGCGAGCGTGTCCATCTCGCGCGACTTGCTCATGTCCCAGTTCTGGCAGAACTTGCAGGTCAGATTGCAGCCGGCGGTCCCGAAGGAGAGCACCGGGGTGCCGGGGAGAAAGTGGTTCAGCGGCTTCTTCTCGATCGGATCGATACAGAAGCCGGATGATCGTCCGTAGGTCGTCAGGACGATCTCGCCGCCTTGGCAGGCCCGAACGAAGCACATGCCCCGCTGTCCTTCCTTGATGCGGCAGAAGCGCGGACAGAGGTCACATTGGACGCGACCGTCCTCCAGGGCATGCCAGTAGCGCGTCGGGAAGACGCGATCGATCCGCTCGTCGTTCATCGCAACCCCCTGCCCGGCCGTCGCCGAGCGCTGATCATGCCTTCAGTGTGGAAGACGCGGAGCCGATTGCAACCCCCGCGGAGCCCAAGAAGGGCCTGCGCAGGGCGATCGAGCGCAAGCAGCAGAGATGCGCTCAAACGGCGAATTGCGTCGACCGTATCGATGCTATCTTGTCGGATATGCCGACTCGACTCGACTCGCCGATTCAGACGTTGCCGTTGCGTGCTACCCGGCCGTCCAGCTTCCCGGATGCCGATATTCATGCGGCAGAGTCTCGCGTCAAGAAACACGATCTGTATGCCGCGGCGAAGGGTGGAGACGCGACAGCATCGGTTGGCCTAGTGCTTGACCTGCTGGACGAGGCATCCATCGAGAGTCTGCGCCGTTACGAATCGCGCTCGCCTATGATTGTCCCGGTACACGGCCTCGAAGGCGTGAGCGCGAATGCGATCCCGGCTGTGCTGGCGGTGTGTTTGAGCGACCGACTCGGTTTCGATCTGTCCACCGAGATCATTCGAACCTCGAAAGCAGCCCACACGGGGTCGAGCGGTTGGTGGCGACTCAAATCACCGGCGCTCTTCGGCGGCGAAGTCACGGCCGGTCGATCCTATATCCTCGTCGATGACTTTATCGGCATGGGCGGCACTTTCGCCAACCTGCGCGGCTATATCGAGGCCCGTGGCGGTGCCGTGGTACATGCACAAGCCCTGACGGGGAAGCCCTATTCGGCTAAACTTGCGTTGCAGGCATCGACGCTGCAGGCATTGAGGAGCAAGCATGGTGACATCGAAACATGGTGGGTCGCGCAGTTCGGATATGGATTCGATGAGCTTACCGAATCAGAAGCGCTTTACCTTCTCCGCATCGAACATGCTGACGCCATCCGAAGAAGACTTGCTCAGGCGGAATCTCAAGGAGACGGTTGAGCTGGCTCGCCGGATTCTCGACGAACGGAAGCAACGCGCTGCATGAGAAGGTTCCTCCCCATCGACGCCATCCGCTGCGCCGGGAATCGCTGACGCCTGACCCGGCGCGAGCGGGTCGCAGACCCGCCCGCCCCGTCTGACACAACTGCGCGTGCTTAAAACATCACGCCGGCCGCGCTAGGGTGTCCGGCATGACAAAGCCCCCGGCTCCGCCCGGCTTCTTCTTCGAGGCCCCGGCCCCGGTGCTCGGCGCGGCCTCCTCGGAGCGGCCCGAGCCTCGCACCTTCGACGGCGTGGCCAATTCGGTCGATTCGTTATCCGATAGGGCCTTCCATGCTCGGGGCATCTGCTCGGCAACACCCGCGCGCGCGAGGCTGCCCGGTCCGCACGACTCATCACCCGTGCCGACTATACTTGAGGTATGAGGCGATGCTCGCCGAGAAGCATCCGAAGGCGCGTCCCGAACCGCACTTGCGGATCCTCATCCGTCAGGAGGAAACAGCCATGTCACTCTCTCGCAGCCCGGCCGTGGCCGGTCTCTTCTATCCGGGCGACCCCCGCGTGCTCAAACGGACGGTGGACGACTACCTCGCCGAGGCGAGCCCGGACGGCGAGCCCCCGAAGGCCCTGATCGTCCCGCACGCCGGCTATATCTACTCCGGCCCCATCGCCGCGAGTGCCTATGCCACCTTGGCCCGAGCCCGCGCGAGCGTGCACAGGGTCGTCCTGCTGGGCCCGGCGCATCGCGTCCCCCTGCGCGGCCTTGCCGCGAGCAGCGCGGATCGGTTCGTCACACCGCTCGGCCCTGTGGAGCTGGACCGTGACGCGATCGACCTGGCGCTCACCCTGCCGCAGGTCAGACTGATGGATGCGGCGCATGCTCAAGAGCACAGCCTCGAGGTCCAACTGCCCTTCCTGCAGGAGGTCTTGGAGCAGTTCAGCCTGGTGCCCTTCGTGGTCGGCGACGCCGCTCCGGAGGAGGTCGCGGAGGTGCTCGATCTGCTCTGGGGCGGTCCCGAGACCCTGATCGTTATCAGCTCGGACCTCAGCCACTACCACACCTACGCGACCGCCCGAGCGATGGATACGACGACCTCCGAGGCCATCGAGGCGCTCCGACCGCAGGACATCGGATACGCGCAGGCATGCGGGCGGATCCCGGTCAACGGACTGCTCGAAACGGCTCGACGCCGCGGGATGCAGGCTCGCACGCTGGACCTGCGCAACTCGGGCGACACCGCCGGCTCGCGAGATCAGGTGGTGGGGTATGGTGCCTATGTCTTCCACTGAAACGCAAGGCGTCTATCGGCCCGAGGAGCGGCGTATGCTGTTGGGCATCGCCGCACAGTCGATCGAGCATGGGTTGAACCAAGGCGCCCCGCTGGAGCCGGATCCGCAGGAATATCCGGCCGCGCTCCAAGCCGATCGCGCGACCTTCGTGACGCTGCAGATCGACGGGGAGCTGCGCGGCTGCATCGGCGTGCTGGAGGCGATCCGGCCGCTGGTGGTCGACGTCGCCCGCAATGCCTACGCCGCAGCCTTCGAGGATCCGCGCTTTCCGCCCCTGACCCGCGCGGAGCTGCCGCGGCTCGACATCCATCTCTCCGTGCTGAGCCCGTCCGAGCCGATGCACTTCCGGTCGGAGTCCGATCTGCTCGACCAGATCCGGCCCGGTATCGACGGGCTGATTCTGGAAGATCGCGGCCGGCGCGGAACCTTCCTGCCTTCGGTCTGGGAGCAGTTGCCGAACCCCGCAGACTTCTTCGAGCATCTGCGCCACAAGGCGGGCCTGCCCTCGCGGTATTGGTCCGAGACCCTCGAGGTCTCGCGCTACAGCACGGAATCCTTCGGCGCCCCGATCGCGGAGACCTTCAGCGGATGAGCGTTGCACCACTGGAAGCCTCGGCACTCTACCGGCAGTGCGACCCCGCGCAGCTCGCGCTCGAAACCACCGCCGACCTGGATGTCCGCGACGGCCTGATCGCCCAGGATCGAGCGATCCAGGCCGTACGCTTCGGCATCGGCATCCGTCACGCCGGCTACAACCTCTTCGCGCTGGGGCCGTCCGGGACGGGCAAATACGCCCTGATCCGCAGCGCACTCCAAGAGCGCGCCAAGCACGAGGCCGTGCCCGCCGATTGGTGCTATGTCTTCAATTTCGAGGACGCCCATCGCCCGCGCGCACTGCGTCTGCCCCCCGGCAAGGGGATGGAGCTCAAACGCGACATGGACCAGCTGATCGAGGATCTGCACCGCGCGATCCAGGGTGTCTTCGAGAGCGACGAATACCGCACGCGCACCCAGGCGCTCGAAGAAGAGTTGGAAGAACGCCAAGAGCGGGCCATGAGCGAGATCCGCGAGCTGGCCAAGGAGAAGGACGTCATCCTCCTGCAGACCCCGACCGGTTTTACCCTCGCGCCGGTGCGCGACGGCAAGCCGCTCGGTCCGAACGAGTTTCATGCCCTCTCCGACGAGGACCGGGCCCGGATCGAGGAAGACATCAACAGCCTGCAGGCGGAGATGCGCAAGGCCCTTCACCAGATGCCGCTCTGGAAGAAGCGCTCAGACGAGCGTATCGAAGAGCTCAATCGCGAGATGGCGGCTGCGGCCATTCAAGGCCTGGTCGAGACCCTTTGCGAGACCTACGGCGATCTCGCCGCCGTCG
>NZ_DATITZ010000349.1:0-8655 GCF_035467215.1 Thiocapsa sp. | reverse complement strand
GTCGAGCCCGCCTTGAACAGCCGGTCCGTCATCGGTCTGAGTCAGCCCGCGGAACATGTAGTTGCTGACAACGCCGATATTGGCGCTGAAGTTGTGCGTCTCGTCGGCCGCGGCGATCTGGAAGGTGCCGGCGCTCATGGTCAGCGCCCCAAGCGCCAGGACGGTTCCGATGCGTCGTGTTGTCATTGCTGTGTGCCTCTCGATGATGCGGGCTTGCTGGTCGAGGTTGAAAAATACCGGCTGGTGCCCGGATGTCCCCGCCGGTTGTGACGTTGTGATGTCGAGAAAGCAGATAGCGTGCCATGCCTCGATGCACCCACTGGGAAGAGGTATTTCGGCATCATGTGCCAAACTCGCAACAAGGATGCGCACCAAAATAGCGCGCATGCGGAGGGCCCGGAGATCGGCCGCACCAAAAACGCGCGCCGATACAGCCCCTGACTGAAAGCCGGCGCACTTGCGCGGCGGCCCGTCCTATAATGGCGGCTGCATTCGGAGCGATTGAGTCATCGCGGGATCGGCCTTCGCATCCCGGCATCCACTCCGGACCCACCGGTCAAGCACAGACCGCAGCACAGAGGAACCCCCATGTTGGATCCCAAACAGCTCGACGATCTCGCCCAGCGCCTCGCATTGGCGATGCCCAAGGGCATCCAGATGTTGCAGGAAGACATCGGCCGCAATCTCCGAGCCTCGCTCGAATCCGGCTTGGACAAGCTCGACCTGGTGACCCGCGAGGAGTTCGACGTCCAGTCCGCCGTCCTGGCCCGCAGCCGCGAGAAACTGGCGGTGCTCGAGGCGCGCATTGCCGAGCTCGAGCGCGCGCTCGCACCCGGACGAGCAGGGGCGGATTGAGGCACCGATACCGAGCAGGGTCGTGGCCCTCTGTATCCTGCACAGCCGCGCGCGGGTCGGCATTCATGCCCCGGCCGTGACGGTCGAGGTCCATCTCTCCGGAGGGCTGCCCTATCTGTCGATGGTCGGACTGCCCGAGATGGCGGTCAAAGAGAGCAAAGACCGCGTGCGCGGTGCCTTGCTGAACGGCCGGTTCCAGTTTCCGGTGGGACGGGTCACCATCAATCTTGCACCGGCAGACCTTCCGAAGGAGGGCGGACGCTTCGATCTGCCGATCGCGCTCGGCATCCTCGGCGCGTCCGGCCAGATCGTCACCGAACGGCTGGATCGCTACGAGTTGATCGGCGAGCTGGCGCTCTCGGGCGGATTGCGGCCGGTCAACGGCGTCTTGCCCGTCGCGGTAGCGGCACGCGAGGCGGGCCGCGAGCTGATCCTGCCTGCGGAGAATGCCGCGGAGGCATCGCTGGTCTCGGGGCTCGAGATCCGACCGGCGCGGCACTTGATGGAGGTCTGCGAGCATCTGAACGGGACGCGCGTGCTGCCGACCTTCGTGGCGGGCGAGCGGAGCTTCGTCGAGCCCGCATATCCGGACCTCTCGGAGGTCAGGGGTCAGGAGCATGCGAAACGGGCTCTGGAGATCGCTGCCGCAGGCGGCCACAGTCTGCTGTTGATCGGCCCGCCGGGCACCGGAAAGTCGATGCTGGCGAATCGGCTCCCCGGGCTCCTGCCGTCGCTGAGCGAGGACGAGGCGCTCGAGGCGGCCGCGATCCGCTCGGTGAGCGACCGCGACCTGTTCGACCCGGCGCGCTGGCGCGAGCGTCCGTTTCGCTCGCCGCACCACACCGCATCCGGGGTCGCGCTGGTGGGCGGAGGCAGCAACCCGCGGCCCGGCGAGATCTCGCTCGCGCACCAAGGGGTCTTGTTTCTCGACGAGCTGCCCGAGTTCGACCGCAAGGTGCTGGAGGTCTTGCGCGAACCCTTGGAGTCCGGTCATATCGACATCTCGCGGGCCGCGCGTCAGGCGCGCTTTCCGGCGAGGTTCCAACTGGTCGCGGCGATGAATCCCTGTCCCTGCGGTTATCTCGGCGACAACAGCGGGCGTTGTCGTTGTACCCTTGACCAGGTGGGACGTTATCGCGGGCGCATCTCCGGACCGCTGCTGGACCGGATCGACATGCACGTCGAGGTCCCTCGGCTGGACCTCTCTCGGCTCGGCGATTCAGCCTCGGAGACGCGAGAGACGACAGCGATCGTGCGACAGCGCGTGGATACCGCTCGCGCCCGCCAGATCACGCGCGCGGGCAAGGCCAATCATGTCCTCGGACCGGCCGAGATCGAGCGCGACTGCGCACTGGAGCCCGACGGGCAACGCATGATCCAACAGGCGATCACACGTCTGGCCCTATCGGCTCGGGCCTATCACCGGATTCTGAAGGTGGCCCGAACGATTGCGGATCTCGACGGTCTGGCTCGGATCGAGCAGCGGCACCTCGGCGAGGCGATCGGGTACCGTCGACTGGATCGCGGCAACCCGGCGCCGTGATCAAACCGCGTCCGGCCAGACCTGCGCGATCTGATGCGCCCATGCGCCCTGAGCAGGGGCGTGACTTAAACTAATTTTTTAAAATTTTAAACCGCGCCGACTCGAGCGGACGTCAAGTCTGCCGGGCCCGATCCCATCCAAAAACATCGCATACCGCTCCGAGCGCGGTTTAGACCCGACACCATGCTCCAGCTCCAATCACTCAGCCTGCGCCGCGGCCCGCATCTCTTGATCGAGGCCGCCGACGTCACCGTCTATCCGGGTCAAAAGGTCGGGTTGGTCGGCTACAACGGCTGCGGCAAATCGAGCCTCTTCGCGCTGTTGCTCGGGGATCTCCATGCCGATGCCGGCCAGGCCACGATCCCTGCCGGCTGGGAGGTCGCCCATGTCGCCCAGCACACCCCGGACAGCGAGGGCGCGGCCATCGACTTCGTGCTCGACGGCGACGCCGAGCTGCGCCGCATCCAGGCCGAGCTGGCACGGGCCGAGGCGGACGGCGACGGCCTGCATCAGGGCGAGCTGCTGGGACGGCTGGAGGCGATCGACGCCTACGGGGCCGAAAGCCGTGCGGCGCGACTCCTGCACGGGCTCGGCTTCGCTCCCGGCGACGAGCACCGTTCGGTCAATAGTTATTCGGGCGGCTGGCGGATGCGTCTCGCCTTGGCGCGCACCCTGATGTGCCGCTCGGATCTGCTGCTGCTCGACGAGCCGACCAACCACCTGGACCTCGACGCCGTGATCTGGCTCGAAGGCTGGTTGAAGGCGTATCCGGGAACGCTCCTGCTGATCTCCCACGACCGCGACTTCCTCGACGCCGTGACCGGACACATCCTGCATCTGGACCGCCAGCACCTGACCCTCTACGCGGGAAACTACTCCGCCTTCGAGCGCCAGCGCGCCGAGCGCCTCGCCCAGCAACAGGCCGCGAGCGAGCGCCAACAACGCGAGATCGCGCACATGCGCAGCTTCGTCGAGCGCTTCCGGGCCAAGGCCACCAAGGCACGCCAGGCGCAAAGCCGTCTGAAGGCGCTCGAACGCATGGAGCTGATCGCGCCGGCTCATGTCGACTCGCCCTTTCGATTCGAGTTTGCACCCGCCGAGAACCTGCCGCGCCCGCTCGTGCGCCTGGACGAGATCGCGGCAGGCTATGGCGACAGGCCCGTCATTGAGGGGGTCGGACTCAGCCTCAACCCCGGGGATCGCATCGGGCTGCTGGGGCGCAACGGGGCAGGCAAATCCACCTTCATCAAGGTCCTGGCCGGGGAGCTGACCCCGTCGAGCGGGCGTTTGGAGCGCGCTCAGGCCCTGAAGATCGGCTATTTCGCGCAACACCAGATCCACCAACTGCATCTAGACGACAGCCCGCTCGGCCATCTACGACGTCAGGATCCGGGCGCGACCGAGCAGGCCCTGCGCAGCTATCTGGGCGGATTCGGATTCGAAGGCGATCGCGCACTCGGCCCGGTCGGCCCGCTCTCGGGCGGCGAGAAGGCGCGGCTGGTGCTCGCGCTGCTCATCCGCCAGCGGCCCAATCTGCTCCTGCTCGACGAGCCGACGAACCATTTGGACCTCGAGATGCGGCATGCCTTAACCGAGGCGCTCCAGGGATTCGACGGCGCCCTGGTGCTGGTCTCGCACGATCGTCACCTGCTGCGGGTCACCGCCGACACGCTCCTCCTGGTCGACGCCGGTGCAGTACGTCCGTTCGACGGAGACCTCGACGACTATCCGGCCTGGCTGGCCAACAACGACCGGAGTCGCAGCCCCGAGGGTACGCGCCCGACCGAGGCGGCGCCGGGCGGCGCAAGCGACGGAGGCGACCGCAAGCAACAGCGTCGCCAGGCGGCACAATCGCGCCAGACCCTGCAGCCGCTGCGACAAAAGGAAAGAACGCTGGAGAAGCGCATGGAAGCGCTGACGACCCGCCGCGCAGCACTGGAGCAAGCACTCGCCGATCCGGACCTTTACGCCGCGGAGGCCAAGACCCGATTGCTCGCGCTGCTCGACGAGCAACGCCAGGTCTGCGCCGACCTGGAAGCCACCGAGGAGGCATGGCTCGAGGTCAACGAGGCGATCGAGCAGGCTCGATAGTTGCTTAATTGACCCGACGAGACCGTCAAGGAGACCTTCACGCAACGACCGATTCCGCTCGACCGAGCTGATCACGCCTCTCGCACCCGACGCGATTCGGCACCTCGGTCCGAGCCCCACCCCAACCGATCAAGGATCCAGCGGCGCCATGTCACCGTTTAAAAACATCATCAGTGCCCGACCGAACGAGCAATTCTTCGACCTGCCCCCGCTGCCGATGACCCCGGAGGGCATCGCACGCGATTTTCAGCACTACTACGCCTATACCTTCGGGCGGGATCGCGACTGCCAGTCCGCCTACTATCCTTACAAGGCGCTCGCGATCGCGCTGCGCGACCGTCTCATGGAGCGCTGGAAAGGCACCCGGCACGCCTATGAAGAGGCCGGTTGCAAGCGCACCTATTACCTTTCGCTCGAGTTCCTGATGGGGCGCACCCTCTCCAATGCGATGCTCAATCTCGGCGTCGGCGATGCGGCCGCCAAGGGGCTGTACGACCTGGGCATTGCGCTCGAGGAGATCGCCGGCAACGAGCCCGACGCAGGCCTGGGCAACGGCGGCCTCGGTCGGCTCGCGGCCTGCTTTCTCGACTCCTGCGCCACCCTGCAGCTTCCCGTCAGGGGCTACGGACTGCACTACGAGTACGGAATGTTTCGCCAGCTGATCGAGAACGGCAACCAGATCGAGGAGCCCGATCATTGGGTCCGCGACGGCAACCCCTGGGAATTGGAGCGCCCCGAGTTCACCCAACGCATCCAGTTCGGCGGCCACACCGAGACCCACAAGGACAACGACGGGCGCCACGTCGTGCGCTGGGTCAACACCAACGACGTGCTCGCCGTGCCCTACGACATCCCGATCCCGGGTTATCGCAACGGCACCATCAATACCCTGCGCCTGTGGAAGGCCGCCGCGACCGACGAGTTCGATCTCGGCGAGTTCAACTCGGGCAGTTATCCCGAGTCGGTTGCGCAGAAGAACGCCGCCGAGCACATCACCATGGTCCTCTACCCCAACGATGCCAGCGAGAACGGCAAGGAGCTGCGCCTGCGCCAGCAGTTCTTCCTCGCCAGCGCCAGCATCAAAGACGTGCTGCGCGATTGGATCCGTCTGCACGGACCCGACTTCAGCACCTTTGCCGAGAAGAACTGCTTCCAGCTCAACGACACCCACCCGGCGGTTTCCGTCGCCGAGCTGATGCGTCAGCTCATGGACGATCATGGGCTCGAATGGACGCAAGCCTGGGCCATCACCCGCAAGACCATGGCCTATACCAACCACACCCTGCTGCCCGAGGCGCTCGAGCGCTGGCCGGTGCGTCTCTTCGAGCGCCTGCTGCCGCGCATCCTCCAGATCATCTACGAGATCAATGCCCGTTTTCTCGCCGAAGTGGCAACCCGCTGGCCGGGAGACAACGACCGTCTGAGACGCATGTCGCTGATCGAAGAAGGGTACGAGTCTCAGGTCAGGATGGCCTATCTGGCGATTGTCGGCAGCTTCTCGGTCAACGGGGTCGCCGGACTGCACTCCCAGCTGCTCGTCGAGGGTCTGTTCCGCGATTTCTACGAGCTTTGGCCGGATAAATTCAACAACAAGACCAACGGCGTGACCCCGCGCCGCTGGCTGGCCATGTGCAATCCCGGGCTGCGCGAGCTCCTCGACGAGACGATCGGCACCGAATGGGTGCGTGATCTGGGCCAGCTCGAACGCCTCGCGCCTTATGCCGAGAACGCGGATTTCCGCGAACGATGGCATCGGATCAAGCAGGACAACAAGCGTTGCCTCGCCGCCACGGTCGAGCAGCTCTGCCGAGTCTCCTTCCCCATCGACGCGCTCTTCGATGTGCAGGTCAAACGCATCCACGAGTACAAGCGTCAGCTGCTCAACGTCCTGCACGTGATCCATCTCTACAACCGCATCAAGCGCGGCGACACGCGGGACTGGACACCGCGCTGCGTGCTGATCGGCGGCAAGGCGGCGCCCGGCTACCAGATGGCCAAGCAGATCATCAAGCTGGTCAACAACGTCGCCCGCGCGGTCAACGGCGATCCGGAAACCGAGGGCCTGCTGCGGGTCGCCTTCATCCCGGACTACTGCGTCTCGCTGATGGAGGTCATCGCGCCCGGCACGGATCTCTCCGAGCAGATCTCGACGGCCGGCAAGGAGGCGTCCGGCACGGGCAACATGAAGTTCATGATGAACGGCGCCATCACCATCGGCACACTCGACGGGGCCAACATCGAGATCCGCGAGCAGGTCGGGGACGAAAACTTCTTCCTGTTCGGCCTCACGGCCGCCGGGGTCGAGTCTCGGCGGGCCCACTATGACCCGAACGGCATCATCGCCAGCGACTCGGCGCTCCTCGAGGTGATGAGCTTGCTGGAGTCCGGCCATTTCAACCAGTTCGAGCCGGGCATCTTCGATCAGATCATCCTCTCGATCCGCAACGCCCATGACCCCTGGATGACCGCCGCGGACTTCCGCAGCTATATCGACGCGCAAGAGCAGGTCGATAGCGCCTACCGAGACCGCGAGCGCTGGCTACGCATGAGCATCCTCAACACCGCCCACAGCGGCTACTTCTCCTCGGACCGCACCATCGCAGAGTACAACCGCGATATCTGGAAACTGACATCGGTCGCGCCCGAATCCTTGGACGGATGACGGAACCGGCCTCGGACGTGCTCGTGCACGCCCGAGGCAGGACCCGCAGGCCGATCCCACCCGCGGGAAGCCGTTCGCAATCCTGCCCTACGCGCCTATGGTATAAGGCGTCGTGTCCAATTCCACGGCGAGACCGACCAGCCGCCATGCGTATCCTGATTGCCGAAGATGCAAGCGACGCGAGGGAGATTCTCGGGCGCCTGCTCAAGCGTTGGGGGCATGAGGTCGTAACGGCCAGCAACGGCCGCGAGGCCTGGGAGATCCTCGAGCGCGAGACGATCCGTCTGGTCATCAGCGATTGGATGATGCCCGAGGTCGACGGGCTGGAACTCTGCAGACGGGTCCGCGCCGTGGAGCGGGACCACTACACCTACTTCATCCTCTTGACCGCCCGCGACGACAAGGACGACCTGATCGAGGGCATGACCGCGGGTGCCGATGACTTCCTGACCAAGTCATTCAACTTCGAGGAGCTGCGCGTCCGGCTGCGCGCCGCCGAGCGCATCTTGAGCCTCGAAAGCCAGCTCGCCTCGCGCAACAGCAAGCTCGAGGAAACCAACCGCAAACTCCATGCCGCGCTCGACCGGATCGAGCAGGATCTCCGAGCCGCAGCGGCCCTGCAGGCCAGCCTCTTGCCGAAGGATCCGAACGTGTCGCCCGCGCTCGCCTTGGCCTGGTTGTTCCTGCCCGCGACCGAGATCGGCGGCGACATCTTCGACTTTTTCCGTTTGAACGATCGCGATCTGGGGTTTTATCACCTCGACGTCGCCGGGCATGGCGTTCCCTCGGCGATGATGTCGGTCACGCTGAGTCGCACCCTGTCCGCGGAGCTCGGCGAGGGGCATCTGATCGCACCGCCCGGAGACGAGCGTCGCGTCAGGGCCCCGGATGCCGTCGTCGCAGACCTCAACCGGCGTTTCCAGTCCGGCGACATCGCACCCTATTTCACCATGGTGTACGGCTATATCGACACCGATACGGGGCGTGGCGAGTTGTGTCAGGCGGGTCACCCCCATCCGCTGCTGGCGCGACGCGACGGGCGCGTCGAGCTGGTCGGACACGGGGGTTTTGCCGTCGGGATGCTCGAAGGCGTCCCCTACGACTCGGTCGGCTTCACCCTGCAGCCCGGGGACCGACTGATCCTCTACTCGGACGGCATCACGGATTGTCGCAACACCCAAGGCGAGAGCTTCGAGATCGAGCGTTTGATCGGCCTCGCCGGCGACTGCATCGATACGCCTGCGGCAAGCTTGACGACGCGCGTGGACATGGCCTTAAGGGACTGGCGCGGAGCGGGTGAGATCGAGGACGACATCTCGCTGTTGGTCCTCCAGCGGCGATGACCGATCGGACCGGGGCTCGGACTCGGCTCCGTTGCCCCGAAGGGCGAAGAGGGACAGGGTGAACAAGGACACTGCCCAACGCCGCCGCAGAGCGCTATCCTTAGATGCGCATGCGCTCGCCCCGCGATCGAGCACCAGCGACATCGAGACGCCTCGGGTCC
>NZ_DATITZ010000348.1:0-2303 GCF_035467215.1 Thiocapsa sp. | reverse complement strand
GATTTCTGAAACGGCGCCGTACTGACACCTCTCTATCGGAGATACATCGATGGCCGAGCAATCCTTGTCGGGTTTGACCGAACAACAAGCAAAGGAATTCCACGAGCAGTTCAAGATCACCTACACCGCGTACGTCGGCCTCGCCGCGCTGGTGCATCTGTTCATCATCGCGGCCAATCCTTGGTTCTAATTAACCCGACCTCGACGAGAACAAGATCATGAGCGAAATCGCAAAACCGAAAAACCCGGAAGACGATTGGAAAGTGTGGCTGGTTCTGAACCCCGCAACCTGGCTGATGCCGATCTTCTTCATGCTGCTGGTCATCGCGCTAGTGCTGCATGCCGTTGTGTTCCAGATGGGATTCGGCTGGGCTTGATGCCTGCGCTCGAAGGGGCTGCCGTCGAGTAGCCCCGAGGACGATGGGCCGGCGCCGCACGGCGCGCCTATCGTGACCGAAGGGCGGGATGTCACTGCTTGACAACCCCGTCCTTCGAAACCCCGATGCTTGCCGATCCCAGACCCCGATCGACATTGATGTCCCTCCCGAAGTCGCTCCTCCGTCGCGCAGGCGACCCCTCCTTAGGATTTGTCCGGTGCCTAACCGTCGTGCGTGATCGGGCATAGTGCCTTTCGGAGCTGATCCGGGCATGGTGGATCATTGATGCACCGAGTGCGATAATCCCCGACCCTCAAGACATCGCTCTTGTTTCCGAGCCTAATTCACCTGTGGAGCTGATCCCGGCATGAGTCGTAACGACGATCCCTGGGCGCAAGCCTGGCGCGAGCTGCTGCCTCGGATACTGCCTTTTTCCGATGTCTCGTCGGCCGATTTCCCGCTGCGCAGAATCCTGCGCTTGTCCCTGTTTCAGGTCTCGGTCGGCATGGCCATGGTGTTGCTGCAGGGAACCCTGAATCGAGTGATGGTCGTCGAGCTTGCCGTGCCCGCGTCGCTGGTCGGTCTCATGCTGGCGCTGCCGCTCGTCTTCGCGCCGCTGCGTGCACTGATCGGCCATCGATCCGATTACCACCACTCGGCATTCGGCTTGCGCCGCATCCCTTACATCTGGCTCGGAAGCATGATGCAGTTCGGCGGATTCGCGATGATGCCGTTCGCCTTACTGCTGCTTGCGGATGTCAATAACCAGTTCAATGTGCTCGGTCAGATGGGTGCTGCACTTGCCTTCCTTTTGGTCGGTGCCGGACTCCACACGACACAAACCGCGGGTTTGGCGCTTGCCACCGATCTCTCGCCGCCGGAGAAACGTCCGCGGGTTGTGGCATTGCTCTACGTCACCCTCTTGGCCGCTTGGGCGGGAAGCTCGCTCTTGTTCGGAAAGCTGCTCACCAACTTCAGCAACGAGCTGCTCATTCAGGTCATTCAGGGTGTCGCGCTGGCGACGATCATTCTGAACGTGGTCGCCCTCTGGAAGCAGGAGGCGATCGATCAGCAGCGTGCGGCCAATCCGGTGCCGCGGCCGCCGTTCATGGAGACCTGGCGTCACTTTACCCGTGGCGGACGCGCGAGCCGACTGCTGGTGGTCGTGGGGCTCGGAACGCTCGGTTTCACGATGCAGGACATCCTGCTCGAGCCTTACGGCGGTCAGATCCTCGGGCTGAGCGTCTCCCAGACGACCGCGCTCAACGCTATTTGGGCCGCCGGATCCCTGCTTGCCTTCGTGCTGGCCGCGCGCCTGATGGGGCGCGGTAGCGAGCCCTATCGGATTGCGGCGATCGGAGCCCTGATCGGAATTCTCGCCTTTGTCGCGGTGATCCTGTCCGCCCCCTTGGATGCGACCTGGCTGTATCGCGCCGGTGCCGGGCTGATTGGTTTCGGCGGCGGGCTCTTCATGGTGGCAACCTTGACTGCGGCGATGGCGCTCGCGGAGGGCGGCTTCAGCGGTTTGGCGCTCGGCGCCTGGGGTGCTGTTCAGGCGACGGCGATGGGTGTCGCCTTCGCCGCCGGCGGCATCTTGCGCGACGTCGTCATGGGGATGGCGAACCGCGGTGTCTTCGGAGAAGATCTGGCCTGGCCCGGGCTGGGATACGATGTCGTCTACGCGCTCGAGATCCTCTTGCTCATCGGCACGCTCGTGGTGATTCTTCCGCTGGTTCTTCGCCCCGGAGATGCCAACACCCGAGCCGGATCGAAGATCGGTCTCGATCACATGCCCTGAGCCCTTCGGCTCGTCTTGCGGCCGTCGGCGAGGCGTCCTGCCTCGACGTCCGCTTTGGTTGTCTCCCGAGCAGCGCGGCGCTCGCCGAGAACGAGCGATCGCCTCAGGCCGCCAGATTCTCGAGCGCC
>NZ_DATITZ010000347.1:0-6334 GCF_035467215.1 Thiocapsa sp. | reverse complement strand
CGGCCGCGCGCCTGTGCCGCGACCGCGATCGAATAGAGGCGCGCGACCGAGGTGGCCCGGCTGAAGAGCACCATGACGGACCCCAACAGTGCACCCTCCGGATCCTCGGCGACCAGTGTGCGCGCCTGCGCACGGGTCAGCATGTAGCGGAACTGGCGACGGGTCAGCCGGTCACTCTGGAAGCTCGCGCCCTCGAGCCGTAGCAGCGCGCCCATGTCGGCAAGCGCCGCAGGGCGCAGTCGTGTAGGCGGGGGCGCGGTGTCGCTGATCGGATCGGTGGGCACTGGATTGGACACGGGCTTCGCTGACGGCGTGGGGACTGGCGGGCGCCGGAAAGGCGGGATAGAGTCGGCGAAATCTACAGGTCGCACAGGAAAATGCAAGGCGTCCGAGGTCGGCGCCGTCGGATCGAATCTACATCCTTCTCGGGCGACGGACCCGAGCCTCGTGTCTCAATGCAGCGGAGCACTTCATGCCCAGCCAGGCCCCGACCCTGACCACCATGCTCGAAGGGCTGATCGGCACCCTGTCGGTGAGCAGTGTCACGCCCGCCTTCGACCACAGCAACCGGGCGGTGATCGACCTGTTGGCCTCCTGGCTGGAGTCGGCCGGCTTCCGGGTCGAGATCCTGGAGTTGCCGGGGCAGCCGGACAAGGCCAACCTGCTGGCCACGCTCGGCAGCGGGCCCGGCGGTCTGGTGCTGTCGGGACACACGGATACGGTTCCGTTCGACGCCCATCTCTGGACTCACGATCCGCTCAAACTGACCGAAGCGGAGGGGCGCCTCTACGGGCTCGGCACGTCCGACATGAAGTCGTTCCTGGCGCTGGCGATCGAGGCCGCACGCGGCTTGACCGCGACCGATCTCGCGCAGCCGCTGATGATCCTGGCCACGGCGGACGAGGAGTCCGCGATGCACGGTGCACGCGCCCTGGTCGAGGCCGGACGACCGCTCGGGCGCTACGCGGTGATCGGCGAGCCGACCGGTCTGCGGCCGGTCCGCCTGCACAAGGGTGTGATGGGCGAGTCGATTCGCCTTGTCGGTCGTAGCGGACACGCGAGCGACCCGGCCCTCGGAAACAACGCCTTGGATGGCATGTACGAGGTCATGGGCGCCCTGATGACTTGGCGCTCGGAGCTTGCGGACAGCCATCGACACGAAGGCTTCAGGATCCCGTATCCGACGCTGAACCTCGGCCACATCCACGGCGGCGACAACCCCAACCGCATCTGCGGCGAGTGCGAGCTGCATGTCGACATGCGGCTCCTGCCCGGTCTCAGCGCAACCGACGTGCGTGCCGAGCTCAGTCGCCGAGTCGCGACCGTCGCCGACCGACGCGGGCTCGCCTGGTCCGTCGAGCCCTTGTTCGAGGCCATCCCGCCGGCCGAGACGCCCGCCGGCTCGGCGATCGTGCGCGTCGCCGAGGGGCTGACCGGCCACACCGCCGAGGCCGTGAATTTCGGCACCGAGGCGCCCTTCCTCAACCAGCTCGGGATGGAGACCATCGTCCTCGGCCCGGGCGATATCGCTCAAGCCCATCAGCCGGACGAGTATCTGGAGCTGGATCGGATCCGACCGACGCTTGACCTCTTGCGGGCCCTGATTCAGCGTTTCTGTCTACGTTAAAGCGCGCCCGGCGCGGTATGCGATGTTTTTGAACGGGATTGGCCCCGGCAGGTTTGACGACCGTTAGAGCCGGCGCGGTTTAGGCATCTGAGGAAACCCCATGCGTTGGAAGAGCGGCAGGCGTAGCGAGAATGTGGAAGACCGCCGCGGCGGCGGTGTCGGCGACAGCCCGTTCGGGGGACGGCGCCCGCTCGGCGTAGGGCGCCGCGTCGGGATCGGCGGCGGAGTCGGCGGTCTCGTCCTGGTGGTCGTCCTGTTGCTTCTGGGCGTAGACCCGAGCCTTCTCCTGACCCAAGGCGGATTGGGGCCGATTCAGGAGACCTCCCGAGCGCCGAGCGGCCAGGCGCCTTACGGCGATCCTTTCGGCGCCGGCCAACCCGAGATCAGGCTCCCGAGCGCGGCGGTCAAAGACGAGCTCGCCGACTTCGTCTCCGTGGTCCTGGCGGACACCGAGGACACCTGGGGCGAGATCTTCAAGGCCGGCGGCGAGCAGTATCGAGAACCCACGCTGGTCCTCTTCTCGGGCATGACCCGCTCGGCCTGCGGTCTGGGCGAGGCCGCGATGGGGCCTTTCTACTGTCCGGCCGACCAGCGCGTCTATATCGACCTGGCCTTCTACGACGAGCTGCGTCGTGATTTCGGCGCGCCCGGCGACTTCGCCCAAGCCTACGTCATCGCCCATGAGGTCGGCCATCACGTCCAGAACCTGCTCGGCATCTCCGAGCAGGTCGAGAGGTCACGTCGTCGGGCCAGCCCGGCGGAAGCCAATCAGCTCTCGGTGCGTCTGGAGCTGCAGGCCGACTGCTTCGCCGGGGTGTGGGCTCACCGCGCACACAAGGCGAGGAGCATTCTGGAATCAGGAGATGTAGAGGAAGGTCTCAACGCCGCGTCCGCCATCGGCGACGACCGTCTGCAACGCCAAACCCGCGGCTATGTCACCCCGGATAGCTTCACCCACGGCAGCTCGGCACAGCGGGTGAGCTGGTTCAAACGCGGCCTCGCCACAGGCGAGCCCTCCGCGTGCGATACCTTTTCGGCCAAGACGCTTTGACCGGTCGTAGGTTCGCGAAACGACTGCACCGGGAATTCGCGGAGACTCAGTCCTCCGGGGGCGCGAGACGCCCGACCGGCGCATCCCGGGCGATGACCACTCCCGGCACCGACCGGGGTTTCGCCCGCCGGCTTCGTCACCTCGGCCCAACCGAAGCGGCCCTGTTCCAAGCGCTAGACGCTAAGGGCGCAGTCGATCGGACGGACCAGCCAGTATTCGCGCACGCCGGCGCGCTCGTAGACCCGGCGCTTGCAGAGCAACTGCCGTTTCGGTTATTCGTCCCATTATCCTTCGCCGTACTGTGCCGGTGCCTCGCCATGGGTTTCCAGGATGAGCGGTGCTGCGGGTACGGGTCCAGCCTCGGGCCGCTCGACGAGGATCCCGAACCTCCAGTCGTCCCCGAAATCGAACCGGAACTCGATCTGTTGGCCCTCGGTCAGCGAGAGATCGCCGATACGCACCTCGTCGGCCACCGCGTTGTCCGTCTCTCCCACCAGAGCGGAGTGGTCGATCTCGACCGTTTGGCCGTAACGGTTCTGATAGCTGAAGCGATTCAGATGGTCGTGATCGAAATCGAACGCGGTCAGGATCGTCGAGGCCAGCGCCGCGAGGTTGGTCGCGCCCGCCTGATGTCGGGCTTCCACGAGCGTGCCAAGCAGGGCATGGCCCCAAGACGTCAGGGCGATCGCATTGGGACGCCATCCTTGCCCCTCCTCCGGAGGCATGACCTGGATCTCGAACAGACCGAAAAGCTCGAGCAGGGCCAGATTGACCAAGCCGGGTCGGTATTTCAGGCCGCTCATTGCGTCCTGGTGCTCGATTTGCGGACAGCCCCTGGTCAGACACTGTTTGGCGAAGTCGATGACTTGAGCCGTCAGATCGCCGCCCCGCCGCGTCGGCTCGCCGATCAATGCGTTATTTCTACGCCCCCACCAGGCCTTGAGCAAGGCGAAATAGCGCTCGGTGTCGTTGAGGGCCGAACAGGCGCTCAGCATCGTCGGATCGAACCAGACGTGGCGGTTTGGCGAGGGCATCGACCTGGCCCAGGCCGCTGGCCCGCAACAGGAGATAGAGTCCACCGATAACCGGGTAGGACTTCTGCATGGTGCGCTTCAGCCCGAGCCTGACCGGTTTGGCGAGCCGCTGGTTGATCGCCTCGAGCGAGGACGCAGCAAAGGCGTGCTTCGGCGAAAGGGTGAGTCCACGATCGCCGATCAGCTCCAGCAGACGATCGAAATCCGCCAGCAAGGTGCCGGCCGCGCGCGGATCGAAGGCGTGGCCGTCGAGTGCAGAAGTGCTCACCAGCTCGTTGCGCTCCCTGCGCCCCATGGCATCCAGTTCCTCGGCAAGCAGACCAGCGGCCGGGACGCGGCCATCGTCAAGGCGCTGAACCAATCCGCCGGGCTCACGGAATGAGCCACCGATCGGCGCAGAATTCTCCCTGATCCACCATCCGACGGTGCCTGTCATGGCCACGAGTCGATGCCCTTGATTTCCGGCTGCCCCAACGGGGCTCACCACGCGAGCCCGGGGCTACGCCGCGGGATAACGGTGCCGGATCTAGGTTAAACCGCCCTTTCAGGGCTCGGATTTGGGTTGATTGAAACCCGGGGCGCTGCCTGCCCCGGGCTGACATCGGTCGCGCCGTTGGCGTTCGACGAAAACTGCCCCACCGCGGCTCGCCACGCTCGCCCTCAAGGGTTTTGGTTGCTTGTGACTTGCGGCCCCGCCCCGAAACGTGGATTCGGCGCGCGACTGAAGCTCCTTGCCAATCAGGTGCGGGCTTGGCGGGGCGCCGTTTGGGAGAATAAAGCGAAAGGGAGTTTTTCTGTCGAACCCCGCAGAGACCCTGCGGACGGGGTAAGTCGCGACGGGATCAGCCTTTGAGGCTGCGCGGGCGGGTGATCGAGATCAGCTGGGCACTGCCGCACGGCAGGGCGCTCCAATCGTCCGGCATCTCCAGTCGGGCGACGGTGGCGGTGGGGAGGAGCTTGCCGTCGTCGGGGATCTCCAGATCCTCGCCGACCAGATGCATGAGGAGCTCTTCGAGGCCCGGGTTATGGCCGATCAGCAGGACGATCGCCGCCTCGGGGGAACAACGCCCGAGCACCGACAAGAGCTTCGGGACCTCGGCCTCGTAGATGTCGGCATCCCAGAGGATCTGTTTTTTCTTGATGTCGAGACACTTGCAGACCTTCGACGCGGTCTGTTTGGCGCGCTCGGCCGGAGAGCTCACCACCAGATCCGGGACTAAACCCTCCCGATAGAGCCAGGCTCCGACCTTGGGGGCGTCGCTCTTTCCGCGTTTCGCCAAGGGACGATCGAAGTCGCTCGTCGCGACCGAGTCCCAGTCGGACTTGGCGTGTCGCAGGATGAGGAGCTCTCTGGGCATGGAGAAGAAAGGGTCGGCGTAACTCAAGCAAAGGTCGAACGGATCTAGGTCGCAGTAGCGGGCCTTTTAACATATCCGTCATCTTCAAGGAAATGAGGATTCCCCGGCCCGCGCACCTCGCCCCTCAACGCACCGCCGCCAGCAGCCGGTCCATCATCCCTTTGGCCTGTGCGAGATAGCCGCCGCCGAAGAGGTTCAGATGATTCAAGACGTGGTAAAGATTGTAGAGGATCTTCCGCGTGCCGTACTCGGGCGGCAACGGCCAGGCCTCCCGATAGGCCGCGTAGAAGCCGGACCCGAAGCCGCCGAAGAGCTCGGTCATGGCCAGATCCGTCTCCCGATCGCCGTAGTAGACGGCTGGATCGAAGATGACCGGCTCGCCCTCGCGGGTCGCACCGATGTTGCCGCCCCAGAGATCCCCGTGCAGCAAAGACGGCGCGGGGCGGTGGCCGATCAGATCGTCGAGGACCGCCATCAACCGCTCGCCCGAGTCGGACAGCGCGCGGCCGAAGCCGTTGCGGGCCGCCAGATCCAACTGAAACCCGAGCCGATGCACACGCCAGAAGTCGACCCAGTCGGAGGCTCGCGCGTTGTGCTGCGGGGTCGAGCCGATGGTGTTGTCGCGATGCCAGCCGAAGTCGGGCGCCGTGCATCTGTGCAGCTGCGCCAGTCGGCGGCCCGCCTGCGCGCCGTCCAAGCGTCCGGCGAGATCTAGATGCTCGATGGCCAGATAGCTTTGGGCGCCTGCGATGCCCGTGCAGACGGGCTCGGGAACGCGGATCGCACTCGCCCCGCGCAGGGCGGAGAGGCCTTCGGACTCCGCCTCGAACATCGCCAGCCGGTCGGCGCTGTTGAGCTTGACGAAGTAGGCCCGCGCACCGTCGTCGACGACGACGGCGCGGTTGATGCAGCCGCCGCCGACCGATTGTTCTCGTTGGATACGGAAAGGCCGTCCGGTCGCACCCGCGATCCGGCGTGCGATCATTTCGCGATCATTCACCGGGATTGCTCACCCTCATCAGGCACCGGATCGTGTCACCCGATCACGGCCTCGTTCACAAACCCGGGCGCGTCGCTGATCGCGGCGGTCGGGTGGACAAGCGCTGTAGGTTGGACAAACGCCGTAGGGTAGACAAGCGCAGCGCAGCCCACCAGCGTCGGCGTGGGGATGGCTAGACTTCGCTCTCGCTCGTCCGCCCTACCGGCCGAGCTTATGAATGACGCCCCGATCACCTATCGGGCTCACTCGCCGGGCTCAATCATC
>NZ_DATITZ010000346.1:0-25358 GCF_035467215.1 Thiocapsa sp. | reverse complement strand
TGCAGGACAATCCGTTCGAGGTGCTCGACGTCAAGGGCGTCGGACGGCTGATGGCGCTGGCCGTGGACTGGGGCCGCTCGGTCAAGCCCAACCTGCATGTCGGCATCTGCGGCGAGCACGGCGGCCACCCCGCCTCGATCGCCTTCTGTCATGAGGCCGGGTTGGACTATGTCAGCTGCTCGGGTCCGCGCGTGCCGGTCGCCCGGCTCGCCGCGGCACATGCGGCTCTGAAGGCGGCTCGATAGGGAAGGGGAGCGGTTCTCTGGCCAAGGATGGCCGTTGGTTGCGGGAGCGACGTCGTCCGCGCGGGTATGTCGTCACATCAACCGTCGGAGGGGAGCGGGTGGTCGTTCGCACTGCGCAGCGATGCGCTTGGATGCCGTCAACGATGCCTGGGACGATGCGCTGGACGCCGCCACCCGCGAGACCGGGATCGCCGATCTGCCGAGGTCCTGTCCCTGGACCGTCGACGAAGTGCTGGATGGGGATTGGTTGTCGGCAGGTTGAGACGCTTCGTCCCCGTCGGGTAGGAACCCAATCAAGCGATTCCCGGAGAAGGGGATCGCGGTCGGGCATGCTGCCCAAACCGCGTGTTTCGGCTGAGCTGCGACGCTCTCAAGGCTTGATATAGGTAAAGCCTTGCTGCTGGAGTCGCGACAATTCGGCGACGCCGCTCGGCACGATATCGGCCTCGCTCACGTCGTACATGTCGTCGATCTCGACATTGCGCCCCTTCAGGGTGTTCGCACAGACCTCGAAGGCTACCCCCTGCTGTTTCAGTCCATCGATCCGGGCGGCCATCTCTTGGTCGGCGTTGGCCGCCTTCATCTTGGTGCCTTCCAATGCGTCCGGCTCGACGACCAACGAGATGCCGTCGCCGTGCATGACGACCTTGACCTCGATATTGTCGGCCCCGACCGCATCGATGTGATTCTGAATGTTGCGCAGTGCTGCGATCTGTGTGTCTGCGTCGTCGATGTTGATGTGATAGACCACTTTCTGCTGAGCGTAGCGCTCGTCGGCGTATGGGACGCCGACGACAAGCAGGACGAGGGCCGAGGCCAGGATTGCGCGTTTCATCGTATTTGCTCCATTGGTAATTCTTCTGTTTGTCATGCTCGAGGTTCGGCCGGTTCAGTCGCAAGCCGGCGCCGGGACCGGATGCGTCGCGTATGCGCCTGCGGTTGAAATGGATCGCCGACCTCCTGAGAGCATATGTCAGAATAGGCACCGAGATTTCAGCGCTTATCGTATGGGATATCGGAGGTGGAGCCCGATGTGGACGGCCTTCCCGAGCAGGCGCGATAGGGGCAGGGATCGGGCGAAAACAGCAGGTTGTTCTTCTTTGCGGCCATGGCTCCCCAGCGGATCCATTGACGATGCGGAATTCCGAATGCTCCGACCTCTACTGATTCTTGTCTTCATGCTCGCATCGCCTGTTCCGTGTGCGTGGCCTCAACCGAGCGACGCCGCGATCGAGTCGGCGTCCGAGTCGCCCGTGAAGTCCGATCAAATTGCACCACTGACCTTCGGGGTTGTGCCTCAACAGGCCGCGAGCAAGCTTGCGCGGCTTTGGTCGCCGATCCTGGACGACCTGGGGGCGCGCACCGGGGTGCGGATCGGTTTCCGCACGGCACCGGATATCCCGACCTTCGAGCGTCGGCTGGCCGCGGGCGACTATGATCTGGCCTACATGAATCCCTATCACTACACGGTCTTCAGCAAAGATCCCGGCTATCGTGCCTTCGCCCG
The DNA here is from genome assembly GCF_035467215.1 of Thiocapsa sp. Classification (GTDB taxonomy): domain Bacteria; phylum Pseudomonadota; class Gammaproteobacteria; order Chromatiales; family Chromatiaceae; genus Thiocapsa. The sequence goes on along the minus strand of NZ_DATITZ010000346.1, from coordinate 23,606 downwards.
GCAACGCGATCACCGCATCCGCGGACTGCTGGTGGTGCGGCGTGATTCGCCGATCAGGGACATCGCCGACCTGGCTGGAAAGACGGTCGCCTTTCCGGCGCCCGCGGCCTTTGCCGCCAGCGTCTTGCCGCAGGCCGCGCTGCGTCAAGCCGGGATCGACATCGAGGCGCACTATGTGCGCTCGCACGATTCGGTGTATCGCGCCGTGGTCCAGGGGCTTTATCCCGCCGGCGGGGGTATCGAGCGGACCTTTCAGGGGACCGAGCCGGAGGTGCGGGATCAGCTGCGGGTGCTCTGGACAACCCTCGATTACACGCCTCACGCCATTGCCGCGCACCCGCGGATCGACCCCGCATTGGTGGCGAGGATCCGTGATGCCATGGTGGCGATGGCGGAGACACCACTGGGGGCCGAGCTGCTGGAGGCGATCGAGTTCGAGGGGATCGAGCCCGGCGAAGATGCCGACTGGGACGACGTGCGCGCACTCGGAATCGACCTCCCGATCGAGACCGGAACCATCGACACCCGCCGATGAGCCTGGGCCGGACCGGTTTGATCCTGTCGTTTCGCGGCAAGACCGTCCTCGGCATTGCGCTGATCGAGATCGTCCTGCTCGCCATCTTGGTATGGTCGAGCTTGAGCTATCTGGGCGATTCCGGCGCCCGCTCCATCGCCGAGCGCGCCGCCGGTACCGCCGCACAGCTCGCCGCCTTGGCCAAAGACGCGGTCTTGTCCGAGGACTTGGCCAGCTTGGAAACCTTTGCCGACGAGGTCATGGTCAACGAGCAAACCGCCTACCTGCGCGTCATCGGTCACGGCAACCTCTTGGTCCAGCGTGGGGCGCCCGAGGTTCTTGCCAGGCCGTACCGGGCGGATTCGGAGCAGGTGCGTCCGGCCGACGGGGTTTTCGACGCCGACGCGCCGATCCGCGAGGGCGGCATGGATTTCGGCCGAATCGAGCTGGGGATCTCCACGCAGGGGCAGGAACAGCTCTTCGACGAGGCGCGTGCGCACCTCTTGGGCATCGCGACGATCGAGGTCGTGCTGGTGGCCTTGTTCTCGATCCTGCTGGGGACCTATCTCACCCGTGCCTTGGAGGGCCTGCGCGGGGCGGCGCAGGCCATCGTCGAGGGCGGCCCCGGGTCTAGGGTGCCGGTACGCGGCCGCGACGAGATCGCGGATACGGCACGCGCCTTCAACGCCATGTCCGAGCGTCTGCGGCGCAGTTACGCGGAGCTGGACGAGGCCCGCCGTCGTGCCGAGGCCGCCGCCGAGGAGGCGGAGGCGGCATCCGCCGAGGCCACCCGGGCCAATGCGGCCAAGTCCCGTTTTCTGGCGCACATGAGCCATGAGCTGCGCACCCCGCTGAATGCCGTATTGGGCACACTCGACCTCGCCGAAGACTGGGTGTTGCCGGCCGAGCAGCATGCGCAGCTGGGTGTCGCGCGGGACGCGGGCCGGGCGCTGCTGGAGCTGATCAACAACGTGCTCGATCTCTCCAAGATCGAGTCGGGCGGGATGGATCTCTACCCGGAGCGGGTGGATCTGGCGGGGTTGGTGCGTGCCGCGGCGGCGATGGTCCTGCCGCTCGCGCAGGCCAAGGGGCTGACGCTGGAGGTCCGGCTCGATCCGCGTTTGCCACACACGGTGTCGGTCGATCCGGTGCGTTTGCGTCAGGTGCTGATCAATCTGGCCGGCAATGCGGTGAAGTTCACCGCAGCGGGCCGCATCGAGCTGCATGTGGAGACCCGATGCCCCGGCGAGGCCTGTCAGCGTGTGCGCTTCGAGGTCATCGACTCGGGCATCGGGATTCCGCCGGAGCGTCAGGCGAGTCTGTTCGACGAATTCACGCAGGTGAACGATGCTCTGAGCTACGACCGGCGCGGGGGAACCGGCCTCGGGCTCGCGATCTCGCAGCGCATCGTCAATCTGATGGGCGGGAGCATCCATGTCGAGAGTACCCCCGGTCGCGGAAGCTGTTTCTGGTTCGAGCTGACCCTGATACCAGCGGAGCGGATCGCCCCGACCGAACCTCTGCGGCCTGCCCCGACCTGCCGTCCTGCGGACCGGGAGGCTCGCGGTGCTCTGCCGATTCTGCTGGTCGACGACAACCAGGTCAATCGCATGGTGGCCGAGGCGACCTTGAGAAAGGCGGGCTATCAGGTGCGCATCGCCACTAATGGTGCCGAGGCCCTCGAGGCGGTCTGCGGCGAGCCGGTCGGGAGCATTTTGATGGATGTGTCCATGCCCGTCATGGACGGGATCGAGGCCTCGCGGCGGATACGCGCGCTGACCGGTTACCCCGGCCGGGTGCCCATCATCGCGATGACGGCACATGCGTTGAAGGAAGAGGAGGATCGCTGCATGGCGGCGGGGATGGACGACTTCATCACAAAGCCATTCGTCCGCGCGAACCTGCTGGCGGTGCTCGCGCGCTGGCATGGACAAGACGCCGGATCGGGAGAGCCGCGGTAACAGCCGTCAAATAATGACGGTGCCATCCTCGTCATCCGGATCCAGTGCGTACCGGTACTGCTCCAGCAAGACCGCGGCGGCCTCCGGCTTGCCGAAGCAGGCGAGGTGATAGAGGGCCTCGCCTTCGGTGATGAGCGGGAGGTTGGTGCGGCCGATGACAATGCCGCTCACGGGCGAGAGTACCGGGTCGTCGACCGGTCGGTAGGGGTCGGTGATGATTCCCAGGGTGTCGCCCTTGTTGACGTGCGCGCCGAGCGGTGTGAGCGAGAGCAGGATGCCGCTTTGCTGGGCACGAACCCAGACGCTGGAGCGGGCGACGAGCGGCTCGTGGCCGATCGCTCGGCGGGCCTGGGCGGAACGTATCATCCCGATATGCCGCATGACGCCGAGGATCCCGCGCAGACCGGCACGGACCGCGAACTCGTCGAAACGCAGTGCCTCGCCGCCTTCGTAGAGCAGAATCGGGATGTCGCGTGCCGTGGCCTCCGCACGCAGCGAGCCCGGGCGGACCTCGGCGTCCAGGATGACCGGTGTCTCGAACGCCTTCGCCAACGCATTCATGTCCTCGCTCGCGTTGAGTGTGACCCGGATTTGCGGAAGGTTCTCGCGGTGGATCGCCCCGGTATGGAGATCGATCCCGTGGGTGGAACCCTCGACAATCTCGCTGACGAGGGTTGCGGCGAGCCGTGCCGCGAGCGAGCCCTTTTCCGATCCGGGAAAGCTGCGGTTGAGGTCGCGTCGGTCCGGTAGGTAGCGTGACTGGCGGACATAGCCGTAGACGTTGACGACGGGTACGGCGAGCAGGGTACCGCGCAGGCGGCTCAATGATTTCTGCAGGAGCAGCCGGCGGATGATCTCGACCCCGTTGATCTCGTCGCCGTGAACGGACGCCGTGACGAACAGACGGGGGCCGGGCTGTCGACCTCGAACCACATGCACCGGCATAAAGACCGGTGTGGTGGTGTAGAGATTGGGTAGCGGGATGTCGACCCGGGTGCGCTCTCCGGGTTTGATCGCGCGACCGGCGATGGTGACTGGATCTGCGGTCATCGGCTGGCGTCCTTGGAGACAGACGCCGCGATCTTGTCATGAAATTGCCATCTTGTGGGGGTTGGCTTTTGGCCTTCTGCCTCCGGCCTCCAGCCTCCAGCTATCAGCTATCAGCCTACAGGGAGCCGTTGAGCTGCAAACGCGATGCAGAATAATGCGGTGGCTGGTGGCTGGTGGCTTTCCCGGAATCACCCCTGTCCGCGTGTGCGTGTCTTGCCGAGCGCGGCATTCTTCTCGACGAGCTCGATCATTTGCGAGGCGATGTCTTTGCCGGTGGCGCGCTCGATCCCTTCGAGTCCGGGCGAGGAGTTCACCTCCATCACTACCGGGCCGTGATTTGAGCGCAGGATGTCCACGCCGGCGACGTTCAGGCCCATGATCCTGGCCGCTCGGGTGGCGGTCGAGCGCTCCTCGGGTGTGATGCGGATGAGAGAGGCACTGCCGCCACGATGCAGATTGGAGCGGAACTCGCCGGGCTTGGCCTGGCGCTTCATGCTCGCGACCACCTTGTCGCCGATCACGAAACAGCGGATGTCTGCGCCGTTGGCCTCCTTGATGTACTCCTGCACCAGGATGTTGACCTTCAGGCCCATGAAGGCTTCGACCACGCTCTCGGCGGCCTGCTGGGTCTCGGCCAACACCACGCCGATGCCCTGGGTGCCCTCCAGCAGCTTGATGACCAGCGGGGCTCCGCCGACCATCTTGATCAGGTCTTCGACATCGTCCGGCGCGTGAGCGAATCCGGTGATGGGAAGCCCGATGCCTTTGCGCGAGAGCAACTGCAGGGAGCGCAGCTTGTCGCGCGCGCGGCTGATGGCGACCGACTCGTTCAGGGGATAGACCCCGAGCATCTCGAACTGACGCAGCACCGCGGTGCCGTAGAAGGTCACCGAGGCACCGATGCGCGGGATGACGGCGTCGAACTCGGTGAGCTCGTCGCCCCGATAGTGAATCGAGGGCGCGTGCGAGGTGATGTTCATGTAGCAGCGCAAGACGTCGATCACCTTGGTTTCGTGTCCCCGCGCACGTGCGGCCTCGACGATGCGGCGGGTCGAGTAGAGGGTCGGATTGCGCGAGAGGATGGCGATCTTCATGACTTTTCGGGCGTCACCAGGGTCGTGATCAGCATGATGACCACGCCGACGCTGATGGCGCTGTCCGCGATGTTGAACGAGGGCCAGGGATTGAAGAGGGCGAGCGGGATGAGGGGAAGATACACCTGAATAAAGTCGACGACGTGACCGAGCAGGACCCGGTCGATCAGGTTGCCGATGGCTCCGCCGATGAGCAGTGCCAGGCCGAAGGCCAGCCAGCCCTCGCCGGACTTCAGGCGCAGCAGCCAGATCGTGAGGGCGCCGGTGATGCCGACGGCGACGAGCGCGAACAGCCAGCGCTGCCAGCCACCGGCATCGGCGAGAAAGCTGAAGGCGGCGCCAGTGTTGAACATCAAGGTCAGATTGAGATTCGGGATCAGCTCGATGACCTCGAACGGCTCGAGCAGACCCAGCACCAACCACTTGGTCGCTTGGTCCAGAACCAGGACGACGAGCGAGAGCCAGAGCCAGTGTTTCATGACGCCGCTTTTGGTGCTTGGGCCATGCCCCGAGTGGGTCGCCGAGTCGACCGGTGCGGCGTCCGTCGCCGACGCGTGAGCCTTAGGCATAGCGGCGGACCTCGCCGCTACCTGCGACATTCTCCACGCACCGACCGCAGAGCTCCGGGTGTTCGGCGTGTGTGCCGACATCGGGCCGATGATGCCAGCAGCGCACGCACTTGGTCCGCGTGGAGGGCCGCACCCGCACGGCGAGTCCCGCAAGCTCGGTGTCGACCGCATCCGTCGGTTGCTCGCTTGCCGGGTGCAGGCGAACCTCGGAGGTGATGAGTGCGAACCGCAGCTCCTCCCCGAGGCGACCGAGCAGGGCGCAGAGGGGTTCGGCGCAATAGAGTTCCAGCTCGGCATCCAGCGACGAGCCGATGAGTCCCGCCTTGCGTGCGGTCTCCAAGGCGGGTCCGACGGCCAACCGGGTCGCGATGACCTGATCCCAGAAGGCGCGGTCCATGGGGTCGCCGTCGGCGAGCGGGAAGAGCCCTTCGTACCAGGTCTCGACGAAGACGGTCTCGGTGCGATCGCCCGGCAGGTGCTGCCAGATCTCCTCGGCGGTGAAGCTGAGGATCGGGGCGAGCCAACGGCTCATCGCCTCGGCGATGTGGTACATGGCGGTCTGGCAGGAGCGACGCGGCAGGCTGTCCGCCGGCGTGGTGTATTGACGATCCTTGATGACGTCCAGATAGAAGGAGCCCATGTCGACAACACAGAATTGCTGAACCTTCTGATAGATGAGGTGGAACTGGTAGTCGCGATAGGCCTCGACGACCTCCTGCTGAAGTTGGAAGGCGCGATCCACGGCCCAGCGGTCGAGCTCGATCATGGCGTCGGGTGCGACCCGGTCGGTTGCCGGGTCGAAGCCGTCGAGGTTGGCGAGCAGGAAGCGCGCGGTGTTGCGGATGCGCCGATAGGCATCCGCGGTGCGTTTTAGGATTTCGTCGCTGACGCTCATCTCCGCACGATAATCGGTCGCCGCGACCCACAGACGGATGATGTCCGCACCCAGGGTCTTCATGACATCCTGCGGCTTGACCACGTTGCCCTTGGACTTGGACATCTTCTCGCCCTTGGCATCGACCGTGAAGCCGTGGGTGAGGACCTGCCGATAGGGCGCACGGTCGTACATGGCCACCGAGGTCATGAGCGAGCTTTGGAACCAGCCGCGGTGCTGATCCGAGCCTTCCAGATAGAGATCGGCGGGTGCACGCAGCCCGTCGCGATGCTCGAGCACGCAGGCGTGGGTGACGCCCGAGTCGAACCAGACATCCAGGGTGTCGTGGACCTTGTCGTATTCGGCGCCTTCCGTCTCGCCGAGCAGGTCGGCCGGCGCGAGCGCGAACCAGGCCTCGATGCCCTGCTGCTCGACCCGGCTCGCGACCTCTTCGATCAACTCGGCGGTGCGCGGATGCAACTCGCCCGTGACCTTATGGACGAGGAGGGTGATCGGCACGCCCCAGGTGCGCTGGCGCGAGATGCACCAGTCTGGCCGGCCTTGGACCATGCCTTCGATCCGGCTCTGACCCCAATCGGGCATCCAGCTCACATGGCCGATCTCGCGCAGGGCGGCCTTGCGCAGGCCCTGTTTCTCCATCCCGATGAACCACTGCGGGGTGGCGCGGAAGATGATCGGGGTCTTGTGTCGCCAGCAATGCGGATAGCTGTGGGTGAAGCGGGTTTCGAGCAGCAACGCGCCCGTGGCCTTGAGGGTCTCGACGACCTGCTCGTTGGCCTTGAAGACATTCTCGCCCGCGAACAGCGGCGTGTCGGGCAGGAAACGGCCGTCGCCGCCGACCGGGTTGTGGACCGGCAGGTGATAGCGCTGACCGACGATATAGTCCTCCAGACCATGGCCCGGCGCGGTATGCACGGCGCCGGTGCCGGCGTCGAGCGTCACATGCTCGCCGACGATCACGGGCACCTCGCGGTCGTAGAAGGGGTGCTTGAGCTTGAGACCCTCGAAATCGATGCCGCGACCGTAGCCCAGTACGCGATAGTGCTCGATGCCCCAGCGGGCCATGGTGTCCTTCAGCAGACCCTCAGCGACGATCAGACGCTCGTGGCCCTGCGCGGACTCGACCGCGACGACGACGTATTCAAGCTCGGGATTGAGTGCGACCGCTTGGTTGGCCGGAAGGGTCCAGGGCGTGGTGGTCCAGATGACGATCGAGGCCGGACCCTCGCCGCAGCCGTTGGGCGTGGCATGACAGCGCGCCGCGAGCGACTCGGGCTCGACCACCGGGAAACGCACGTCGATCGCGATCGATTGCTTGTCGGCATACTCGACCTCGGCCTCGGCCAAGGCGGAGCCGCAGTCGATGCACCAGTGCACCGGCTTGAAGCCCTTCTGCACATGGCCGTTGGCGATGATGCGCCCGAGCGAGCGAATGATCTCGGCCTCGAAGGCGAAGTCCATCGTCAGATAGGGGTTCTCCCAGTCGCCGAAGACGCCCAGACGTTTGAAGTCGGCACGCTGGCCGTCGACCTGCTTGGCGGCATAGTCGCGACAGGCGACGCGAAATTCAGCGGCGCTGATCTTGTGTCCCGGTTTGCCCTTCTTCTTCTCGACCTGCAGCTCGATCGGCAGGCCGTGACAATCCCAGCCCGGCACATAGGGCGCATCGAATCCGTCGAGCGTGCGCGCCTTCACAATGATGTCCTTGAGCACCTTGTTGACCGCATGACCGATATGGATCTCGCCGTTCGCGTAGGGCGGGCCGTCGTGAAGGATAAAGGTCGGAGCGCCCGCGCGGGCTTGGCGGATCAGGGCGTAGAGCGCCATCGACTCCCAGCGTTTGAGCATCTCCGGCTCGCGCTGGGCGAGGTTCGCCTTCATCGGGAAGCCCGTGTTCGGGAGATTCAGGGTGTCTTTGTAATCGGTCACGTGGCTTGGTCTCGGTGCGTCGGAAGGGGTCGCGTAGGATCCTCGAACGGGCTCCGGGGCGAACAAAGGACGATTGTGGCTTGCTCGGTCGCGCGAGGCAAAGGTGATCGCGTCAGGGGCCGAGCCTAGAGCCGACTCAGGGCTGGAGGCCGGCGGCCGGGGACCGGGGGCTCTCAGGGCCATGCAGCCCGGTCGATCGGAGATACTCGCGTGCCACGCGGGCATCGACCTGGATCTGCTCCTTGAGCGCATCGAATGACTCGAAGCGCTTCTCGTCGCGCAGCTTCAGGCGAAACTCGACCTCCAGGTGGTGTCCGTAGATCTCGCGATCGAAGTCGAAGAGATGGACCTCGAGGCGATAGTCTTTGCCGTTGACGGTCGGGCGTGTGCCGACGTTGGCCACACCCGGGAGCGGGGTCGGGCCGAGCCCGGATACCATGACGGCGTAAACGCCGCGCACCGGGCTGAAGCGGCGGTGCAGGTCGATATTCGCGGTCGGAAAGCCGATGCTGCGACCGCGTTTGGCGCCGTGGGAGACGCGACCCTGCATCCGGTAGGGGCGTCCGAGCAGGTGACGGGCGTGCTCGAGGTCGCCGCGACCGAGCGCATCGCGCACCCGGGTGCTGCTGATCCGCTCGGTGCCGTGTGTAATGGTGTGCAGATCCTCGACCTCGAATCCGCTGCCGTCGGTCCGGCCGGCCTGTCCCATCGCGTGCAGCAGGGCATAGTCCCCTTCGCGTCCACGACCGAAGCGGAAATCGTCGCCGACAAGGAGATACCGTACGCCGAGCCCGTCGAGCAGGAGTCGCTGCACGAAGTCGCGTGCACCCATCCCGGCGAGCTTCGGGTTGAACTCGAGGAGCATCACCCGCTCGATGCTGCAGTCCTGGATCGCCGCGAGCTTTTCGCGTAGCCGCGTGAGCCGTGCGGGGGCCGACTCGGGCGCGAAGAACTCCATCGGCTGCGGCTCGAAGGTGATGACGGTCGCCGGCAGACCGAGCTCCCGCCCGCGCGCCAGCAGCCGCTGGAAGACGGTCCGGTGTCCCAAGTGGACACCGTCGAAGTTGCCGATGGTCGCAACGCAACCTCGGTCGGTCGGGCGCAGGTTGTGTAAGCCTCGGATCAGCCGCATTGCCTTCTGCCTCGGGAAGCCGGAGCGCCAGTATACGCGAGCACCGCGACGCCCCGAACCGTCAAGCGACCCTTGGCCGGTCGAGTCGACTGTCGATCGCCCGCCGCCGGCGACGCCGACCTATTCCCGTCCCATGAAGTGCCGCGGGCGAATGCCCAAGGTCAGGAGTGCGCCGGCATAGACAGCCCCGCCGATCAGAATCCACATCAGCAGGCGCCAGATGCGCTCGCCGAGACCCATCGCGATCCAGTCCGCGGTCACGCCGACCCCCAGATAAATGACGATTCCCATCAGAAGATTGGCGATCATCGCCTTGATCATCAGCGGGATCCACGTGCGCTCCGGGCGAAAGATGCGTTCCTTGAGCAGGCCGCGCAGCAGCAAGCCTGCATTGGTGATGGCCGCGATCGTCGTGGCCGCCGCCAGCCCGGCATGACCGAAGGGAAACATCAGGATCAGGTTGAAGGTCATGTTGGTCACCAGCGCGATGACCGCGATCCGCACCGGGGTCTTCATGTCCTGACGGGCATAGTAACCGGGCGCCAATACCTTGATCCCCATGAAGGCAACCAGGCCGAGCGAGTAGGCCATGAGGCTCAATCTGGCCTTCTCGACATCGTTTGCGCCGAATTCGCCCGAATAGAAAAGTGTCGCGATCATGGGGCCGGCCAAGAGGAGGAGACCGACTGCACAGGGCACGCCCAGCAACAACACCCAACGCAGGGCCCAATCCATCGTGTAGGAGAAGGCAACCGGATCATCCGCCGCGTGACGCTGCGACAGGCGCGGCAGGATCACGGTCGCCAGCGCGACGGCGAGGATCCCCAACGGGAACTCCATCAACCGGTCCGAATAGTAGAGCCAGGAGATGCTCCCGGTGACTAGGAAAGACGCCAGTAGGGTATCGAGCAGCAGGCTGATTTGACCGACCGAGACACCGAAGAGTGCCGGCACCATCAGCTTGACCGTTTTGCGCACGCCCGGATCGTCCGTCGCCAGGCGCGGGCGCGGCAACAGCTTGAGCTGTCGCAGGAAGGGGATCTGAAAGAGCAGCTGCGCGATTCCGGCGATGAAGACGCCCCAGGCCAGCGCGACGATCGGCCTGTCCATCAGCGGCGCGAGATAGACGGCGCAGAGAATCAGCGAGATGTTGAGCAGAACCGGCGTGAAGGCCGGGATGCCGAAACGCTCGTAGGTATTGAGGATACCGCCGGCGAAGGCGGTCAGCGAGATGAACAAGAGGTAGGGAAAGGTGAGCCGCAGCATCTCGGTGGCCAGGGCCAGCTGCTCGGGCTCGTTCAAGAAGCCCGGGGCGAAGATCAGGATCAATACCGGCGCGCCCAAGACACCGAGCACCGTGACCAGCAGCAACACGGCGCCGAGCGTGCCGGCGACCGCATCGACATAGGCTTTGAGCGCCTCGAAGCCGCGTTTCTCCTTGTACTCGTTGAGCACCGGCACGAAAGCCATGGAGAAGGCGCCTTCGGCGAACAGCCGGCGCATGAAGTTCGGGATCTTGAAGGCGACGAAGAAGGCATCCGTGCCGGCGTCGGCACCGAAGATCCGGGCGACCACCAGGTCGCGCACGAAGCCGAGGACCCGCGAGAGGAAGGTGTTGCTGCCGACCTTGGCGATCGAGGCTGCGAGTGAGGCCACGGCTGATACGACTCCGCAAAAAGCGCGGATTATAGGGGCGTGAGGAGGACGGCGGCGATCGATCTATCGGAAAGGCCGAACCGCTCGGGCTACGACCAGCCCGTTAGGATCTCGGATATGTGCGACACATCCTGATCACGTCGGGGTTCCGAGGGCAGCGCCGTCGGTGCGAAGCACCGCGGCGTCGGGTCTGCGAGGGCAAAGGTGCAAGGGGCCGAACTGAGTTGGGGCGGGAGCCGACTGCTCGGGTGGTGATGGCTTTGGCTTGCGAACCTAGCGGCTGGTTGGTCGTCAGTAGCTCGTGGACTGCTGCTGGTACAGCTGCTGGTTGCGTTGAGCCTCCCAAGCCTCGCGATCACGCTGCTGCTGGAGCTCCTTCTCATGCTGATCGTAGGCGAAGGCGCCGAGCGCACCGACGCCGGCTCCGATCAATGCGCCGCGACCCGCGTTGGCGCTCGCGGATCCGATGGCCGCGCCCGCTGCGGCACCGGCCGCCGCGCCGCTCGTCGTGCGCGACGCTGTGGTCGTGCCGCAGCCTATGAGTGTGGCGGCAAGGATCGCCGTGACGAAAAAGGGTATGGTCTTCATGTTTCCGGTCTCCGAGTGCATGGGCCTCCTTGCTCTTTGCGAGGATGGATGCGGCTCTGTCCGAGAGCACGCGGAATGTGATGCGGTTAATGCCCGGAGCTGGGACAAAAACAGGCTGTTGGATCGATTACGGGGGCGTACCGTTGTCGATCGGCAATTTCCGCCGCAAGCCGCTTCAGCTCGGGAGCAATATGTCCGCTTGGCCTCGAGAAAATTCCTCGTACGCAAAGTTTCATTTATAAATCGAAATTTGGTCAAATCTTAATTTGTGAGGAATCATCACACGCCTACAGGCGTGCGAGCCGGTTTCGAACGATTTCGGGCGTACACAGCGGGAATTGCTGGAACGGGCACGCACGCATTGACAGCACCCGAGGGCACATGGATACTACGCGGTCTTTACTCGGATTACAGCACTAGAGCGCCGGATTTTCAGGAGACCCCTTTGGCAAACTCAGCACAAGCCCGCAAGCGCGCCCGTCAGTCGGAAGACCGTCGTCAGCAAAACGCCTCGCAGCGAAGCACCCTGCGTACCTTCATGAAGAAGGTCATCAAAGCCATCCAGGCCGGCGACAAAGAAGCTGCCGTCCAAGCCTTCAAGGATGCGGTTCCGCGCATCGATCGTGCCGCGCGCAAGGGTCTCATTCATGCCAACAAGGCCGCTCGTCACAAGAGCCGGATGAATGCCCACATCAAGGGCATGAGCTAGTCGCTGTTCGGCACCGATCTCCAGCGCACGAAAAAACCGGCCTTCGAGGCCGGTTTTTTTATGCCTTCTGGGGCGGGACTCAGAGAGAGCTGTCAGCTATCAGCCGTGAGCGTTCTGGGTGCAGGATGTTGAGAGTTGAGAGTTGAGAGTTGAGAGCTGAGAGCTGAGAGCTGAGAGCTGAGAGCTGAGACCAAGGCGATGGACGGACGTCTCCGTCGGCTTACGCCGCGCGGCGTCCGTAGGCGAGCGCGAGCAGCAGGGCGCCGAGCAGGATCATGGGCGTCGACAGAAGCTGGCCCATGGTCAGCCAGTTGAAGGCGAGATAGCCGATATGGGCGTCCGGCACGCGCACGAATTCAGCGGCAAACCTGGAGAGCCCGTAGCCGAGCAGGAAGACGCCGGAGACGGCCATCATGGGGCGCGGTTTGCTCGAAAAGATCCAGAGGATAATGAAAAGCGCAAGACCCTCGAGTGCGGCCTGATAGAGCTGCGAGGCGTGCACCGGGATGCTCCAAACCGTCCCTTGGGGGAGATCCGCGCATTGTGCCGGAAATTCCAGGCAGGGCAGGCGCATCCCCCAGGGGAGATCGGTCCGGTGACCCCAGAGCTCGCCGTTGATGAAGTTGCCGATTCGCCCGGCGAAGAGGCCCAGAGGCACCAGCGGGGCGAGGAAGTCGCCGACCTGGAAGAATCGCATGCGATGGCGGCGGGCGAACAGGTAGATCGCGATCAAGACCCCGATCAGCCCGCCGTGGAAGGCCATTCCGCCTTCCCAGACCTTGAGGATGTTCAGCGGGTTCGCGGCCAGTTGGTCGAACCCGTAGAAGAGCATGTAGCCGAGCCGCCCCCCGACGATGGTCCCGATGACACCGTAGAAGATGAGATCGTCGACCATTTCGGATGTCCAGCCCGATCCGGGGCGGCCTGCCCGCCAGCGCCCCAGTATCCAGGCGGCGGCGAATCCGACGAGGTACATGAGCCCGTACCAGTGGATCCGCAGGGGTCCAAGGCCGAGTGCGACGGGGTCGATATCGGGATAGGTCAACATGGCGGCGCTAGTATACAGGGCGGTTTCGGGTTGGAAGATTTAAGTTTCGAGACGCATCGCACCGAGCGCCGGGGCGGCATCCGTCCGGCGATCCCGGTCGACGGCCGACGGTGGGTTGTCGGCATGATCAATCGCCGAGCCCGGGCTCCGGGGTTGCAACCCCTCGGACGAACGCATGCGCCGTGCCTCGGAAGTCGAAGTCCGGCAGTTTGGACAGAAACTGCCCGGCGAATTGAGACGCCCACTGCGGAACGGCCCCCTCTGAATCCTCGGGGAGTGAGTCGAGAAGCTTGGCACCGGGCGTGATCGGGTCCGGGGACGTTGCGGAGAAGCCGGCGACGCCCGTGTATCGGAAGATCCCGTAGAAGCCTTCGGCGCCATAGCTCCCGCCTTGATTCAAGATCGATTCCGCGAGACCGAGACCCGCGAGCGGGAGGTTTTGGGATGATTTGTGCGGCTCGTCGAAGGCCTCGAAGGCGTGGATCTGAACCCCTGTGTCTCGCGACCAGCGGAATGCCTCGGTCAAGAAGGAGGCACTCGTCGAGGCGTTGAAGTATGCCTGGAAGGCATCGATGCCCGGCTGGTCGATACGGGTGTCGCTCTCGGCGAGATGCTCTCGGACACGGGCGAATGCCGATCCGGATGCAACTGGCCGGGCGCCGACGACATAGCCGGGGAGATTGAAGGCGATGCCGTTGGTGGGATGACCGATCTCGCCGATCATGAGCTCGACCCTCTTGCCGTCGGCGAGACCCGCGATCGATGTCTCCAACCGGCGCCACTGGATCGACAGCTCGCCGTCTTCGCGGTCGAAGAAGGCGTCCCAATGCCCGGTCTTTCGCGCCTGCTCCACCGCCTCCGGGCTTGGGTAGATGTTCTCCATGAGGACGTCCGTCACACGGATCAGCTCGCGCACATCCTGCGTGAATCGTCGGATCGCAGGGTCGGTCGAGTCGGCATCCGCGCCCCGGAAGCCGTGGCTCCGGACCCCGAGCGCGAGTCCGAGTCCCTCGAAGTCGCCGCCGGGCGCCAGCTGCGCACGGGCGAAGCGCACCATCTCGGTCACCTGTCGGGTCGGTGTCATGGTGTCGCCGAGCGGTGCGGTGACCTCGGCATACTCGTTGGAGACGATCAGATGGGTGACTGTCCCCGGGTGGCGTTCGTTGGCGACCTGGGCTTGGGCGAGTGCGGCGCGGATGGCGAAGCGCATGCGCGGGTTGATCAGGGTGTCGTCGACGGCGATGTTCGGCACACCCTGCTTGATCGTCAGGATTGTCTTGCCGGCGCTAGCGTTGATCTCGGCTGCGGCGATGGCGATCTGCGCATTGGCGTCGCCGAGGAAGAAGCCGGGATTCAGGACGGCCCCGGGCGCGTCTCGATCCGCAGGCTCGAAGATGCGCAGATGGACCGCCGCGAGCGCGAGATCATGCCCGGCGGTTCCGGTCGTTTCCAGGATGACGTGGTCCGGGGCGGGGACGACAAAGGTCGCCTCGGGCGGGAAGTAGAGGTAGAGCTCGTCGATCGCGGTTTGGGTCGTCGGCGTTTGCGCATCGGCGGCAAAGAAGTCGACCCGGTTCTCGGCCCAGACCGGGAGGACCACGAACTCCTCCTCGCCGAGTCTGCGCCAATAGCCGAGGTCGAAACCGGTGCCGTAGGTGGAGAGGGTCAGCGGGGCTCCGCCGGCCTCCTGCACGAGGAAGGCGAGCTGGCGATAGACCGAGCCCCGATGGTCGACCGAGACCGCGGCCTGCGGTGTCGGGCCCTCGAAGTGCTTGAAATAGTTTCGGCTCCATGCACTTGCGCTCGCGTCCCGGAGCGCGGAGAGGTCCAGGTCCAAGACGCCTCTGGCCTCGATCCGGCTCACTCGGCCTTCGCGATCGAAATGCAGCGCCACCTGCTGGCGGGCCGCCCAGAGGCCGGCGTGCGGCTGGGTCAAGGAGATGCCGCCGCGGTAGCTGTTGAACGCCGGGGTATAGAGCCGGTCGGGTGCGAAGGGGTTGTCGGGGGACGCGCTCCATTGGCCGACATAGGGCTGATAGGCGAGTCCCATGATCGGCCCGCCGGACCCTCCGTCTCCCACTGCCGCCCCGTCCTCCGCGGGAAGAAGGATCAGAATCGCGATGATCCGCAGGACGACGGCTAAGGTTCCGCGCCATGTCCGACGGCCTGTCGTGCGCGTCGGATGGCGCGAATTGCGTGCGGCGAGATCATGAGTTACGGCGAGGGACGGCACGGGCTCAGGGCGTCCGGCTCGACTTGCTCGGGTTGCGCAGCAGGACATAGACGGCGCCTGTCCCCCCGTCGCGTCGCGTGGCGGAGCAGAAGGCCAGTACCTCGTCGTAGAGACGCAGCCAATAATTGACCTTCTGTTTGAGCACTGGCTGCCGGCCGGCCGAGCGATAGCCCTTGCCGTGGACGATGAGTGCACACCGGACGTGGCGCCGGGCGCATTCGGCAAGGAACTCGGCGAGGAGTCCGCGCGCCTGCTCGGCATGCAGTCCATGCAGGTCGAGCTCCAGTCCGACCTCGATGCCGCCGCGCTGCAGCTCGGCCATCAGGCGCCGCTGGACACCGGGGCGCGTGAAGAGGAGAAACTCATGCGTCTCCACCTCCGACTCGGACAACAGGGTGCCGCCTTGTGCCTCGGGCAGCTCGACGGGGCGCGGGCGCGGGACGGGTGGCGGTCGGCGCCGCTCATGCTCGACCTGGTCATGGCGAACCGGCTCGGCGTCCTGGACATGCTCGCGAAACAATGCCAAATCAGATTCTTGGATTTGTTTCTTCATGTCTGGACAGGGTATCGTTGCGCTTGGACGGAAGGGGTCGCCCGTGGGTCCGGCTTAGGACATCACGAGGAGGCGAAAGTCCGCAGGCATGATCACGCCGGCATCCGCCGGGTCGCTCTCGACCGGCCGCGTCGGCTCGCGTCGCGTCGTCGTTCGGCGCCGCAGTATAGCAGCGCTGCCCGGCCGAGACGGGTCCAAGCGCGCGGGGTGCCGGTGGGGGTCCTTTTGAGTATGATCCGGGCGTCCCCCGACGCGGCGGATCCTGATCGAGTATCGGTTTCTTCGAATGCGGTTAAACCTCGTCCAGAGCGAGATGCTCGTTTCCGAGTGAGATCGACGATTGGTGCATCCACGGCTCTTAACGGAGATGCGGTTTAAAATGATATATTTTTCAATATTCTAAACCGCGCCGACTCCAGCGGTCGTCAAGTCTGCCGGGGTCAATACCATCCCAGAACATCGCATACCGCGCCGGGCGCGGTTTAGGACGACATGAAGATTCTCGTGAGCAACGACGACGGCTACCAGTCGCCCGGCCTGATCAGGCTTGCCGACGCCCTTTCCGCGCTCGGAGATGTCCTCGTCGTGGCGCCCGAGCGCGACCGCAGCGGCGCCAGCAACTCCTTGACCCTCGATGTACCGCTGCGCGCGACCCGAATGGCGAACGGCTACATCCGTGTCGACGGGACCCCGACGGATTGCGTTCACCTGGCCTTGACCGGCCTGGTCGATGTCGATCCGGATATCGTGGTGGCCGGGATCAACCACGGTCCGAATCTCGGCGACGACGTGCTCTATTCCGGGACCGTTGCGGCCGCCACCGAGGGACGCTTCCTCGGGCTGCCGGCGATTGCGGTCTCCATGTACGCGCATGAGCCGCAGCACCTGGAAACCGGCGCGGCAGTGGCGGTTCAACTGGTCACCCGGTTGCGGGAGGCGCCGCTCGAGTCCAGCATCATCCTGAACGTCAACGTACCGGATGTTCCGTACGACCAGATCAAGGGCTTCGTCGCGACCCGCTTGGGGCATCGGCACAAGGCGGAGGCCGTCGTCCCGGCGCTGGATCCGCGCGGGCGTCGCATCTATTGGGTCGGACCCGCCGGTCCGGAGCAGGACGCCGGGCCCGGCACGGATTTCTTCGCTGTGCGCAGCGGTTTCGTCTCGATCACACCCCTGCAGGTGGATCTCACCCGACACAGTGCGTTGGAGTCCGTTCGCCAATGGTTGGACACGCGCACTTGAGGGCCGGGACTGCGCACCAAGGGATCGGGATGACCTCGCAGCGCACACGCGCGCGCTTGATTCAGCGTCTGGAAGAGGCGGGGATCCGCATGCCCGAGCTCCTCGACGTGATCCGCCGATTGCCGCGCCATCTGTTCGTCGACGAGGCGTTGGCGAGCCGCGCATACGAGGACTCGGCGCTGCCGATCGGCCATGGCCAAACCATCTCTCAACCCTATACGGTCGCGCGGATGACTCAGGCGTTGATGGAGCCATCCAAGCCCGATACCGTGCTCGAGATCGGCACGGGCTCGGGGTTTCAGACGGCGGTTCTCGCGTCTTTGGTGCGTCGGGTCTACAGCGTCGAGCGGATCGGGGCCTTGCTCGAGCGCGCTCGGGATCGATTGCGCCTGCTCGAATATCGAAATATCCGCTTTCGCCATGACGACGGTGCGCTGGGCTGGCCCGAATATGCCCCCTTCGACGGTATCCTGGTGACGGCGGCGCCGCGCGGAGTTCCGCGCCTCTTGGCCGAGCAGTTGGCGCCCGGGGGCGTCATGATCCTGCCGATCTGGGAAGGGGAGTCCCAGGTGCTTCTGCGCGTCACGCGCACCGCTCAAGGCTTCGAGCAGGAGGTCCTCGAGCCGGTCAGTTTCGTGCCCCTGGTTGCGGGCGTGTCTTAAAAGAAGGAGATCCGGATGCTCGGTCTGGAGCATACCCGTGCCGCCTCGACGTGCGGATGGCCGCCGTCGCTGTCGGTTGGCCGCGACGGTCGTGTCGCGAATGCGGTGCGGCGGCTCGCGAGGCCGTCGATCGGCCTCTGCGTGCTTGGCCTGTTCATGATCGCACTGCTCGGAGGCTGCGCCTCCAAGGGGCCGGCACCGGTCGGCGGCTGGGATTGGGTCGGTCCGGTTCCGGACGGCTACTACCTCATCCGCCGGGGTGACACGCTCAGCGAGGTCGCGACTCGGCACGGCCTGGGCGTTCGGACGCTCGCGGGTTGGAATGGTCTGGAGTCACCCTACTCGATCTATGCCGGTCGACTCCTTCGGGTGGTGCCTCCGGACGGCTCGCCCGCGCCGCAGCCCTCCGCGGCCCCGAGCACGCCGGCGGTGGTCGCTGCACCGGCGCCTGCGGCGAGTCCGCCACAGGCGGCCGGCGCCGAGACTGCTTCGCGAGACGTGCCTCGCAAGGCGGCGGCCAGCCCCGCCGCCAGCCCGACCGCGGCCTCCGGCGTGGCCTGGGCGTGGCCGCTCGAGGGCTCGCTCAAGCAGAGGTTCAGCGCCGGCGACCGCACGCGCCAAGGTATCCGGATCCGCGGGCGCGCCGGCGAGCAGGTGACGGCCGCAGGCGATGGCCAGGTCGTCTACAGCGGCGGTGGACTCAAAGGGTACGGCAACCTTATCATCATCAAACATAACGACAATTATCTGAGCGCTTACGGGTTTAATCGCAGGCTGTTCGTTGCCGAGGGGGATCGGGTGAAGCGCGGGCAGGCGGTCGCGGAAGTAGGTCAAGCGGTCGACGGGGGCGGCTACCTACTGCACTTCGAGATTCGCCGAGACGGCACCGCCGTCGACCCGCTACTCTATCTGCCTCCGCGCACCTAACCGCGTCCGACCCGACGGAGGAAGATGTGGATGTCAAGCGCCGACGCTCGTGAGCCCAAGGTCGATGTTGCCGATCTCGCCTCGGAGCTTGACGGCGAGATCCTGCTCGACGGCGAGGACTCCGAGCCGACCAACGAGGAGATCGACTCCGACGACGCCGATCCGGTCGAGTCCGAGCCGATCGAGCCGGCGACCGTCGAACCCGCCGCCGAGCGCTTCAGCTCGGGCGAAGGCGATTTCGATGCGACCCGTCTCTACCTGAACGAGATCGGCGAGTCCAAGCTCCTCACCGCGGAGGAAGAGGTCAGTCTCGCGCGGGCAGCACAAAGCGGCGACAACGCCGCGCGTCACCGCATGATCGTCTGCAACCTGCGGTTGGTGGTGAAGATCGCTCGGCGCTATCTCAATCGCGGGCTCCCGCTGTTGGATCTGATCGAAGAGGGCAACCTCGGGTTGATCCGCGCCGTAGAGAAATTCGACCCGGAGCGAGGGTTTCGTTTCTCCACCTATGCCACCTGGTGGATCCGTCAGACGATCGAGCGGGCGATCATGAACCAGACGCGGACCGTGCGTCTGCCGATTCATGTCGTGAAGGAGATCAACATCTATCTGAAGGCGGCGCGAAAACTCTCGCAACGGCTGGATCATGAGCCGACCACGGAGGACATCGCGGTCCTGCTCGACAAGCCGATCGGCGAGGTCAAACGGATGCTCGGGTTGAACGAGCGCATCGCCTCGGTGGACACGCCCTACAGCAAGGATGCCGACAAGCCGCTGGTCGACATGCTCCAGGACGAGGCCGCCGACGATCCGGCCGACCGCATCCAGGACACCGATATTCAAGGCAACATCGAGCACTGGCTCGGAAAGCTCAACGCCAAGCAGCGCGAGGTGGTGGAGCGTCGCTTCGGTCTGCACGGTTACGAGAACTCGACCCTCGAGAACGTCGCACAGGAGCTGGGCGTGACCCGAGAGCGGGTGCGTCAGATCCAGATGGATGCGTTGCGGCGCCTGCGCGATATCCTGGAAAAAGAAGGGTTTTCGATCGACGCCTTTTTCAAGTAGTGCCGTTCGTCCGGATCCGTGATTCCCCCGCCAAAAACTGATCCAGGTCAATGACTGTAGCGGTATATCCCATATGGATCAGGTCGGATGCCCTGCTCCTATGTTGACTTTAGGACTCTGATCCAGTGATATGACCCGCGCACTGTCGCCCGATGGGGCGACATAACGAGACGGCTGGATCGCCTTATAATCCTTGTTGTTTTCCCGACGTTTTCTGGGAGGGTCTAATGGAAGCCAGTCTGGAACGGAAGTACAACTTCGACGTTGTACGCTGGTTCACGGTCATGGCCGTCGTCTACCTGGTGGTGGGCGCGTCTGTCGGGGTCTATATCGCAGCAGAGCTGGCTTGGCCGGCGCTGAATCTGGATAGCCCCTATTTATCGTTCGGGCGTCTGCGCCCGCTCCATACCAACGCCGTCATCTTCGCCTTCGGCGGCTGTACCCTGATGGCCACCGCCTTCTATACCGTCCAACGCACCTGCGGCGCACGCCTCTGGAGCGACAAGATGGCGTGGTTTACCTTTTGGGGTTGGAATCTCGTCATCGTGCTGGCCGTGATCACCCTTCCGCTGGGTCTGACCCAATCGAAGGAATACGCCGAGCTCGAGTGGCCGGTCGACATCCTGATCGCCGTGGTTTGGCTCTCGTTCACGATCAACTTCGTGATGACGATCGCCAACCGGAAGTCCTCGCACATCTACGTGTCGAACTGGTTCTTCCTCGGCATGATGATCATGATCGTCTATCTGCACGTGGTGAACAGCCTGGCCATCCCGGTCGGACTCTTCAAGTCCTATTCGGTTTTCGCGGGCGTTCAGGACGCCATGATCCAGTGGTGGTGGGGACATAACGCGGTCGGGTTCTACCTGACGGCCGGCTTCCTCGGGATCATGTATTACTTCGTGCCCAAGCAGGCGGGGCGTCCGATCTACTCCTACCGTCTTTCGGTCATCCATTTCTGGGCCTTGATGTTCGGTTACGTCTGGCTCGGCGCGCATCATCTGCAATACACCGCGCTGCCGGATTGGACCGGGTCGCTCGGGGCGGCGGTTTCCATCGCCATGATCATCCCCTCCTGGGGTGGCGCCGTGAACGGCATGATGACACTCTCGGGTGCCTGGGATCGTTTGCGGACCGACTATGTTCTGCGGTTCCTGATCATCGCACTGGCCTTCTACGCCATGTCGACCTTCGAAGGTCCGGTCATGTCGCTGAAGACCGTCAACGCACTCTCCCATTACACCGACTGGACCATCGGTCACGTGCATTCCGGTGCGCTGGGTTGGGTGGCCGGCATCTCGATCGGTGCCATCTACCACCTGATGACCCGTCTGTATCACACCGAGATGTTCTCGGTACGCCTGATCAACTTCCATTTCTGGACGGCGACGATCGGCACCGTGATCTATATCGTCGCCATGTGGGTGTCCGGGATTATGCAGGGGCTGATGTGGCGGGCCTATGACGAATACGGCACCTTGGCCTATACCTTCGTCGAATCAGTAGACGCCATGCACCCCTACTACGCGATGCGTACGGTCGGTGGTGCGATCTTCCTGCTCGGTGCGATCGTGATGCTCTTCAACATCTTGATGACCGTGCGCAAGTCGTTGTCCGAAGGCAGCCTGAGCAAGGCGCGCGCCTTGCCGGCAGCGGCATGATCCCCGGAGTAGCATCTCATGGCCGATAAAAAGACGAAGCCGAAGTCCTTTCAGGAATGGATGGAGGTCAATATCTGGGGCCTGCTCATCGTGACGGCCTTGGTGCTGTCCGTGGGTGGGTTGGTGGAGATCGTCCCGCTCTTCTATATGAAGAACACCATGGAGCACAACACCTATCCGGAGATCGTGTGGGAGAAGGCGGGAGCCGAGCCGATCGTCGTGGTCGACGAGGCCGGGAAGGAGCAATGGAACTGGAAGCCGGGCGAGGGGATGCGTCCCTACACGGCGCTTGAGCTGGCCGGGCGCGACATCTACCAACGCGAGGGTTGCTACCTCTGCCACTCGCAGATGATCCGTCCCTTCCGCGACGAGCGCGAGCGCTACGGTCATTATTCGCTGGCCTCCGAGTCCATGTTCGATCACCCCTTCCAGTGGGGCTCGAAACGGACGGGTCCGGATCTGGCGCGTGTCGGAGGGAAGTACTCCGACGAATGGCAGCGTCAGCATCTGCGCGAGCCGCGCTCATTGGTTCCGGAGTCCGTGATGCCGGGCTACCCCTGGCTGGACGAGAATTATCTCGACGGCAAGAAGATGCAGCGGCACATGCGTGGGATGCGCACGGTGGGGGTGCCCTATTCGGATGCCGATATCGATTCCGCACCGGCCCTCGTAGACGGCAAGACCGAGATGGACGCGTTGGTGACCTACATGCAGGTCCTCGGCACCATGGTCGCCCTCGACGAGTCCAAGACCTACCGTGAGTAGTCTCAGCGACTATCTCCAGACCGATTGGCAGGCGATGACGACGAACGATTGGATCGGCACGATCCTCACCGTCGTGATCTTCCTGCTGATGGTCGGTGCCTACTTCTACGTCTTCCGTCCGAAGAACCGGGAAAAGCTCGAAGCCATGAAACATATCCCGTTCGAAGAGGACAACGAGAACACCGGAGACCCACATGGCCGAAAATAACCCCTTTCCCGGCGAGAACAATACCGGGCATGTCTGGGACGACAACCTGCGGGAATTGGCGAATCCGCCGCCGCGTTGGTGGATGCTCGGATTCTGGGCGTCCATCCTCTTCGTCATCGTCTACACGATCCTTTATCCGAGCTGGCCGGTCGGTCAGCAGGCGACACCCGGGCTCTTGGGGTGGACGCAGATTCAGGAATACGAGCAGGGTGTCGCTCAGGTCGACGCGAAGCGCGGTCCGTTCGAAGAACAGATCAGCCAAATGACCGCCGAGGAGATCATTGCTGATCCGGGCCTGCTGCAGTACACCCTGGCCTCCGCGAAGGTGCTGTTCGGCGATTACTGTTCGGCGTGTCACGGCAGCGGCGGACAAGGCAATCCAGGGTATCCCGTTTTGGCCGACGATGACTGGCTTTACGGTGGCTCGATCGCGAAGCTCAGCGAGACCATTACGAACGGGCGCAAGGGTGCCATGACCGCCCATGCGAAGATCCTCTCCCAAGAGGAGATCGATGCGCTTGCACGCTGGGTCGTCGAGATGACCGAAGGCGGCGCAGGCAGTGCGGAGGGTTGGGCGCTGTATACCGCCAAGGGCTGCAACGCCTGTCACGGCGAGAAGGCGAACGGTGTGCTGGTCGAGCTGGGGGACGGCGAGATCGTGAGTGTCGGCGCGGCGAATCTGACCGACAGCATCTGGCGCTTCGAGCCGGGTGGCTTCGAAAGTGCGCGTCATACGATCATGTACGGCGTCAACCAGCCCGGCATCCCCGAGACACGAGATGCGGTGATGCCGGCCTTCGGCTCGGTGGCGAAGGTGGACGATGTCGAGGTTCGCAAGTTGGACGATCAGGACATCAAGAAGCTCGCCATCTACGTTCACCAGCTCGGCGGCGGCGGATGAGACGCGTCTGAAGACGTGCGGGCCGGCTTGCCGGCCCGCCGATACAACAAGGGGGAGCAGGGGAGGAGATCGACATGACCGGAGGACTGACGTGGGACTTCGTGACTTTGATGTCGATCGCGATGGTGATCATCGCGATCCTGATCATCGTGTTTCTGGTCTACAAGGTCATCACCTTGATGAATCGGGATGCGGAGGCGCATAAAAACAACGAGCATTGAAGGCGTCGGATGCGCTGTCATGT